>JASHPT010000095.1 GCA_030037955.1 Thermoplasmata archaeon
GAGCCTGCTCGAACGGCTCGAACCGGTCGAGCTGGTCTCGCGACAACGGCAGCACTCGGAAGCCCGTGCCTCCGTGCAACGACCCCGGAAGCCGGATCAGCCGGTGGACGTCGGTGGTCACCGGCGCATCCGTCTCGCCTTGCACCTGGATCCGGGCCCGGTCCAGGATCTGCTGCAGCAGCGCGGGCGGGAAGTCCGTCGTCGACACGTCGAGCGACAGACCCTCTCGGATCCGGCGGCCCCGGCCATCGCGGACGAGCCGGTTCGCCCAATCCCGGGCGACCGCCTCGGGCGCCCCAGCCTCGCGCATCTCCTTCGCAGCCAGGTCGACTCCCCCCTCGTCCCAGCGGGCCAGGATCTGGAACAACGCCCGCGTCAGGCGTCCCGGCCATCCCGGCGCGTCGGGTGGCGCGAGGCGCTGGAACGGCCGTTGCCGCCCGCCCCGCGGGCTTCCGCCCTCCATCCCGGCCAGCTCGCCCCCGGCCCCGAATGAGAGCGCCGGCCCGCGGTCCGACTCGCGGCTTTCAATCACGGCTTCGCCCGGATCGACGCCGACCCCCAGGATGTATTCGACGAGCTCGCGGCGTTCTCCGGAGGACAGGGCCAGGACGGGCTCGGCGTGAACATGGGCGTGGAACCCCCGGCCGCCGGAGAACACGATATCGACGTCGCGCTCGTCGAACCCAAAGTCCCCCAGGAGAAAGTCGTCGACGAGGTCCCGGAACCGGCTCCGTGCCAGGACCAGTTGCTCGGCATAGCTCTTCCCCTCGGCCTGCCGGAGGTGGTCGGCGTCCAGGTCGAAGATGAGGTCGGCGCCGAGCCACTCCTTGGACACCATCGTCGAGGCGCTCGGGCTCCGGTAGTAGGCGGAGGAGTAGTAGACATGGCGAGGCGCCTCCTGCTGGAGGAACCCGCGCAGCTCCTCGACGGAGCGGAAGGAGGCGTGGCGGCGCATCAGCGTTTGAACGGAGAACGGGAACGCGGCGAACTCTCGTCGGGTGAACCGGGACGGCGGCAGGACCGGCGTCGACCGGTAGTAGGCCTGGAACCGATGGTGCGCCCACTCGAGCGCCGGCGGGTCGAGTGCGACGGTCTTGCCCATGGCGGAGCTACTCCTCGCCCGGAAGCTCGGAGGGCCCGAGGGCCTCGGCCTGGTTGGCCTCCGTCCTCAGCCGGGCCAGCAGGTGGAAGACGGTCGAGTGCTCGCTGCCCCGGAGCAGCAGTTCGACCGCTTGCGTAGCTCGCTCGAGTTCGGCCTCCTTGCCGATCAGCGCGACCGTGTTGCCGTAGACGCTGACCGAGCAGCCGGACAGCTCCTCGAGCCGACTCCGTGCCCGTCCAGCGGTCCCGATGAGTCGGGAACGGATACGCCACAGCGCGGACTTGGACTGCTTCCCGGTCACCTGCTTGATGTCGATGACGCCCAGATACGTGTCGTCCTGCAGGAGCCGCATCGCCCGCTGCGGGGAGAATCCCCGGCCGATCGCGACCACGATGTCCCGTGCCTGGAGCGCTCCCACGGGATCGTCCGCCGGACCCCCGGAGATTCCCACCGTGCCCTCCTCCGTGTCGATGTCGAGCTTGACCCGGGTTCGGTCCTCGATCTCCTTCCGGGTGGCTCCCCCCGGCCCGATCAGGGCCCCGATGCGGTCGTCGGGGATGCGGGCGAAGAGGACGCTCATGCGGACACCCCCACGGGTAGCTGACGCCCGCCGACGGCCTCAAAGAACTCGTCGGCGGACGTCTCCACACCCAGGCGTCGGAAGTACCGGGCAAAGTGGGCGGCATCTCGTTCGAGGAGCTCCCGGGCCTGCGGGTGCTCGGTCGAGATCGCCTGAGCCACGTCGATCAGGAAGGGTCGGTCCTCGAGCACGAGGACGTTGTACGGCGACAGGTCTCCGTGCACGAGGTGCGCCGAGGTCACCATGCGGTGCACCTGCGTCGTGAGGTCGGAGTACACTGCCGACGGATCCCCGAGCACGGCCTCCTGCATCGGGGGCGCCGGAAGGCCGTCCGCGCCGACGAACTCCATCACGAGCACGTTGCGGAAGCAGGCGAACGGCTGAGGGACCCGAACGTCGGCGGCCCGGAGCGCGGTCAGGACGGTATGCTCCCGGCGGGTCCATGCGTAGATCATCCGGGCCGTGTTCCCCATGGCACCCACTTCTCGGCGCAGCCACTCGATGACGTAGGGCGGAACGTGCCGAAAGATGGAGTTGCCGATCCGGTAGATCTTCACCGCACGGAATCCGTTCGGCCCGCTCGCCCGGAACACGCCCCCTTCCTTGCCCGTCGATATCGGGTAATCGAGGCTCTGGAAGTGCCCCTGGTTCACGAGCCGGCCGATGGCGAGAAGGGTCGCATGGTCGAAGAACTCGTCGACCAGCTTCCGCTGCTGCCGCTCCTTCCGGCGGTCCTCTACCCGTTCCGTACGGGTGGGGTAGAGGAGTTCGTCTGGGTCGGACACCGTCTGGCTACCTCAGCACGGGGACAAAACCGTTCGCCGAACGGTGGATAAAGGGCGACGGGGGGCGTGAGCGCCCGAACCCCTTATGCGTCCTTTTCCCTTCCGCCGACGCCGCGGACAATGGTCGACGTCGCGAATCTGGCGGTCAGTGCGGTCCTGATCATCGTTGGGAGCGCGCTGTTCGGATTCGAGCTGATCCATCCGGGAGCCTGGCTGCTCATCCCCGCCTCGATCATGATTGCCGCCGGATTGCTCTATCTCACGCTCCCCGGGCTCTTGCTCAATTCGTACTTCGGTCCCGCGGTCGTCGTGTTGGTGGCGCTCGGTGCAGCGCTCGCGACGCTGCCCTACTATCGGTGGGTCGCTCCCACCCACGAGCCGCTCAGCACGACCGTCCAATCGCTCGAGGGGGAGACGGGGGTCGTGGTTGTGCCGGTCGTGCCGGACTCGCTGACGGGGAAGGTGAAGATCCGCTCCGAGGTCTGGTCCGCCCGGGGCGAGGGGCCGATCCCGACTGGCACCAAGGTCCGGGTCGTCTCCGGAGAGGGCGTCAGCGTGTTCGTTCGTCCCCTCGAAGGATCACGCACGGAGAACTGAGGAGCGAAAAGTATGGTCGACCCAGTAGAGCTCACGCTGATCGCGATCTTCGTCGTTGCGATCATCCTGATCCTGATCAACCGAAGCGTGTACCAGATTCAGCCGTACCAGAACGGTATCGTGACCCTGTTGGGCTCGTACAAACGGATCCTGAATCCGGGCCTGAACTTTGTGAGTCCGCTGGCCCTCGTGATCAAGATCGACCTGCGGACGCAGGTGCTCGAGGTGCCCCGCCAGGAGGTCATCACCAAGGACAACTCGCCGACCAACGTCGACGCGATCATTTACATCAAAGTCGTCGACGCGCCGAAGGCGATCTTCCAGGTCCAGGACTATCACGTCGCTACCGTGGCCCTCGCCCAGACGACGCTCCGGTCCGTCATCGGCGACATGGAGCTCGATGAAGTGCTCTACAACCGGGAACGGATCAACACCCGTCTCCGGGACATCCTCGACCAGTCCACCGACAAGTGGGGCGTTCGGGTCGAAGCGGTCGAGATCAAGGAGGTCGACCCGGTCGGCCCCGTCAAGGCCGCGATGGAGGAGCAAACGTCGGCCGAGCGGCAACGGCGGGCCGCGGTGCTTCGAGCCGACGGAGAGAAGCGGTCGGCGATCCTCGTGTCCGAGGGCCAGAAGCGGTCCCGGATCCTGCAGGCCGAAGGAGTCCGACAGTCCAAGATCCTCGAGGCCGAGGGAACGCGTCTCGCGACGATCCTGGAAGCTCAGGGAGAGGCCCAACGGCTGCGGATCCTGGCCCTCGGAGCCGGACCGTTGGACTCGAAGGCGCTGACCGTCCTCTCGCTGGACACGCTCGCGAGCGTCGGGAACGGCCAGTCCACGAAGATCCTGTTCCCCTTCGAGCTCTCCCGGCTGGTCGAAGGTGCCTCGGAGTACCTCGGGATGTCCCGGACCGTTCCGGACCGGAGCCTGAACACGCTGGACGAGCTCGAGGCCCGGGTCGGCAAGATGGACGACATCCTCGGTCCGATTCCAAAGCAGGACGAGCTGACGACCGAGATCAAGTCCATCGAGGACGAGATCAAGGCCGAGTCCGACGAGTCTGCCTCCATGATCGGGACCGACGTGCAGGGCCGCGGGGCGGCGAACCTGCCGGACCCCTTGGGGCTGCAGCGCCGGTCGGCTCCCCCTCCGTCCTTCGGCGTGGCTCAGCCCCACGGGACGGCCCCCTCCACCGTACCGGATGAGGGACCGCATGACTTCACGGCGCCAGCTCCGAAGCCGGCGAAGAAGCCGGGCGATCCCCCGAGCTAACCGGCAACGGCTCTGCGCGGCCGCACCAAGAGTTTTCGTCGGCGCACCAAAAAGCAGGTGCCCCACTTCGGCGTGGGGCCGCCTAGAGGAGGCGGCGGGTCGTGGTGCCGGGGCCTTCGACCGAGCTGGTCGGCGGCATCGTCGCCTTCAACGAGGAACGGTCTCTCCGGGAGGCTGTCGAGTCGCTGCTCTCCCAGAAGTTGCCGCCGGGTGTCCGATGGAGGACGATCTGGATCGTCGCGAGCGGGTGCACCGACCGCACGGAGGCGGTCGCCCAGTCCCTCGCCCAGCGTCACCCCGAGGTCCGCCTGGTCGTCGAGCCGGACCGTCGAGGAAAGGCCTCCGCGCTCGGACAGATCTTCCGTGTCGCCACCGGTGACTTCCTGGTCCTCCTCAATGCGGATGCCCGGGCGCAACCCGGCGCGGTGGCCGCGCTGCTGCGACCGGTGGACGTCGGGGGGATACGCTTCGCCGTCATGGGCCGTCCAGTCCCGGAGGAGCTTCCACCCGGACCGCTCGGTCGGATGCTGTGCCTGCTCTGGCAGCTCCATCACCGTCTCCACCTCGAGCTCATGCGGACGGGCGAGGGTACCCACCTTTCCGACGAACTCATGCTCCTCCCGATCGCCGGTCTCCCGCCGTTACCCGCCGACGTGGTGAACGACGGGGCGTACATCGGGGCGTGGCTCGCGGCGCACGGGGGGCGGCTACGGTACGCGCCGGTGGCCCGCGTGACAGTCGAAGTGCCGTGGACCGTGGCGGACCACTTCCGGCAGCGACGACGGATCTTGGCGGGGCATGCGCAGGTCAGGACGCTGGTCGGGGTCCCGCCGACGACGTTGGGCCGCTACCTCACCCAGCACCCTGGGCGAGCCGTGCGCCTCCTCCGGCAGGCCGTCGCGGACGTGCCCCGGGGACTGGAGGGCCTCGTCTGCCTTCTCCTCGCCGAAACGGCCGCTACGCTCGCGGCCGGGTGGGACCGGCTGCCGCCGCGACGGAGCCACCTGCTGTGGGAGACGATCTCGGACTCCGAGCGGCTGGCCTCGACCGTTCTGACCGGCGTTCGAACGCCATCGTCGCCAGGGCCATCCGAGAGGGCCGGGTGACCGTACGGAAGCCACGACCCTCCTGACCGGCGACCCGCAATCGATGGTTCGCCCACAGCCCCTTGGCCTGAAGGTACGCCGCCAGTACCGGAAACAGGAGCGCGTTCAGGCATCGAATCGCGAGGCCCGGAGATGCGGCTTCGGGAGCCGACCGACACCGGGCGTCGGCCTCCCAGCCCGTGTACAATCGGGGAACTTCCTCCCGGAGCCATCCGGTCCGGTCGAGCAGCGCTCGGTAGGTCTCAGGTCCGAAAACCGGACGCACGGAGAGGGCCTCTCGGGCGAACAGGAAGCCCCGACGTTCGGCGTACTCTCGCTCGGCTCCCCGCTCGTCCAGCACGTAGTTGAGGCACCACAGCGGGTCGTCCCTCGCCATTCCCCGCATCCGTTCGAGCCGGCGTGCGGCGAAACTGAACGCCAGATACGCCCACAGGGTCCCGGGCTGGACGATTGCCATCAGGTCGCAGTCGTCGGTCGGGTCGGCGTCTCC
>JASHPT010000096.1 GCA_030037955.1 Thermoplasmata archaeon
ACCTGTCTACGAAGTGGACAGTGCGGTGATCTGAGGCCGCGTGAGTGTGTAGAGATACCAACCCGGTCGCGTCTGTGCCCGCTCGGCGAAGAGGAAGTTGCGTCTCTGAGACTCCCGGAGAATTTGATCGAATGCGGCCTCGGGGATGAATGACTCGGAAAAACCGCCCATCGGCCCATAGACCGACCATCGGGGCCGTCCGCGGGAGAGGGAATCACCAGCCCCTCGTGTCCTTTCACCCGTGATTCGAAGACGTGGGTCGTTCCATTTCCGAACGTACGGGGCACCGTGTTCAAACTCCAGTCGAAACCCTGTATCGTCGATCTCCAGGGCCCTCGCGGGCAGCCGGAAAGCAAGAGCAATGAACAGGAACAGTCCCAGAATGAAGTACACGAGCACGATTCCAACGAGATGTATGAGGTTGAGTCCAGGTCCGACTTCGGACTGGTACACCCCATACGAAACAAGGGCGAGCGACACAAGGGCGAAAGTTCCGAACCCCCAGCGAGCCCCCCGGTGAAGCGAGCGACCCAAATCCGCGTACTCGCTCAGATCGTAGCGCGTCATCGACGCCCCGCTACGAGGGCTGAGCCGCCGAGTCCGATGAAGAGGGGCCCGTCCATCTCGAACTCCTCACGGGTCGGGTCGTCGGCCATCTACGGAGAACCGTGACCACCACCCCATCCGCGCCCCAAGAACCCATCGACGTCACAGAAGGGGACTCAGGAGCGGAAGTCGGCATCGTCGCTGGGTCCCGACTTTCACGCAAGCATCTGAGTGCAACGATCATTACACACCAGGGTGGCGGGGACTCCTCCGTGGCGCCAGTAATGATGATGCGCTGGGCGTTAGGTACCTGTTTCGGGTGCAGCCCCGGTAGCACGGGCGTGAACCAGTAAATCCCGTGCCCGAAGTCAAGATTCGATCTCGCAGAGGGACAGGCTCGAGGGCTCAGTCAACAGCCACCCGCGCCGGGAACTGAGGTCGCAACTGAAGGAATACCTCGCGCGAAACCCGGATGTCTGCTGTAAACCCCACTGGCCACTCGGCCCGAAACTCGATGTTGACGGGGTCTTTCTTCGAATCGGATTCGTGTACCCGTTCGACAGCCTCCCACAGTATGAGTCGGTGCACGGACCTGAACAGTCTATCGCGGACCACCGTAAGGCCCTCGGAGTCCGCCCCAATCTCGAGTACGGTGGTCAGAGGGACCGGGTAAACTTCCAACGCGATAACTGGAATCGAAATTGCGACCAGCTCCGCCGCGAGTGCCGCCAGAGCCAGACCGGGCAGGAGGACTAGGCGAATCGTCACAGCGACCAGGAGCACGGAGAAGGCGCCCGCGACGAGCATCGCAAATCGTCGCTCTCGGAGGCCGTACGGATTCGGCAGCAGCTTGGGGGGTCTGGCTGCTGCGGCCGGGACAGCTGGCGGCGCCAGCAGGTGCGTTTGTCTACCGACTTCGGCGACTCCCGGCCTGTCCAGGTCGAACTCCTCACGGGTCGGGTCGTCAGCCATACGTCGCGATCCGCAACCCGCACCCCCTCCGAGCCCCAAGAACCCATCGAGGACGTGGGGGGGACTCGCTGGGCGTTAGCACCTACCGCGGGCTAATCGCCGGCTGGCTTTCCATGATCAACCGACGCTGGTCGTCCCGCATCCAGACTCGAGGACATCTGGGGTCCGCTAGGATGATCCGGGCCTGCGCATATGAAATCATGTCCGAGCCTACTTGCTTCTTCGGGTTGTACGAGAGAGGGTTGAAAGTAACCATGTCATGGGAGACCTCGAGCACATTCATCAGGTCGTTCCACGGGTATCGAACCTTCCGAAACGGATACGCGAGGATGATACCACTCTGTGAGATTCCCACTGCTCGAGGTACCCGCAACCAGAACAGTACGGAGCCTGTAACCGCTCCAACCACAAGCAAGGCGACTATCCCAATGACATCGGGAGCCGGCGTCAGGTGTCCCGGATGGAGCGGTGGCACCCAGATGTTAATCCCGAGGCCGATTAGGATTACGATCAGGCCCGACACGATGGCGAGTTTTTCAAGCCACGCAAGGCCATGCTTAGGGAGCCAGACGACAGCGTCCACCGAGCCTGACATGACGCAAGCCTAGGATGCAGTTGAGTGTATCTGGACGAGGTCCTCGAAGCTGAGAGCAGGGCCTGCGAAGCCGAGCAGCAGTCCGCAGAAGGCGATCATCGCGACGAGGGTGATCGGAGTCGCCCCGGTGCTCTGTGAGTCTTTCACATCCGTGCGTTGGGGAGCCTACCCAGTTTGCCTACCCGCCCAAGAACCCATCGAGAACGCGGAAGGGGCTTTCTGTGGTGCCTAAACCGAACGCGCGGCAGTCCGGTCCGGGGTTGCCAGCAGGCGTTGCACGAAGGCCGTCTGTGGTGGGTTCGGCATCGCCTCAAGCAGCACCTTCGCCTGCTCGGGTGTCACCTCATGAGCACGTTGTCGTATCAGTCCGGTAGGCCGGTCCACCTCCAGAAAGGTCACGGTACGCGCCCATCGCGGATAGGTCTGAATCGAGGAGAGTTGGAAGCGGTCCCATGGGATAAAGCAGACTCGCGAGGGATAGAGGATGGTCACGCCCTCTGGTCGGATGCTAACGCTACGCTCCGATACCAGTTCAGTAAAAACCCACAGGGGAACAACAATCGTCGGGATCAGTAGCCAAGCGGCTGCTGCAACTGAGGTAGTCGGCGGACCGATCACGGAATAGTAGATCCCTACGAGCGCCGCAGTAACTATCCCCATCATGGCCCTAGTACCCCACGGGTGGAACCTGGAACCTACGGCCAAAATCTCGTGGGTCGTTGCCGAGGCTGGATCCGTCATGCGCAGATACCCTCAAACTGTGCGCCGGTTCCGCTCACCGGCCTTGCCTTAGGTGCTTTGGCCGCAAGAACTCA
>JASHPT010000097.1 GCA_030037955.1 Thermoplasmata archaeon
CTTCGCATCGACGACATCATCGCGTCGAAGAAGGGCGCCGCCGGTGGCCCGGCCCCGCCCGGCGGCATGGGTGGCATGGGCGGCATGGGCCACATGCACTAGACCGAACCCGTTTCCTTCCGGGACCGGCACGCGCCGGCCCCGGCCGCCGCTTTTCAGGCCGAAGACCTCTTATCGAGCACCCGTTCTCGGCGCGACCCATGCGCACCAAGCAGGTCGAAGGCGTGCTCCGGGCCGGCGTCGTGACGCTCGAGCCGAGACCCGCGCTCTACGTCACCTACGATGGTCTCGGGGGCCTGTCGCAGCGCCCGATCCTGCGCGACCTCATCGAGGAGCTGGCGCGCAAGGGCGCGGAGTCGTTCCAGCCGTTCATCAAGTCGCTCCGCCAGCATCACTCGGGCCACGTCCACGTCTACTTCTCCGATTACGTGAGCTACGGAATCGGGGGCGGGGACGCTACATCGGAGTTCTTCTTCGGCACGTTCCTCCTGCTGCACGACGACGCCAAGGCCTCGGGGGCGTCCGGTCCCACGCCGGAGCAGCTCGTCCTCGTTCGGCCAGGGGGCAGCGAGTTCCTGCCCCTCGAAGCCGCCTCCTCATAGAGGGAAGGGTTTTCGTCCCGCGGCTCTCCTGCCCCGGCAGCCGCCGGTCCGATGAGCGACGTCGAGGAATCTCACCTGGTCCAGGAGCGGCGGCAGAAGGTCGAGCGTCTCCGCCTCCGCGGGATCGAGCCGTACCCGTGGAGCTTCCCCGACCGCGTGCCCACGCTGACGGTCCTGGACCGGTGCGGCGCCCTGACGCCGGGAGCCACGGCGTCCGGACCGGACCTCCGGGTCGCGGGTCGGATCCGGACCGTGCGGCAGCACGGTCGGTCCGCCTTCGTGGACCTGGATGACCAGGCGGGTACGCTCCAGCTCTTCCTGCGCGTCGACGAGGTCGGGGAACCCGCCTACTCCGACTGGCTCGCGGACCTGGACCCGGGCGACCTGGTCGGTGCCGAGGGCTCCCCCATGGTCACGCGGCGCGGGGAGCCCTCGCTCCTCGTGCGTCAGCTGACGATGCTGGCCAAGGCGATCGCGCCGCCGCCGGAAAAGTTCCATGGGCTCAAGGACGCCGAGGTCCGGCTTCGGCAGCGCTACCTCGACCTCCTCGCGTCGTCCGAGACCCGGGCCCGGTTCCGGGCCCGGTCCTTGATCGTTCGCGAGATCCGTCACTTCTTCGACGAGCACGATTTCCTGGAGGTGGAAACGCCGGTCCTCGGGACGGTCGCGGGCGGAGCGGCCGCCGACCCGTTCGTCACGCGGTCCGGCTACCTGGACGAGGAGGTCCAGCTCCGGATCTCGCTCGAGCTGCCCCTGAAGCGCCTGCTCGTCGGCGGTTTCGAGCGGGTCTACGAGCTGGGGCGGATCTTCCGGAACGAGGACCTGGATGCGACGCACGCACCGGAGTTCTCGATGCTGGAGGCGTACTGGGCGTACACGGACTACACCGACATGCGGCACCTCATGGAGGCGATGTACGCGCGGCTCGCCCGGCGCATCGCCGAGCTGCTGCCGGAGGTCCCGGCGGCTGCCGAAGCGCCGTCGGTCTTCCAGCCCCCGTTCGCCGTCGTCGACTTTGTCGAGTCGCTCGAAGCTGCCTCCGGCCTCCGGGGGATCACGGAGCGGAGCCGGGAGGAGCTGCGCGACCTGGCCCGGGCAGCGGGCGCCACCGTTCCGGACGCCTCTCCGGCGGGCAAGTTCCTCGACAAGCTGTTCGAGCACTACGTCGAGCCGACCCTGACCCGCCCGACCTTCGTCGTCGACCACCCGCTGGCCACGAGTCCCCTCGCGAAGCGCCACCGTTCGAAGCCCGGCCGCATCGAGCGGTTCGAACTCTACTGCCGGGGCGTGGAGCTGGCGAACGCCTATTCGGAGCTCAACGACCCGGACGACCAGGAACGCCGCTTTGCCGATCAGCTCGCCGCCCGCGGCACCGAGCACTACGCCATGGACCGGGACTTCGTGGAGGCGCTCCGGTACGGGATGCCCCCGGCCTCGGGCGTCGGGTTCGGCGTCGACCGAGCGTTCATGGCGCTGACCGGCGCGTCCTCGATCAAGGACATCATCCTCTTCCCGCCGGTCCGGTCCCGCCCCCAGGGCGGGGCTACTCGGTGAGCTCGCGCGAGATCGCCTGGTCGCGGCGACGCGCCGCGAACAGGCCGACGCCGACCACGGCTGCGGAGACCGCGAGCGCCCCTCCGTAGACCGGTAGGTCGCCGACCAGGGGTCCCAGGGTGTGCGGGACGGCGGCCGGAGCGAGGAGGAACAGGGTCGACCCCGACACGGCGGAGGCCTCGTCGGTCAGGGACTCGACGACCAGCGCGCTCGTGGAGGGGGACTCCACGTACGCGCCGGCGGTCACGGGGGTGGCGGGGCCGACCGTGCCTCCGACATCGGGGCTCCAGCTGACCCAGGCCACGAGGCCGGCCGGACCGGACGCCCGGAGCGCGGAGAGGGCGGAGCCCCAAACGGGCTCACCGACGTGGAGGGAACCGGCGGCGCAGGCCGAGGCGGGGGCCGCCCCGGTAGCCGCCCCGGTACAGGTCTTGAATCCGTCGCCAGAGGCCACGTTCACGATGAACTCCAGCGCGAGCTGGTCGCCGGAGGTGGCCGCCCAGGGCCACCCGGACACGGACCAAGAGACCTGGACCCCCGGCGCCCCGCCGGCACCGGTCGCGAGCGAGTAGTTCACGTCGAGAATCGCCTGCTGATACTCTTCGCCGGCCGCCGCTACGTCGGTACCGTTGGACCAGAGGATCCCGGCCGCGGGGAACACCGGGAGGGTGGCGACGAGACTCAGATACGAACTCGCCGGAGTTCCGTTGAAGTGCTGGAGGGTCTCGGGCTCGGCGACGGCGACCAGACTCGGATGGGCCGGGTTTGCGAGGTCCGGCGCAAGCTCGAGCAGGTATGGGAGCCCTAGCGTGGCGGCGTACGAGGCGTTCGCCGTGGACTGGATCTCGACCTCGGGCAACGGGGAACCGAACAGGATCTGCGCGTTGGACCCGCCGAAGCTGGCGTAGTCCGATGCGGGCGAGAGGGCCAGACGCAGGGGCACCGGGGAGGCACTCGAGAGGCTCCCGGCGACCGGCAGGAGGACCGTGAGACCCACGGCGAGCGCGACCCACGCCGCCGACTGCAACGGTTCCGCCACTGCCCTGACGCTACCGACCGGCAGAGCCGGCCGGCGTCCCCCACGTGGGCGCAATGGCGGTCAAACTCGCCATAAGCGTTTCCGAACAGCCGTTGAACCCACTACGGATGCAGTTCCGACCAGAACCGCACAAAGCGGTCGATGGCGCTTTCCGGCAACGGGGGATATCGGAGCAGGATCTCGTGGATCCGCTTGGCATCGATCAGGCGGACCACGCGCTGGCCCGGGGCACCCTCCCGGTCCAAGGCTCCGAGCGCTTCGAGACGTTTCAGGAAGTACGACAGATTGGGTCCGGAGGCCCCGACCGCGGCGCCCACCGACTGCGGCGACGCCGGCCCCTCGAGGTAGAGCTGGAGCAGGATGGCCCGCGGGACCGGCTGGCGCAGCAACGCGATCAGTACCTTGTCGGGCTCGGGGATCGGAGGTCCCTCTCCGATGAGGGTCTCCGGGAAGCAGACCTTGTAGCCTCCCTGCATGCGGACCGAAACCAGTCCCTGCCGGCCCAGCCGGTAGAGATGGTAGTCCAGGGTGCCGATGGGGATGCCGAGCCGTCGGCGGATCTCCCGCAGGTGGACGCCCGGGTACCGCTGGATGAACGTGAGCAGGGTCTCGGCCCACGTGCCGGACCGTTCCACCGTTGCCTCCATCGCGTGCCTCACCGGACCAGCGTCGCCGCGAACAGCACGACGAGCAGTACTACCTCAAACACCGCGGAGAGAAAGAGGAGTAGGTCCGGCGACGCCCCCCCGGCAAACAGCAGGACCCCGATCACGATCCCCTGGAGGGCGACCACGAGGAATCCGCTGGCCACCAGCCCCATGCGGGGGGAGGGGGCGCGACGGAGCGCGAGCAGGGAGAGGCCGAACAGGACGAGTCCGAAGACCGCCACGGCCGCAAAGGCGGCGTTCGTCCACGTCGAAAAATCCATGGTCCATTGCTTCAGAGGCGATTTGGACTTTATAGGGTGCGCCCGCCTTGCTTCTAGGGGGGAAGGCCCAGATGGGTGCAGCTCCGGCTCCGGCGGTGCCGCTCGAGCTACACAGCCTGACCATCCGGTACGGCCCCCTGACTGCGGTCGACAACCTGTCGATCCGTGTCCAACCGCATGAGATCTACGGACTCCTGGGGTCGAACGGGGCGGGGAAGTCGAGCACGCTCAAGGCCGTCGTCGGCCTGCTGACCTCGGCCGATGGGTCGATTTCCGTGCTCGGGCACGACCCGGTCCGCGAGTCGGTCGTCACGAAGCAGATCGTGGGCTACGTACCGGAGTCGGCCCTGCTCTACGACGCGCTCACGCCTCGCGAGTTCCTCGAGTTCGTCGCGAGCGTCCGGGGCCTCGACTCGGCCGAGGTCTCCGAACGGGCCAAAAGCTACGTGACGGCCTTCCAGATCGAGCGAGAGTTCGACCAGCCGCTGGCGACCCTCTCCAACGGAACCCGCCAGAAGGTGCTGATCATCAGCGCCTTCCTGCACCAGCCGGACCTGCTGGTGCTGGACGAGCCGCTGAACAGCCTCGACCCGCGATCGGTACGGCTGATGCGAGACCTGTTGACCCACTATGTCGCCGCCGGACCGAGGGGGGTGCTGTTCTCGACGCACACGATGGAGGTGGCCGAACGGCTCTGTCACCGCGTCGGCATCCTCGACCGCGGTCGGCTGGTGGGCGAAGGCACGATCGACACCCTGCGGGGCCAGACGGCCCAGGGCGACGCCAGCCTGGAGGAGATCTTCCTGCGATTGACGCGGGAGGAGGAGGGGGTCCACGCGGCGGTCCGAGCCCTCGAAGGCGCCTAGCCCCGACCCCTCCGTCCCGGCGCAGCCGACCGCGCTCCGCCTCGCCGATGTCGCCTATCTCGAGCTCAGTTTCCAGGCCGTCTATGCCCTTCGGCAGGGGAACGTTCTCGCGGCCGAAGCCCCGAGGGACCCGGGGGAGCTCGCCGAGACCGCCCGCCGACGGGTCGCCCAGAGCAAGTTCCTGGTGAGCCTCCTCATCGTCCTCCTGATCGGCGGCTCGATGATCTCCCTCACGAGCATCGTCGAGCGGCTGTTCACTCCTCCGCTCGGCAGCCCGGGCGGGATCCCGCTGCCGCTGTACGACGGGACCGTGGTCGCCGGCCTGCTGCTCCTCGAGCTCTCCTTCCTGTGGATGGTGGGGCTCCAGAGCCTGCCCACCTACCTCGGGTCCCAGATGCTCCCGGTCCTCGAGACGCTCCCCATCTCCGAAAAGAAACTGGACCGGATCGCCCTGCTGATCCTGCTCCGACTGTTCGACGCGCCGGCCCTTACGGCGCTCATCCTGACCCCGATCGCCCTCGGGATCGCCTTCGGCTCGTGGCTGACGGGCCTCCTGGTGATTCCCGGGGTCGTTCTCGTCGTCGTCTTCGCGATCGGCCTCTCGCTCCGCACCGGGCGGTTCTTCGTGGAGCACGTGCAGGGCTCGCGCGGAGGTATCCGGGAGTCGGTGCTCCGGTGGATGTACCTGCTCCTGTGGGCGGTCCCGGCGTTCGGCATCTACGGCTTCGTGTCGTTCGGCTT
>JASHPT010000098.1 GCA_030037955.1 Thermoplasmata archaeon
CCCCGATACATCAGGACCGCCGCGACGAGAACGACCGGTACGAACACCAGCGCGAGCAGTTGGGACCGGCCCGCGAGGAGCGTCACCGAGATCAGGGCCCCGGAAATCCCACCGACGACCGTGGCCACCTCGAGAAACATCGCGAGGCGAAGGTCGGACAGTCCCTCCCGAACGTAGGCGGCGGCCGAGCCGCTCGAGGTCCCGATGACGCTGACCAGACTCGCTACGATGGCCGTCTGGACATTGATCGCGAACAGCACGACCAGTACGGGAACGATGAACAGTCCGCCCCCGATCCCGAGAAGCGCCCCCACCGCCCCGGCGGCGATGGCGAAGACCAGCAGCAGCAGTACGAGCTCGATCGGTGAGACCGGAAACGACGCGAACTCCAGCACCGCAAGAGAGGGCTACTCCGCCGCGCTTAGAAGCGCGTCGCTCCCGCTCCGGGGTGGTCCTATGGCCGGGCCGGTGGCAGCTCAGCGGGGGGCGCCCGAGGCCGGCGACGGCCGAGGCCCACGGCTCGCGTCGTCCCCAGCCGTCGGTGGTGGCTCGAACCGGACACCGTGAACAGGTGATACGGGATCGGCAGCAGGAGCGCGGCTCCGACCAGTACGACCCCGGCCGCAGCGACATAGGTGAAGGTGACGCCAAAGGCCGAGTACGTGAGCGCCCCGATGATGGTTCCCAGGAGGCCGCCGAATCCGGCGACCGCGTTGTAGAGGCCCAGGGCCCGGCCGCGGCTGGCCCGGCCCGCCAGTCGGACCAGGAACAGGGTGCTCGCGGTGCTGAGGAAGGCCCAGGTCACGCCCATGAGGGCATTCAGCAACACGAGCCAACCGACCAGACCCGTCGAGCCGGGGACGAAGAGCAGGGTGAAGATGAGAGGCAGGAAGAGAGGAATCAGGGCGAACCGGCCCACGAGACCTCCGAGGAAGACGAGCTTGGGAGAGTGCCACTCGACGGCCTTGCCCGACGGGAAGAAGAGGGACGTGGAGGCGGCGCTCGAGGCGAGGTAGACGATGAACACCTGGGCATCCTTGAGCTTGGCCACCTGAACGAGGTAGACGGGGAAGGGGCCGTAGAAGAGGAAGAACCCGACCGACATGATCGCCAGCGCGATCAGGAAGAGCCACTCGCGGCCCGGCAACGGCTCTTCGGGGGCGCGCGTGAGCTCGAGGATGCTCGTGACCCGGCGGCGCACGATCCGGAAGCGTTCGACGATGCCCCGCTGCAGGTTCAGGAGCTCGGCGACGGTTCGTCGCTCGATCCGGTGGAGCGGCTCTTCGATCCAGACCCAGGCCAGCACGGACGAGACCAGGGCCAGGACTCCGGCGACCACGAGCAACGACTCGAGGGCATGGACGAGAATCGTCGAGGCCGAGCCCGGGCCGAAGGCGACCAGCCACACGAATCCGAGGGCCAGGCCCGCGGTGGTCCCGATGCCGGAGATCAGCTCGAAGAGGCCGATATCCTGCGGCCACCACCGCTTATGGCGGGTCTCTAGGAGGAGCATGGTGCCGATCGGCGCGCTCGCCGCCGACGCGAGGCCCTCGGCCACGTTGAGCCAGAAGTAGGTGAAGATGTTGTTCGCGAGGGCGATGAGAATGAGCGCGACGCCGGTAGCCAGGAACGACCCGACGAGGAAGAATTTCCGATGGGAGATCCGGTCGGAGAGGTTGCCCCAGAGGATGGTGAAGGGAACCTGGCTGATCCCGCTCGCAGCGATGATGAGGATGACCACGATCGGCTGGGCCCGGAAGTGGACGAGTGCGAGCAGCGGGATCAGCGGCGTGGCGATGCCGTCCGAGATGGACAGCGGGAGATAGGAGAAGAACCAGAGGTCGTTGGACGACGGACGAATCGAGACCCGGGTCTTGACGTCCATCGCCCTCGCCCCGTCCGATGCCCGGCAGCGTCTGAGTCGGGGTGAGGTCGTTTAAAGACTCGGTCGCTCAGGAAAGTCGCGCCGACGTTCCGGCGCTGCGTCGGGAGTTTTCGGCGGAACCTCACGACGCCGAGACGCCCAAGGCGGCGAGGAGTTCCCGGTACTCGCTGTCGTCTATCCATTCGACGCGAAGGTAGTCACGGAGGAACTCGTCCGAGACGCCCAGACTGCGTGCCTCGTCGACCACGAAGTGGTAGGCTTCGAGCTCGGTCGGCCGACGCACGTAACTGGTGTTGGTGAAGAGTTGGGCTCCGTCGTGCCGCTGTAACAGGTGGCGGAGCTCGTGGAAGATGTCCATGAACAGCGTCAGGGCGGGGCTCTCCCGGAGATGCACGAGACCCACGACGATACAGTCCGTGCCGGGCGAAAGCACGGGGCTCCACCGCCCTCGAGCCGTGGCGGGGATTTCCCAGGGCGAGACGTACATCCAGACATCGTTCTCGACTAGAGCGATTTCCGTGCTCCGGAACAGTTCGGCACGTTTCCCTACGTCCGGCTGGAGCCGTGCCGCTGTCGGCACGCTGCCCAGCTCCGGGAACACGGAGAGAATCGGGTGTCGGCCCGCGGGCAGGTTCCGATCCACCCGGAATCCGGCCGGCGCGTCGGGAACGATCATGCTCGGAGCTCCGACCTCTTCGGGGAACCAGCTACTGGTTCGCATAACATTCGCGTTCGCCGCACGGCGACAACCGTAATGCGGGTCCCACGGTCTCATCGGGCTCGTGGCCGCACCCCCGCCAGTCCATCTGCGCCGGATCG
>JASHPT010000099.1 GCA_030037955.1 Thermoplasmata archaeon
ATCCGGAGCGCGTCGACCAGATAGGTGAGCGGGTTGACGAGCGCGATGGCGTGCAGCCAGCCCGGCATGATCGAGAGCGGGTAGATCGCGTTGCTGGCGAAGAACAGCGGCATCGTCAGCAGCTGGCCGATCCCCAGGAAGCGTTCCTGGGTCTTCACCAGGCTCGCGATGATCATGGACATCGTCGAGAACAGGGCCGACCCGAGAACGATCGCAACGATGACGCCGAGGAACGACCAGGGGCTCGAGCTGAGCCGGACCCCCAGGGCGAGCGCCAGGATCGCGATGATGAGCGCCTGCGAGAGTCCGCGCATGCTGGCGGACAGGCCGCGACCCCCCACGAGCACGGCACGGGGAGCGGGGCTCACCAGGAACTTCGTGATGATGCCGAGCTCCCGCTCCCGTATCGACGCGATGCCGTAGAAGATCGCGATGAACAGGACGCTCTGCGCCAGGATGCCCGGCGTCAGGAACTGGAGGTAGGTGTACGGCGCCGTGGGGATCGCATGGATGACGCTGAAGACACCTCCGAAGATCACGAGCCAGAGCGCGGGCTGCACCGCCCGGAGCAGGAGTTCCGATGGGTCGTGAAGCAGCTTCCGGGCTTCGTATCCGATGATCACCGCCGCCTGACCGAGGGCCGACGAGAACCGGCCCGCCTCGCGGGCCAGGCCGGCCTCACTCGAGGCGGACAGCGACACGCCGTGTCCTCCCGGCTTCCCGGTACCCGCCCGAGAGCTCCACCTCCTCTCCGGTGAATTTCGCGAACACGTCCTCCAGCGTCGCTTCGGGACGCCCGAGACTCGCCTTGAGAGCCGCCGGCGGTCCGAGCGCCGCGAGGCGTCCGCGGTGGAGGACGCCGACCCGCTGGCAGAGCCGATCCGCCTCCTCCATGTAGTGCGTGGTGAGCACGATGGACGTCCCGTAGTGCTCCCGAAGTCTCTCGATCTGCTCCCAGACGGCGTCCCGGGCGAGGGGGTCGAGTCCGACGGTCGGCTCGTCCAGGAACAGGATCCGAGGCCGATGCATGAGGGCCTGTGCGATCTCCAGCCGGCGAATCATGCCACCCGAGTAGTTTCGGACGAGCTCGTCCCCGACCTCGCTGAGGCCCATGAACTCGAGCGCCTCCCGGATACGCTCCCGGCGCTCCGACCTCGGGATCTGGTAGAGGCCGGCAAAGACCCAGAGGTTCTCGAACCCGGTGACCTGGGCATCGGCCGAGATGAGCTGGGGGACGTAGCCGATGCTCCGACGCACCTCCGTGGCCTGACGAACGACGTCGAAGCCTGCCACCGTGGCCCGACCGGAGGTCGGCGGCAGCAACGTCGTCAGCATCTTGATCGTCGTCGTCTTGCCGGCGCCGTTCGGGCCGATGAGCCCGAACACCTCGCCGGGCGTTACGGTGAGCGAAAGTCCGTCGACCGCCGTGAAGTTGCCAAACCGTCGCGTGAGCGCGTCGGTGACCAGGACCGACGATGGGAATGCCGCTGCCATTTCTTCATCACTGGCGGTCCCTCAGCCGCGCGTGAACATATCGCTGACCGGTCCCGAGAGCCTCCCGAAGAATCACTTCGGGTCGGTGGCCGAGGGAGGGCCTCCGGACGGTCGTCCGCCCCAGCCGGGCTGCGGCTGCGGGGCGCCGGTGCCTCGCGGCCTCCGCAGGACCGAGAAGACGGCGGCAATCCCGAGTACGACCGCCATCACGTAGAACGCCACGTGGAGCGCGTCCAGGAAGGTGGTGGAGACGTTCCCGATCAGCCCCTTGCCCGCCACGAAGACCTCGAACGCCACGTAGCGGGGAACCACGGCCGAGGCGATGGTGATCACGAGCGCGTAGCTCCCGATCGTGCCGGCGTTGGTGAGGGCGCGCAAAAGCCCGGAAACCGTGCCGTAATGCTGGGGGGGCGCCTCCGCCATGACGGCCTTGTTGTTCGAGGGCCAGAAGAGCGCCCCTCCGACCCCCGTGACGACCGTGATCAGAGCCACGACAAGGAGGGGAGTGCTCGTCGTGAGCTGCGCATACAGTAGTACCCCCGCGATCATCATCGCGATCCCGGCGGTAGCGAACCGCCAGGCTCCCCAGCGGTCGGCCCAGTGGCCGGCGCTCGGCGAGAGGCCGGCCGAAATCACGTACCCCGGTACGAGGAGCAGTGCGGCGTCGAGAGGGGACAGACCCCGGATGCCCTGCAGGTACATGATCAGCAGAAAGACGACGGACAGGTAGCCCAGGCTCTGGAAGAAGGAGGCCGCGAGCGACGTGGACAGCAACCTCGACCGGAACAGTGACAGGTCGAGCGCAGGTGCGGGCGTCCGGCGCTCCCAGAGGATGAACGGCACGACGAGGAGGGCGCCCAACAGCATCAGGACCAGATTCAGCGTCGTGGCGCCGTGTGACGCGAAATCGACGGCGCCATACGTCACGAGGGTGAGCACCCCTCCCAGCAGAGCCATTCCCACCAGGTCGAGGCGCGTCGTGACGCGAGCGCTGGGCGTCAGGTATCGGAGTCCCAGCGCGACCGCGACGATCCCGATCGGGATGTTGATGTAGAAGATGAAGCGCCAGCCGACGAACGTCGTGAGGACGCCGCCAAGTGCGATGCCGAGGACAGCGCCGACGCTCCAGCCCATCGCAGTGTAGCCGAAGGCCCGCCCGCGGGCCGCCGGCGGAAAGTGCTCGGAAATGAGTGCCGTCCCGGTGGCAATCATGAGGGCGCCGCCCACGGCTTGGAGCGCACGGAATCCGATGAGCGAGTTCGCCGTAGTGGCCAGGCCACAGAGTGCCGAGCCGATCGTGAAGATCACGAAGCCAAAGTTGTAGGCGCGGTTGCGTCCGACGAGATCGCCGACCCGGCCGAACTGCGTGGTGAGGATCGACGTGAGGAGCAGATAGATCAGGATGACCCAGATGACGGACGCCAGCCCGGTGTGCAGGTCGCCGGCGATCGTCGGGAAGGCGAGGAGGACGATGGTCGTATCGACCGAGGCCATGAGAGTCCCCAGGACGACCACGAGCAGGACCCATCGGGTCCCCGGGTCCGAGGGCGGCGCAGTACCCCTCCCGGCCGGCGCGGGCGCAGCTCCCGACATGGTGCGAGTTGCCGGTCCGAGAATCGGGGGGTTAAGAGAGGGACCGTTCGCTAGAGCAACGGTGTCGTGTACGTCCCATTGACCCAGATCGAAGTGTTGGCGGGAAGGAAGTCGGGCGTCGCCACCAGGTCCAGAACGAAGGTGAACGGGGTACCCTGACCGGAGAACGTGCCCGAACCCCCTTGGGCCCATGTTTCGTTCAGGTTGTACGGGTTGCCTTCCTGGTATTCGGAAACGGCAATGTAGACGAGTTTGCCGCTCGCCTTCTGGACCGCCATCTGCGCGCTGGCGTTCGTCCCAACCCAGGTCACCCACCAGTGAAAGTGGATGGTCGCTGACGCGGGGAATCCGTAGGCGTACTGCGTGATCCGTGCACAGTCGCACGCCGGAGCGCCGAACTCGAAGGCAAACGACTTCGCGGGAGTCGTGGCGCCTGAGAGGACACGGACGCCGATCACCACGGCGAGCAGGACCGCACCGACGGCCACGGCGGTCCACAGGACCATGCTCAGCCGCCGCCCGCGGTCCGCGACCGGAGCCGGGGGGCTGTTCACGGTCGATGGATCGGTCTCCATAGCCCAATGCAAGAGGTACCCGGTAGAATTTGGTCTCTTGGTCCCTCCGGTGGGACTCGAAGCCGCCTGAAGCCCACAGCTTTGGGGGGGGCCGGTTCGTCGCGTCCACCCGGCGGCGGTCCTACCGGCGCTCGGCGGCCACCGAGCGGTCACACACGACCGCTCTTCGGGGGACGGACCGGGTCAGGGTCTGGGGTGTCCCACCTCAAGCTCATTAACCTGAGCATCGCCTTTTTCCAAACGATGGGCCGAGGGCTCCCCTGCCGGCACCCCGTCGGGGCATGGCATCCGTGAAAGCTGACGCGCCGAGCCCTCCGGCACCGCCATCCGACGACATCGGGGAAGCGATCCGGATCGCCCAGGGGGCGCGGACGCGTCCGCGCGTCGCTGTCGTGATCGTGGTAGTCCTGGTGCTGACGGTCGCCACCAGCGGATGGATCCTCGGCTGGTTCGCTCCGACCGCTCCGATCGTCAAGCCCCAGACGTGTGCGGGAAATGTGGCGATTACCGGCGACGGTTCCACCGCGGCGGGTGTGCTAATGCGTACCTGGGCAGCATTCTACAACACGAGCGTCTGTGCGCACGTGAGCTATCTGTCCTCGACCACCGGGGTCGCTGCACTCGCGTCGAAAACGGTGGATTTCGCGGTCGTGGATGGCCCCCTGAGTCCTGGGGACAGCGACGAGCTCGGGGCGGCGTCCGTGAGCATGCCGGTCACGCTGCAAGCGACGGCGGTCCTCTACCACATTGCCGGGGTGCCCTCCGGCCTGAACCTCTCGGGGTCGGTGCTGGCCGCCATCTACCTGGGGGCCATCACGAACTGGAACAACTCCTCGATTCGGGCTCTGAATCCGGGGGTCCCGATCCCGTCAACCCTTCCGATCACGGTCTTCTACTGTGCCGTGGACTGCACCTCGTCGCTCGCATTCACCCAGTATCTGTCGAACGCCAACCAGACCTGGAACTCGACCATCGGGACGAGCGCCGACCCGGCATGGCCGGTCGGGGTCTCGGAGGCGACCAGCACGGCGGTCGTTGCTGCGGTCAACTCGACGGCCGGCGGCATCGGGTACGCCGAGCTGCCGTTCGCCCTTGCCGGGAACCAGACCTGGGCCTCGGTCCAGAATCCGGCCGGTGTCTTTGTCACCCCTACCGCCGCCAACACCACGGCCGCCGCGGTCGCCTCGAACCCCCCGGTGATTCCCGAGACCGGTACGCCATCCAACGAGTCCCTGGTCGACCAGCCGGGCAACGAAACCTATCCGATCGCTACGATGTGCTACGTTGTCCTGTACAAGGACATCGGGATCGCCTACGGGGGCAGCGTCACCCAGAACACGGCTGCGTGGCTCGCCTCCTACGTCCTCTGGGTCACTACCGCCGCCCAATCCCGGGGAGTCCCCCTGGGATATGCACCGCTGTCGCCCGCCCTCGTGACGTGGGACTCCGAGGTAATTGAGCTCGTAGTCTACTATGGGCTCCCCGTGCTTTCGGGCGGGGACGCGGACGGGGGGCTGTGATGCCCGACGGCCGCCGTTTCGCGGGGAATGTATTTATGCGTACTCCCGGTGTTAATGAACAGGGAACCGGTTCGGCCTTGCCGGTCCCATCGTCGACCTGAGTACCGCGGGGAAGAATGGACAGCGAGGCGAGTCGGTCCCCCGTCAGCGGCCGAAGTCTCGTGCCTCTCGTCCTGTCGGGCTGGTTCATCGTCGCCTTGGGACTGGTCGGTCTCTCGGGGCATCTGACGGGCGGCCCCCTCTCGTCGGTCGCCCAGGCATTGACCTCGCCCGCCTTCCTGGGCGCCTCGGTCGCTGGGATGCTGGGAGCCATCGTAGTCTCCTGGCGCAGGCTGGCACCGGCCCTTCGGGCGCCGATGCTCGTCCAGGCGAGCGTCCTGGCGCTGTTGCCGACCGCGGTTCCTCTTGCTGGCTGGGCTACCTGGTCCCGATTCCCCCTCGCGTTCGTCATCGTGGGGCTGTTCGTCTATCTCCTCCTGTTCGCGTATCGGAACCGGCAGATCGACCGGCCGGTCGCCGATTATCTCCTCGGGCTTGTGGGTGCCCTGGCCCTCGTGTCCGCCGGCCTGTTCCTCTGGAGCGCGACCGGAGACCTGTACGCCATGGCCGCGAGCGTCGTGGCCGTCACCGGGCTCCTGGTCTACGCCCTCTCGTTGCCGGCGTCGGCCGAGGGGGCGCCGGGCGTACTCTGGCAATTCAATGCGTTCTGGACGTTCCGCCTCTTGCTCTCCATCGTCGCGGCGGAGATCTTCCTGGGCGCCGCCCTGGACATGCAGACGTGGGGCGCGTCGTTCCTCGGGGTCGTACCCTTTCTGCCGCTCAGCGGCGGGGCGATCGTCATCGCGGCGCATGCCGCCTACGACCTGCTCTGGTTCCTGGCCGCGACCTCGATCTCGGCCTGGTTCCTGATCCTGCTCGGCGTCTGTATGGGGGCCCTGGTCGTGCCGAAGTTCTTTACCCTGCGGCACCGGGAGCAGAAGATTCGGCTGGCGCTCATGATGGGAGCCTATGCCGTCGCGGGCGTCTACATCCCGAGCATGTGGACGTCAACGCCGCTCTTGCACAATGCCGCCCTCGTGAACTGGCCCGTGCTGGGCTGGGGCATGGGGCTCCGCACCGGGGGCCCGTTCGTCACGAGCTTCTTCCTCGGGGTCGTCATCATGTATGCCGCGGTGGGATCGCTGTCGGTCCTGTTCGGTCGACGGGCGATCTGCTCGGTGATGTGCGGCGCCGCGATGATGTTCCAGGGGACCACGATCTCCCAGATGACCACCTTCAACCGGACGTCCCGGATCGGCCGGATGTTCCTGGGCAGCCGGTTCTCGACCGCCTTCACGGTCACCTCGTCGCTCGCGCTCGTCTCGCTCGTCGCGGTCTCGGTGCTCCCCTACGTGCACCTCCTGAACGCCTCGAACCAGACGCTGATCCTGCCGTTCCTGTTCTACTTCGGTACGCTCTGGATCGTGATGTTCGTCTCGATCCCGTACGTGGGCAACTACAACTGCTCGACCACGGGCTTCTGCCACTGGGGCTCGCTCAGCATGCTCTTCTCGCGAGCCGGGTTCTTCCGGGTCAAGGCGAAGAACCAGAAGGTCTGCCAGAGCTGCACGACCTACGAGTGTGCCAAGGCCTGTCCCGTCGCGCTGGTCGACATGCCGCTGCAGCTGCAGGCGACGGGAGAGTTCCGCAGCGCCAAGTGCATCGGCGTCGGGGAGTGCATCGAGGCCTGTCCGTACGACAACCTCTACATCCACGACGTTCGGCACTGGCTGCGGAACAAGCTGGGACACGGCCAGACGGCGGACCGGCCTCTGCCGATGGTGTCGGCGTCCCCGGCCGCCCCGGCGGCTCCCTCTCCGGTCCGAGCGTCCGAGAGCGGCACCGCCTCCCCCGTTTCGTGAAGGCATGGCCCTCGGTCAAACCGGCGTGACTCCCCCTTAATCTCCGCCGCCCCGGCTATCGCCACCGGGTGGCGGATGTGATCGAGATCCGGTTTCATGGACGGGGCGGGCAGGGTGCCGTCGTAGCGTCCGAGCTACTCGCCCAGGCGGCGTTTCTCGACGGCAAGTGGCCCCAGAGCTTCCCGTTCTTCGGGGTCGAGCGGAGGGGAGCGCCCGTGACGGCGTACGCGCGCGTCGATACGGGGCCGATCGGAATTCGTACGTCGATCACCGCCCCCGAGGTGGTCGTGGTCCTCGAGCCCGGGCTGCTCAGGACCCAACCGGTCACCGACGGACTGCGGCCTGGCGGGCTCCTGCTCGTGAATTCCTCGCATCCGGTGGATGAGCTCGTCCTCCCGGTCGTCGGGCGCCGGGCCGCGGTGGACGCGACCCGGATCGCTGTGGCCCATGGTCTCGGGAGCCCCACGCTGCCGATCGTGAACACGGCGATGCTCGGGGCGCTCGTCCGAGCGACCGGGGTCGTCTCGATGGAGGCCCTCGGCCGGGCGATCCAGGGCTTCGTCCCGGCCCGACGGGCCGAGAACCTGGCCGCCGCGGAGGACGGCTATCAGGATGTGCGGGTGGTGGAGGGAGCTCTTCCCTTCACCCCATCGGTTCCTCGGGCAGTCGTTGCCACCCCGCCGCTGCCCGAGGGACCGATGGCCACCGAGTCGAGCGAGCGGTACCACACTGCCGATTGGCGGACCCTCCGGCCCGAGATCCACCTCGACCGGTGCACGCGGTGCAACTTCTGCTGGAAGCTCTGCCCGGACGACGCCTTCGGCTTCGATTCGGAGGGTTATCCGGTGCTGCGCGCGGAGTACTGCAAGGGCTGCGGCATCTGTGCGGTGGAGTGTCCGCCCCATGCGATCGAGATGGTGGAGGAGGCGTAGTCGCGACGATGACGCTCCAGGTGATGTCCGGGAATTCCGCGCAGTCCTACGCCGCGGCACTGGCCCGCGTCCACGTCATCGCCGCGTACCCGATCACTCCGCAGACGACGATCGTCGAGAAACTGGCCGACCTCGTCGCGGGGGGAGAGCTGCCGGCCCAATTCGTCAAGGTGGAGTCCGAGCACAGCGCCCTGCAGGTATGCGTCAGCGCCTCCGCCCTCGGCGCCCGCACCTACACCGCCACCTCCAGCCAGGGTCTTCTGCTGATGCACGAGCTGCTCCACTGGGCCGCCGGTCTGCGGACCCCGATCGTCATGGGCGTGGTCAATCGGGCGGTGGCGCCGCCCTGGTCGCTCGGCGCAGACCATACCGACACGATGTCGCAACGCGACACGGGCTGGATCCAGTTCTATGCGGAGAGCAACCAGGAGGTCCTGGACACGGTTCTCCAGGCGTATCGCCTGGCCGAGGACCCGGCGATCCGGCTGCCGGTCATGGTCACGGAGGACTCGTTCTACCTCTCGCACACGGTGGAACCGGTCGAAGTGCCGAGCCAGGTCGATGTCGATGCATTCCTCCCGGCCCGGGAGGCTCGTGCGGTCCTGACGCCCGGCGTCGCGGCGAGGCTGGGATCGTTCACCGGACCCGACCACTATGTCGAGTTCCGGCACGAGGTAGCCCAGGCCATGGGGCGGGTGCCCCAGGTCTATCGGCAGGTCGAGGAGGACTACCGGGTCCGGATGCACCGATATCACGGAGGGCCGGTGGCCCTGTACCGGGTCGACGACGCCGACGCGGTCCTGGTCACGATGGGAACGATGAGCACGACGGCTCGTACCGTCGTTGACGAGCTGCGAGCGGAAGGGCGGAAGGTCGGGCTCGCCAAGCTCCGCCTGTTCCGGCCCTTCCCCGTCGCGGAGTTCCGGGAGCTCGCGGGTCTCGCCGACCGGATCGGCGTGGTCGATCGTTCCTGCACCTTCGGCGCCGAGGGGCCCGCGGCCACCGAGGTAGCCGCGGCGATCTATGCCGGACCTCATCACCCGTGGGTCGCAAGCTACCTGGTCGGCCTCGGAGGTCGAGAGGTGACCCCGCAGCATCTCCGGACGATCTACGAGCGGCTGCTGGGGAACGAGGGCGCCGGGCCCCGCTGGATGGACCTACCGCAGGAAACGGGGGAGGTTCCCCATGGCTAAGCTCACCATTCCCGCACCCGA
>JASHPT010000100.1 GCA_030037955.1 Thermoplasmata archaeon
GCGGGTGGCGGGCTCTTCCGTCCCCGGGTCAGGGCGATGACCAGGAACACGACCGCCAGTACCGCCAGGACCGCGATGAGGGCGTAGGCCAGCGGGCTCAGGTAGGTCGACGCCGGAGAGACGGTCGAGAGGGAGACGGCGAGCTTGTCGGTGGCGCCGGTGGCGATATCGACGGTCGTGACGTAGGGCACATAGCCGGAGGCCGTCACCTCCACGACGTGGATGCCGGCGGAGAGACTGACGTTGAACGCCCCACCGGTCACCGTCTCGGCCTGTCCGTCGATGATCAGCCGGGCCGAGGTGGGCGAGACGGTGCCGGCGACCCAGCCGGTTCCCGAGGTCGACGAGGCCAGGTGGATCATGACGCTCGTCGTGGTCCCGCCGGTCACCGAGACGTTGGTGTAGTACGTGAGAAAGCCGGTCGCCGAAGCGACGATCGACGAGATGCCGGCCGGCACCGAGACCGAGAACGTGCCGTTCGTCACGGTCGTCGCGGCTCCGTTGACCACGACAGAGGCCGAGGCGGGGGCCACGGAGCCGGCGAGGGTCCCCGAGGTGCTCGTGAAGACCACGGGGACGGTCTTCGCCACTCCCGTAATGACCGGGCTCCCCGCCGAGGGGGCGGCGGTGAAGCCGCTCACGCCCGGAACGGTGTACTCATACGACCCATTCGTGAGGAAGAAGCTGATCTCATCGGTGAACGACGAGATCGTCCAGCCATCGACGGCCACGGACCACACCGTGCCGGTCGGTAGACCGCTCTCGGTGAACTGAAGCTGGGAAACGATACCGACGAGGGCTCCCGCCGGGAGCGGCGCGTAGTCTCCTCCCAGGCCGATGTAGCCGGAGGCGTCGTAGGGCAGGACCCCGACGGGGTTGTACACGTTCCCGTAGTCTGCCCAGAAGTTCCCCCCCTGCCAGGAGGAACTGGTGATGCTGCCGACCAGGGGCACGCCGGGGAATCCCGAGGCATAGTGGGTGATGGACGCAGCTTGGGGAGTGACGTTCCAGGTCGCATTGTTGACCTCTCCCACGCCGTCGAAGTCGTTGAACTCGTACTCCTGCGCCAGGATCAGCGGGGCCGTCCCGGGCAGGTAGAAGGGGTCGGAGAAACCGAGCGGGTTCAGGAAGGCGTTGTTGTAGATCAGGTCCCCGTTCTCGTCGACCGTGATCCCGTTGTAGGGAGTCATGGCGTCCCCTCCGAGGGCGGCCGGCGGGGCCACCGCGACGAGGCTGTTGCCCCAGATGGTGTTTCCAGAACCGCCGAAGAGGAAGATTCCCTGGACGGTGTAGTCGATGAGATTGTCGGCTACCAGGTTGTCGGATGAGTTCCAGAACGAAATCTCGGCCGGGGTCTCGGCATCGTCGATGATGTAGGTGACCTCCAGGTAGGGGAGGTACCACGTCGCGGGCAGGTAGGAATCCACGATCGACACGTGGGAGGCATCGTAGAACCAGTACGGCATGTAGTTCGTGCTCGGGAGGCCCCCATACGGTACGGTCACTGCCAAGGGCGAGGCATCGATGATCTCGACGGAGGCCGTCGTGCCCATCAGGAAGACGCCGGCGTAGACGGGGAAGGTCCAGTCGTTGAAGACTCCGAACAGAGAGTTAATCGGTGCCGTCTGATCGTTCACTAGGATGTACGGGTTAGAGACGGTCCCATCGCCGCCGGACGATAGGTCGGGTAACTGCGAGTTGGACCAGGCCCACAGCGGGGTGTAGATGCCATCCGACGTGTCCGCCGCCAGTGTCGGGCTCCATGAGAACGCGCCCGTCAAGGTACCGGTGACGGTGGAGGCCGGGGCGTAATTGCTCAGCCCGGCCTCGAGCGCGAATGAAACGCCCGTGGGTAGGTAGATGGTCGTCGCATCTTCGAGCGGTGCCCATTCGAAGAAGTCCCAGTTGTAGAAGCTCTCCAGGAAGCTGGAGGTGGCTTCCGGAGCCACGAAGACAAACGCATTGCTGGGCGTGACGGTGATCGTCACCGGAACCTGTCCGGCCGCCTGGGTCGAGTTCCAGAGCCCGGTCAGGATGGCCGGTCCCGTCGTCATGAGCGCGATCTGTCCCGTCGTAGACGACGGCTCCCAGCTTACGGACCCCCCCGTGAGTGTTTCACCAGTTTCGCCGCCGTAGTTGAAGGCCGAAGGAACGCTCTGGAGGGTGTGGGTCGTCGCGTTCAGGTACTCGAGCGTGAAGAAGGCATCCGCGTTGAGAAGATCGACTTGGCTCCCGCCGCCTGGTCCACCGGCGACAAGCTCGAAGTCGTCGGTGAGCTTCTCCGCGTTGTAGTTTGAGCCGTTTGCGGTAAAGTTGCCCGGCAGTGTCGCGGGCGGTGCACCCCCGCCAGTGCTGTTGAACACGACGTAGTCCCAATCGGCAAAATTGTAGAGCGTGGTAGCTCCGCGGGTGATGAGCGCCGAGTAGGCGAGTTCCTCCTCCCCCCCGTTGGTCGCGTTGATCGCTGAATTCGACGTGAATGTTATGGAGAACGGATAGGTCAATGGGAAGGTGGGTCCGACGGTGAAGTAGATGTCGTCGGCCGTCATCACCGAACCGGGTCCATGGGCCAGGATTGAATTGGCCGGCACCAGCGACGTATTGGTCGTCCAATTCCAGGTGTCGGAAATGAGCGTACCCTCGCCCAGAATCTCGTTGTAGTAGATCGTGTCCTGCGTCCAGTACTGGAAAGTGCGGTTGCCAAAGACTGTGATGTTTGTCAGCACCGCGTTTTGTTGAACGGAAAAGCCTCCTGGGGAGGTGAAGTATGTGTACGAGGGGGCCAAAAGGCCGGCGCCCTCGATGGTGAAGTTTCCGACCAGCTCGGTGGTATTGAGCGTGTACGGCACGATCTGGCCGTCGCTGCCGTTCCGCAGGCCGTAGTCAGCGATGCCCATCGGGGCAGGAGCGTTCGTGTAGAGAGGAGAGACGTACCCCTGGGCTTGGGTTTGGGCTACCTGCGCCGCGGTCGCGGGAGCATGAGGGAACGAAAGGAGTCGTCCCTCAGCGCCGGCCCCCTTCGCCGCGGCGATGGCCCGCTCGACCAATGGCGAAGTGGAGGACGGGAGGGATTGTTGAACGGTCCCCGTCCCGGAACCGGTCACCGCAGCGTCCAAGGAGACCGGGTCGACGGTACCCCCAGGGGTACTGGCCGTAGTAGCAAAGGGGCTACCGCCACTCGCAGTGACCGAACGAGCAGAGGGCTCTGTCATCGCCGAACCGACTAGGGCGGACAGCCCGACGGAGGAAGTTGCGACAAGGCAGGCGACAAGCACTACGAACCCGAGATTCGGCCGCGGCATGGCGAGCGGTGAGACCCGGTCCATACTTGAACGTTCTTTGGCGCGTAACCGAAATTATCGCTCCGACACCCGAGTCGAATCCAACGCGGGGGGTGTCAGAGGTACAGTTCGTAGTGCACGAAGACGTCGTCCCGCTTCCAACCCTTCTCTTCGTACAGTCGCCGAGCCGGGTTGTCGCTGGCGGTGTCTAGGCC
>JASHPT010000101.1 GCA_030037955.1 Thermoplasmata archaeon
GGATCAGCACCGGAAAACTTCCCTCGGCCAGCGCGGCGTCGACGACCATGAGGCTCGGCGGATGGGTGCGCAGCAGCTCCGTGCCCTCGGTGGACCCCTCGGCCTCGCCGATGACCCGGTAGTGGTGGAGGCGCAGCAGCCCCCGCAGGAGCACTCGAGTCTCCTCATCTCCCGCCACGACGATGGCAGAGGCGCCCTCGGTGCGCGACGCCGAGCCGGATATGCTCATCAGGACCACGGTCCGGGCGCCTCCTCTCGATAGTTCTCTTCTGTGAGGGGTTCGGATAAATCCGTTTTTCCTACAATCCAATCGCTTCGAAAGCCGCGCCCGGAGGCCCAGGTCGATGCGCGAGGACCGCTCATCGGCACTGGGCGAGGAATCTCTCGAAGAGCTCCCGGCCGTGCTCGGTATGCTCGACTTCGGGGTGGAACTGCACGCCCCAGACGGGCCGGGACGGATGGGCCATCGCCTCGACGTGGCAGGCCGGCGAGTGTCCCAGGCGACGCCACTGCGGCGGCGGGTGGAGAACCTCGTCGTTGTGGCTCTCCCATACCTGGAGCGTGGCCGGCAGGCTCCCGAGCAGGGGGTCTCCGGCGGCGTCGAGGGTCACGGTGACCCGCCCGAACTCCGGCGTCTTCGCCTTGGTCACTACGCCTCCGAAGTGGCGGGCGAGGTACTGGTGGCCCACGCAGATCCCGAGCACCGGAACCTCGACCCGGTCGATCCAGTCCCCGACGCGACCGAGCGGAGCCTCGGTGCCCTCGAGACTGAGCGCCCCGCCCGAGAGCACCACGCCATCGGCCTGGAGTTCGGAGAACGGAGTGGTGTTCGGGACGATCCGGGCATCCGCGCCGAGGTCCCGGAGGACCCGGTACTCGCGGTGCGTCCACTGTCCGCCGTTGTCCACGACGGCGATCCTCACGGTTGGCTCCCGCCCGGGGGTTGCGGGGGCCCGGGGGAGGCCGCCGGTGGGTCGCCGGCACGCAGCGTCAGATCCTGGATCTGCCGGCGCAGGTCGGTGACGTCGGCCCGCATCTTGAGCATCTCCTCCTCGAACGGCGAGAAGCCGCGCGGGGAGAGCAGTCGCTGGGACACGTAGATCCCGATGAAGATGGCGCCGATCAGCGCGAGGATCGTAACGAAGATGAGCGCGAAGGCGAAGGTGACCACATTCGAGATCGCCTGCAGGAACGGGATGGTGAAGAGGCGCGTCAGCTCGGCGACCTCGATGAACAGCAGGGCCGCGATGACCACGGTCCAGAACAGGATGATCCGCGGCGGCCGCATCAGCTCCCCGCCGTCGACTTGATCGGGAGTGCGAGGTAGATGGGAAGGTCCCCGATAGGGGTGGACGCCGGCGGCGCCGTTGCCGTCGAGAGCAGGGTCACGGCCCCCAGGGACTGCGTCGTGGTGTTGAGGTAGAAGACGTAGAGGCCCACGTAGTCGGTCAGGAAGCCGGAGGAGCTCGTATACCTCACGCTGATGTTGACGGCGACGGGGTTGGTCGAATTCGAGACCACGACGACGAGGGTCTGGGTCGTGTTGGTCCAGTTCCACGGGCCGAGCGACGTGGCGGGGCCCCGGAACGGCCAGGAGGCGACCGGGGCCAGCCCGATGGCGATCCAGTCGTAGCGCGTGGAGGTTCCGATGCTCTCGACATAGAAGCTGGTCCGGGTCGCGCCCGTCGCGCGGTCGACGATGAGCTGGGCGCGGGTCTGGAGGCCTCCGCCGCTCGTGGAGAAGAGGTTCGGAGTCAGGAGGATCAGTACGATCAACAGCACGACCACGCCGACGAACGGCCACTGGAGCTGTCGTCCGCGGTCGCTGCTGCTCCCGGAGCTCGTAGCGGACGGTAGCGTCACGATTCTCCGGCCCGCCAGCCCGCGTACAGGCGGTGGGGGATTCCAAGGTGGTCGAGCACCTTACCGGCCAGGAAGTCGACCTGGTCCCCGACGGTCTTCGGATGCAGGTAGTACGGCGGGGCTGCGACCAGCATTACCACTCCGAGCTCGGCCAGACGGGTCATGTGGGCGAGGTCGATCGCGCTCAAGGGCGTTTCGCGCGGGACCAGCACGAGACGACGGCGCTCCTTGAGGTGGACGTGCGCGACCCGGGTGATGAGCGTGTCCGACAGCCCGAGGGCGACCTTGGCGAGCGTGTTCGTGGAACACGGCACGATGGCCATCCCCCGGGTCGGCCGCGACCCGCTGGCGATGGGCGCCGCCAGGTCGGCGTCCGCATAGACGCGAGGGGCATCCTGGAGGAGCTCCGCGGGCTCGACCGACAGCTCTTCGCGGATGACGGCGTCGGCCCCGCTCGAGAGGATCACCACGTACTCCTGTCCCGAGTCGCGCAGGGATTGGAGGACCCGCGCGGCGATCGGTGCGCCGCTCGCTCCGGTCACACCAATCACGTAGGGACCCGACTCGGTCGTCGTCCGATTCCTCCGCCTTTATACCGCGCAAGAGTTCGCGTGATAAGAGGATTGGTTCACGACGAGGTCCACCGGTCGGACCGCCCGGGCCGCCATAGTCGGCGCCGGGCACACTCGGTTCGGCGTTCTGGCGGAGGGACCCCGCCGGCTCGTCCGGGACGCGATGGAGCGGGCCCTCGCCAGCGTGGACCGGGGTCTGGACCCGGAGCGGGTCGAGGAGCTCTACCTCGCCACGCTCGGCTTCTCGGGCTGGCAGCTCGGAAATTCCTCCGCGATCGCCGTCGAGGAGCTTGGACGGCCGGGCCTCCCCTCGGTCCGTGTGGAGAACGCCTGCGCCTCGGGGGGATACGCGCTCCGGATGGCCGTCGACGCGGTAGCCTCGGGTCGACGCGACCTCGTGCTGGTGGTCGGCGTCGAAAAAATGACGGACGTCAGCAACGCCCGGCGTCGCTACTGGCTCGGCGTCTCCGGGGACACGGAGTGGGAGCGGCTGGCCGGGCTCACCTTCGCAGGGGTCTATGGCCTCATGGCGGCCCGCTACGCCGCCGAGTACGGGCCCGTCCGGGAGGCCCTGTCCGAGGTCGCCGTGAAGAATCACGCGAACGGCGCCCTGAACCCGAACGCCCACTTCCAGAAGGGGGTGAGCCGCGAGCAGGCGACCAATGCTCCGACGGTCGCCGCGCCGCTGGGGCTCTATGACTGCTGCCCGGTCTCGGATGGGGCGGCGGCGCTCCTCGTCGCCGCACCGTCCGTCGCGCACGAGTACACGGACTCCCCGGTGTACGTCGTCGGAAGCGGCGCGGGGTCGGACGCGCTCGCGATCCAGGCCCGGGCGTCGATGACCCGCATCGACGCGAGCCGGCGGGCCGCGGACGAGGCCTTTCGCCGGGCCCCCTTCGACCGAAAGCAGGTACAGCTGCTCGAGGTACACGATTGCTTCACCATCGCCGAGCTGCTCGCCCTCGAGGACCTGGGGATGACGCCGCGCGGGACTGCCGGGCGTCTCACCCTGTCGGGGGCGACCCGGATCGGCGGTCGCCTGCCCGTCAACCCCGACGGCGGTCTCAAGGCTAAGGGTCACCCGATCGGGGCGACGGGCGTGAGCCAGGCCTACGAGGTCTTTCTCCAGCTGCGCGGCCAGGCCGGCGCCCGTCAGGTCGGCGGAGCCGAGCGAGCCCTGACGCACAACGTCGGGGGCTCCGGCGCCTCCGCAGCAGTGCACCTGTTCTCGGTGAGTGCCACATGAGCCGGTCCATCCTGGCCGCCAGCCGCGTCCATCCCATCTGGCAGGCCGGGCCGATACGGGTGGAGAGCCCGGACGAGGACGCGTTCACGCTCTCCGTGGGTGCGCTCTCGCTGCTCGCGCCCCAGTTCCGGCCTGCGGGGGCCCGGCGCCTGCATCGGCTTCATCTCGTCGGCGCGTATGCTGCCGAGTCGGACTGGGCCTTCTCCGAAGCGCTAGGAATCCCCCATCTGGAGGTCCGGCACCACCCCCTGACTTCGCAAGGGTTGTGGGGCGCGCTCGCCGCAGCCGCCCATGACGACGCTCCCGCGGGACGGGAAGCCGTCGTAACCGCGGAGGTCGCCGCCGCTGGACGAGAGGGCCGACCCGAGCGGCAGGCGGGGGCCGCCGGCTTCCTGCTCGGCCCCGAGGCCGGACTCGCGGTGCTGCGGCATGGGTATCGCGGGACAACGCCGGGACGTGGCCCGTCGATGAAGGGTGCCGTCTTGGAGTGGCTCGAAGCGGTGGGGGTCTCTGCGCCCGGGGCCGGCCTCGAAGTCGTGTTCGGTACAGATGAACTCGCCGGGCGGTGGCAGTCGGTTTGGGAGGAGGTCGCCCCGGTGGCCGCCGTCACCAGTCCGTGGTATGCAGCGGAGCCGGCGACCGAGGCCTCGATGCTGCGGGCCGCGTCGGGGCTCTGGGAACTTGCCCGCCGGCTCCGAACGTCACAGTCGGGATTGATCGCCGAAGTCCATGCGGGCCGGATCGGCTACGCCGGCTTCCGCCTGGACGGCCCGGTCCGGTGGAGAGGCCAGTGGGGTCCGCTGCCACCGGGGGAAGTACTGCCGACCTCGACGTCATCGGAGCGGAAGGCAGACCTGGGCGCGCTCTCGCAGGGTGCCTACGTTCCCCATCCGCGCTACCTGGAGAATCTTCCGAGCCGATGGCGTCTGGAGGCGGAACGATGCGGGCACTGCGACACGCTGACCTTCCCGATAGCCGGTCGGTGCTCGGTCTGCGGTCGGTCGGACGGACTTCGCCGCGAGCCACTGGCCAGGGACGGCCTGGAAGTACAGGCCGTCACGACGATCGCGTCGGGGGCACAGCCCACCGAGTTCGACCCTGTGGTAGCCGCCGCCGGCTCCTATGATGTCCTGATCGCCGGGCTCGGGGCCTCGGTCCGTGGGACGTTCCAGGTCACCGACGCCGCACCGGGACAGGTGCGCATCGGCGACCGGGTCCGGCTCGCCCTCCGCCGGCTCTACCCCATGGAGGGCGAGTGGCGGTACGGACTCAAGGCGGTGCCTGACCGGAACCCGCCGGCACCGTCGTCGACGACCCGCCGGCGCCGGCCTTCCGAGGCGCCCAGGGGACGCCGAGCCAGCCTTCGTGGACGCGGCGCTGCAACGGCGAGGCGTCGTCCAGCGGCACGATGAGCAACCGCTCGGGCGGAGGCTTACCGGTCTCGACCGGGATCGTTGTGAGGTAGCCGCGCCGGAAGACGGTCACCTGGACCGAGCTTCCCGGTGGATACGCCAGGAGCGCCTTGGAGAGGTCCGCGCCCGTGACCCGCTGACCGTCCAGCGCGACGATCTCGTCGTCCGGAGAGAGCCCGGCTCGTCGACCCGGCCCGTCATCGTACACAGTGGTGACCCGGACCCGGCCGGCGTCGTCCTGGACCTTGACCCCGAGCCATCCGGGGATCGGTTCGTCCTCCTGGCCCGGCGGATGCTCCTGCCCCTCGAGCCGGAGGCCGGCTGCGCCCAGGACGGCGTTGAAATCGATCTCGGCCGTCCCGGAGACGTAGTGCTCGAAGAACTCCCGTAGGTCGAGGCCGGTGGCCCGGTCGGCGACGGTCCGCAGGTCGGTCTCTTCGAGACCGCGGTCCGGAACTCCGTACTCCTTCCAGAGAGTCTGGAACACGGTCTCGACCGAGTGTCGTCCCTCGGTGCGGCGGCGGATCTCGAGGTCGAGACAGAGGGTGACGAGGTCTCCCTTGAGATAGTAGGAGACCGACGCGTTCGGACTGTCCTCGAAGGGCCGGTAGAGGTCGATCCAGGCGTTGAAGGAGAGCTCCTCGAGGCTCTGGACCTTTCGACCCGGCGTGGAGAGATAGGTCCGGATCGACTTGCCCAGGTCCTCCAGGTACTTCGGCACCGGCCGCAGGCCGGCGCGGAGCAGGATGAGGTGGCAGAAGTAGTCGGTCGAGCCCTCCATCGCCCACAGCAGGTGGGTGTAGTTTTCCTTGGTGTAGTCGAAGGGACCGAGCACCCGCGGCCGGATGCGCTTCACGTTGTACAGGTGGAAGTACTCGTGGGCCACGAGCGCGAGGAAGTCCCGGTAGTCCTCGGGCGGGCGGAAGTTGTTCCGGCTCACGATGAGCGAGGTCGACGCCTTGTGCTCCAGGCCGCCCTTCCGTCCCGCGCGGGCGTCCTGGAGATGACAGAAGAACGTGTAGTGCTGGAGCGGGGAGCCGCCCATGATCCGGATCGCCGCCTCGACGATCCGGCCCACATCCGACTCCAGCCGGTGGGCCTCGTAGTTCCCACCCTGTCCGCAGAGAAGGAACCGGTGGGGAATTCCGTTCGGGTGGATCGTGAGCTCGACGGGCAGGCCGCAGTCGATGGGGGAGTCGACGAGCTCGTCGTAGTCTCGGGCGCGAAAGCGGGCCGGGCTCCGACCGAGCTCGGCGAGTTCCGTGTAGACCTTCCACGGAGAGGGGACGTGGACGGCGACCTCGAGCGGCTCGCGCTCGCGGCCGTCGACGTACACCAGAAGCGCGCCCGGATTGACATACAGGTGCTCGGGCGTCGCGTCGTTGCCGTCGTCGGCAAGCTCGTGAGCATACACCTCGTACCGGACCTCAAGGTGGTCGACGCCCCCGGTGGTCACGCGCCAACGGGCCTTGTCCTGTTTCGAGACGGCCAGCTCCCGGCCACTTCCCGCCTGCGACACCCGGAGCCCTCGGAGCCTGCGGGCCGGGTCCCGGATATCGTAGGACCCCGGCATCCACGCCGGCAGGACGAGGTCCACGGTGCTCCCCGTGAGGTCGGGAACGTCCACGGTCACCTGCACGCGGTGGTTCTTGGGGTCCTCGACCCCGATGTCGTATCGGATCGGCACGGACGTTTCGCTCTCGAAGGGCGGAGGCGCGCGAGGCGGGAACGCCGCTTAACCTTTGGCGACGGCGATCGTAGGGAGCGGCCCGCCCCGCGTCCGGCTACGCAAAGCCCGGGATGTCGGACCCCTTGGACCGCTCGCCGGCGGCATCCGCCTTCCGGTAGGGCTCCGCAGCGATCCCGAGGTGCATGGCGAGGGAACGGAAGGTTCGGACCAGCTCGTCGATGGCCTGTTTCATCTCTCGCTGCTCGGCCCGCAGCTCGCCCAGCTGCTGACGGATCGACGCGAGCTCGAGCTCCACCGGGTCCTGTGAGGGGTGCGCGGTCATTCGAACGACCTCCTCGGACCCACCCCGGAGCTGCAGATATCGGGTTCGCCGCGGCCCGCGCCCACGACCTAACGCGTGCCGGTCGGCCCAAACGGACTATCGGCCTTTCCCCGGTCCTGGAAGGCCGTCCAGTCCCGGTCGGGGACCGAATAGTCGACGCGCTGCATCTCGACGATGAACGTCTTGAGGAGCTCCTCCGGCCCAGGCCGTACCCGGAGGGAGTACACGTAGATCCCGAAGCCCATGAAGTCACAGACCCGGCGCAGGACCTCCGGGAGGCTGTCCCGGGGAACCGTCACCACGATCTGCGTCTGTCCCAGCAGCTGGGAGAACTCGTCAATGTCGAACGGCTTCTCGAGACTGATCAGCGGCTTGGGAGGGGTGCCTCCCGTCTGGGCCGTACTCGCGGAGCCGGAGGGTCGCGGCGCGGAGGACGGCGTCGAAGCACTCGGGGATGGCACGGGAACTCGAGGCGGGGGAGCCGCGGCCGGTACGGGAGTCCCGACCGGGGCGTCCATCGGCTTGGGCGTGTAGTGGTCTAGAACCGGAGACCCTGCACGCCCCACGAAGTGCGGCTCGGCCGATGCGGGAACCCGACGCGGAGTCGCTCCTTTTCGCCGACCGGAGCCGCTCTTTCGGCCGTCTCGCTTGCCACGGGGCTTCCGGGGGGCCATGCGGCAGCAGCTATCCGGGGGAGGTTAATAGGCCGCGTGCACGTCCGGGCCACGACCGGCGTGCACTGTAGCGATTGAGACCGTGCGACTCTCCGTCACGGGCAGGCTATTCTGTAGCAGTCGACACGACAGATTGATTATGTAGGCTGGGGAGGGTGTGCCCGCTAAGCCAGCCCCCCCTCCAGGGGGTCGGCAAAGCAAGGGGAATCGAATGCCAGCGAGAGTCATGCGTGAGTTTCAGGCCCCGCGCGGTCTGCCCCGGAAGACGGCCTCCGTCTGCCCGGAGTGTATCAAGGTCATCCCGGCCGTCGTTCGCGAGAAGGACAACCGGGTCATCATGGAAAAGACCTGCCGTACCCACGGCTATTTCTGGGACATCATCTCGAACGACGTCGACTTCTATCTGCGGATGGAGGTTTACGCCCATGACGGCGTCGGCTACGAGAACCCCTACTACGACAAGTTCCGCGGTTGCCCGACCACCTGCGGAATGTGCAGCCACCACAAGTCGCACACCGGCCTGGCCCTGATCGACCTCACGAACCGGTGCAATCTCAAGTGTCCCGTCTGCTTCGCCAACGCGAATGCGGCCGGCTACGTCTACGAGCCGACCCGCGAGCAGATCTACTTCATGCTCAAGACCCTCCGGGAGCAGAAGCCGGTCGGGACCGTTGCCGTCCAGTTCTCGGGCGGCGAGCCGACACTCTCCCCCCTGTTCCTGGACGCCTGTTCGATGGCCCGCGAACTGGGCTTCAAGCAGGTCCAGGTCGCGACCAACGGTATCCGGTTCGCAAACGAGGCCGGTTTTGCCCAGCAGGCCCGAAACGCGGGGCTGCACACCCTCTACCTCCAGTTTGACGGTCTGGACGACGAGATCTACCGCAAGGTGCGGGGGGTCCCGCTCCTGAAGGTCAAGGAAAAGGCCATCCAGGCCGCCCGGTCGACGCACTCTTCGGCCGAGGAGCTCGCCGCCGGCAAGCCCGACAAGCCGCTCTCCGTCGTGCTGGTCCCGACCCTGGTCGGAGGCTTCAACGAGAAGGAGATCTGGCCGACCGTCAAGTTCGCGATCGACAACATCGACGTCGTCCGCGGGGTCAACTTCCAGCCGGTCGCCCTGACGGCGCGGATCCCCGACAAGGACCGGTTCCAGATGCGGTTCACGCAGTCGGATCTGGTCCGGATCCTGTGCACGGAGGGCCCGTTCGAGAAGTCGGACTTCTTCCCGGTTCCGTCCGTGGCACCGATCTCGGAGCTCGTCTCGATCATCCACGGGGAGGAGAAGATGACGCTCACGACCCACCCGGGCTGTGGATGCGCGACGTTCGCCTTCGTATCCAAGGACGGACAGAAGCTCACGCCGCTGCCGCGGTTCATGGACGTCGACGGCTTCTTCGAGAACGTCGAGACCCTGATCGAGAAGTACCGGGACGCGCGCTTTGCCCGCGTCCGCGGCGTCGTGGCCGGGGCCAAGCTCCTGCACGAGGTGTCGAAGTACTTCGACTTCTCGAAGGCCCCGGAGGGGCTCAGCGAGAAGAACTGTGTCCGCGTCATCGCGGCGATCTTCACCGAGGGCAACAAGGAAGCCCTCGCGAAGTTCACCTGGCGGACGCTCTACCTCGGGAACATGCACTTCCAGGACGCGTACGACTACGATATCCAGCGACTGATGCGCTGCGATATCCACTACGCGGTCCCGGACGGGCGCGTCATCCCGTTCTGCTCGTACAACTCGGGCCCGATCTACCGGACGGAGGTCGAGAAGAAGTTCTCGATCCCGATCCCCGACTGGCAGAAGGCGAAGTCTTCCGCCGGCGTGACGCTCAAGACGATCGAGACGATGGGCGTCAACGGCGAGGTCATCGTCGACCCCGAGTACTACAAGATCAAGGCGCTGAAGCAGGCGCCCGGGATGTCGAGCTAGGCGGCCCGGCCGGTCGGCGT
>JASHPT010000102.1 GCA_030037955.1 Thermoplasmata archaeon
TCCTCCGTTCGGAAGGTACCGACCGCGGACATCCCGATGTACATTCGTTGCGGACTGCGGGGGTCGATCAGGATGGTGTGGAGGCAGGCACCGCCCGCGCCGGGACCCCAGGTCTTCCGCGCCGGATGATTGTTGATCGCGTCGAGCGGCTCCCAGCTGTTCCCCCGGTCCGTGGAGCGGAACAGGAGGTGCGGGTCAGCCCCCAGGTACAGCGTGTCCGGCTCGCGGGCGAGGCCGGGCTCGATGTGCCAGATGTTGGCGAGCGGACGCTTGACATCGTTCTGGTTGCCCTTGTCATCGAAGGCCGGGGTCCGGCTCTTGCTCGTCGCCATCAACGGGGCCGGAATCTCCGCCCACGTCTTCCCCCAGTTCCGGGACCGATGGACCATCGGGCCCCAGAAGCCGCTGTTGACCGCGGCGTACAGGTCGCCGGGATGGCGGGGGTCCGCGACGACGTGGTAGATCTCGTTCCCCTCGTGTGCCACGGGCCCTACCGTCCACCTCCGTCGCTGGGTCGTGCCCACGACGACGTAGGTTCCTTTCCGCGTCCCGACCAGAATCCGCACCTTGTTGTCCGCTTTCATCGCGTGTCCTCCCTATCCTCCGGCGATCGAGTGGAGAATGTCAATCGAGCGAGCCCCCTCCAGGGACGTCGCGACCCCGGTGGTGCCGCTCACGTCCTCCCCGTCCACGAAGACCCGGACGTACCGACGCAGCTGGCCCGTCTCGTCCCGGATCTTGAAGCGAAGTCGGGGGTACTTCCCCTCGAGAACGTCGATGAGCTCCGAGACGCTCCCCGCCGCCATCTGCTCACTGCCCCGGGGTCCGAACTCCCGGAGCCAGCTGTCCAGATGGACGTCCATGGTCCGAATCGTCCGGCTCCGACGGGCCGCCGTCGACCGGGCGGGCGTGGAGGAAGACCGCCCCCGGGAGCGAGCGGCCGATCGTTCGGAGGGCACCGTCACTCTGACCTCGGTGGATGGGTCGGCCGGAAATCGGAGCGGATTCCCCACGGACGACCGCAGCGGGTCTCCGAGGGCGTCGTGGGGTAATGGACTTATCTCGTGCGCCAGAGACCTCATCGGGTGCCCGTCGTGAGGTATCAATAGTATACCATATAGGGAGGCAGGGGAATGAGAGTAGTCCATCGATGGCGCTTCGCCCGCATCCGATCAGACCGATCAAGGTCAAGGTGGAGTTCTCGGGGTGTCCCGTCGAGGCGACCCTAGGCGTGCTGGGACGGAAGTGGGCCTTCCTGGTCCTCCGGAACATCGCACTCTTCCGGGCCGACCGCTTCAACGCCATGATTCGGGCCACCCCGGGGCTCACGAAGCGGATCCTCTCGATGCGGCTACGGGAGCTCGAGAACGAGGGCTTCATCGTACGTGTGGAGCGGAGCAGCCGATACGCGCGATGGGCGCTCACGGACAAGGGCTCGGACGTTCTTCCCGTGCTCCTGACGCTGGTGCAGTTCGGTTCGAAGTGGTATCCCGACCGCGTCTTCCCGGATGGAACGCCGCGGGCGCTCGACGAGATCTTCGAGAACGACTACGTCCGGGAGACCCTGGGGCTTCGGCCGGCCACCGGTCGCTCGACACCCGCCCGGAGGGCGGCGGCCATCTTCGACATGACCCCACGGTCGGCCGCAGCCACCACACCCTGAGTGCTCCGCGCTCGGCTGCGGTCCCCCGGATTCCGCCGGGGCGTGGTCTCCTTTAGGCCGGGACGATGCCCATCAGCGTCCATGCGGCTCACGGGGCGCCCGATGTCGCTCGGGACCTACGCCGCCGAGAGCTTGTCCAACCGCCAGTTCGACCGCTTCGACCTCTCGCGCTGGGACCGGGTCTTTCTCCCTCCGGCCCTCCAGGACCTGGTCGACCGGCCTCCCTTGGAGACGCAGACCTTCATCGAAGACGACAATCGCGGGGCGATCCTGCCGGAGCCCGTCGCGACGGTGGACGGTACCCAGTACTTCCTGTCGGTCAAGGGCGTCGGCTCGACGATCGACCCCTACTCGTGGCGGCCCCTCGACCGGGAGTACGCCGCCCAACTGTGCAAGGATCCGGCCGTCCGGGAACGCCTGCGACGCCACCCGACGGCGCTCGGGGACCGGGTCATCACCGGGGAGGTCTGGCTCCGGGGCTCGCCCTACGGAGGCCAGGGACTCGACCATGCCTCGACGGCGCTCCGAGTGTCCGAGCGGGCGGACCTGACGAGTCTCTCCGGATTTCGTATCGCCCCGATCGTAAAGGTCGCGCTCTTCCCTCCGGAGCTCGAGGAACAGATCCGCAGCATCCACTGGTACCGGGAGTACCGCGGACGGATCGTTCAGGAGATTCGGCTTGTACCGTCGAACGTTCGGATCTACTTCCACGCGCGGAATACCGTGGGGACCAACGTTCGCCACGTGTTCGACCTGTTCGGGGTTGCTTCGAGCGCGGCGGCGCATCGCTTCGAGGTTGCCTTTGTCCGGAGTACCGTCGCGATGCTGACCCTCTTCGCCCGGACCCTGCGGTACGACCCGGAGCGCGACCGCTACCTCGGCTTCGACTTCGACGACGTCTGGCTCGACAAGGACGCGGTGCTCGCCCCGGACGGCACCGCCCACTTCGTCGATCTGGAAGGGATTGTCGAGCGGGCTCTCGAGAGGGACCAGGTCGCCGAGAAGATCGACGACCAGGTGCACCGGTCGCTCTACGAACTCACGTTCGCGTACGAGCAGATCGAAGCGGAGCGGGTACGCCGGTTCGGCGGCGGGGAGAGCCGCACCGGCCACTTCGAAGCCGTACTGCGGGAGGCGGTGCGGACCGACCCCTACGTGGACGTGGAATCTACAAGGTCCCACCTCGACCTTTTAATCCGGAACCACTGTCAGGACGATTCGCTGCTCACGCGATTCCGGGCGGTCGATGGCTAGTATGGCGAGCTGCCAGGACGTCTACACCTTTCTGAACCAGGTCAGCGGCCGGAACGTCACCGTGACGCTCGCGCCGGCCGACCTGAGCTCCTTGCAACAGCTCAATATCGTACAGGTGGTCGGCGCGGACCAGTACGCCCAGCTCGTGCAGAGCGTCCAGAGCCTCTACACGGACGAGGAGAACCTCCAGCAGAAGAAGGAGGCCCGGGCCGAACTCGCGGCCCAGATCCAGACCGACACCGAACGGACCCATTCCGTCCTGTTCCACCTGGAAGGGAAGGACAAGCAAGCCGCCGAGGTCCAGCAGGAGAGCCAGGACGCAGCGACGCTGCAAGCCGATGACGCGGAACTCGCCTCGGACCAGAAGGCCTACGACGAGAACATGGGCCGCAAGGCCCTCCTCGACTCTCTCACGCCCTACGGCGGAGGGTATGTCGGCCTCACGAGCCTCGGCGCGGTCTCGCTGCGGGACCTGGGCGCGCGGCTCTACCGGGTGTCCGACCTGGCCTTCCCTTCGTACCTGGCCCAGTCCCAGCAGGTGGACGGCGAGCTCAACGACATCGCGAACACCAGCTCGCAGTACTTTGCGGCGCTCGCCGCCCCGCTGGCGCCGAGCGACGTGTCTTACCTGTGGGCGATCTCGATCGGCCTCGCCAAACGCGAGAGCAACGTGCCGGCGGGTGCGACGACGTTCCTGAGCGCCTACACCGGCCTCGCGCCCCTGGCGCACAACCCCGAGAATCGGCTCATGGCGGCGGAAATCGTGGCCGGAGGACCCCGCGCCATCAACGACGTTTTCCCCATCCTAAAGCAGCTGGACAAGGCCGTCCGGGACCGCGGCGTCCCCAAGGAGTCGTCGCTTGGCGTGGCCTCGATTCTCCTGCTGGGAGAGCGGGCCGATGGCACGTTCGCCACCGACAATCTGCAAACGTACCTCCTGCAGACCGCGTCCCCCGAGGCCGCCGCGCTACTCGCGATCGTGAACCGGCCCCTGGGAGACCTCGAGGGCAAGTTCACGGCGATCCGGAACATGTTCGGAGGCTGGGGCTATGCTCCCTCGGAGGACGTGGAGCTCTCGTCAGCCTACCTCGCCGTCTCCGACCTACCGATGGACGGACTGGGCCCGAAGCTCTCGATCCTGACCAAGGGTCTCGGCACGTATCTCGAGTATCCACTCGTCGCCGCGGCAATCCTAGCGTCGATTCCGGTGCTCGAGGCCAACGAGACACTGCGGCTGATGGAGGAAGCCTACGACATCCTCGGGAAGCGCACGCCACCGATGAGCCAGCAGGAGCTCATCTGCCTCGCCGTCCGGATGATCCACGGCATCCGGTCGGAGACCGTGTCCAAGCTCGATGCGACCGCGACGCAGGTGCCGGCCCCGCCCGTGGACTTCCACTATGCGCCCGGTATGTGGTTCTTCTACGGCCCCGTCTTCATCGGCCACGGGGCGTACTTCTCCACGTTCAGCACCTTCGAGGGCGCCCATCCGGCCCACGCCCACGGCATGGGCGGCGGCTTCGGTGGCGGATTCGGAGGAGGCGGCGGGGGATGAAGCCCCGGTGGGCTGCGCTCCTCCTCCTCTCGGCCCTGGTACTGCTGGTTCCCACCGCGGCCGGCCTCGGGGGCCACTACATCCCGCAGTCGGGCGACCGGTTCGTGTACTACGAGACGATCGTGCTGAACGGCGGCACCGGCGACTACCAGGGCTACACCGAGAATTCCTTCATCAACGGGTCCATCGCCGTGACGGCGGTCCAGTCGAACGGCACGGAGTCCGCCAGCTACGACAACACCGACCACTGGGAGAACAACCAGGGCTCGCAGGAAACCGTGCCCTCGTCCGGCACGTTCACCTTCTCGGCGAACTCCTTCCTCTACGTCCAGGGTACCGACAATCAGACCGGCTACACGAATCCGTACGTCTGGTTCTACATGAACAACTCCCTCGGCGCCGGCCAGCAGTTCTACCTGCTCAACAGCGCCTTCAACGTCGTCTCGACGGACTACGCCTTCGAGCTGTCCCCCGGCAGCTACGTGAAGACGATCTTCGCCGAGGGCAACGGG
>JASHPT010000103.1 GCA_030037955.1 Thermoplasmata archaeon
GCGGCGGCAGGGAGCTCGGGCCAACCGGCCGGGCTCCAGTGCGACGGCGTCTACTGGGCGAGCTGGGTCTGGGCCAACTACTCGCCGTCCTGGTGCTACGGCCACGACGAAGCGACGATCAATTTCATCTCGGATGCCCCGGGCTCCGGGGAGGACGCGAACTACTCGTTCAACCTGCCCGCGGACGGAAACTACACGCAGGGGGACTTCTACGCCACCATCTGGCTCGGCGGCGTGGTCTATGACCCGGCGTCCCTGGACGACCAGGCCTATTTCGAGTTCCAGTTCTACCCGGCCCCTCCGACCTATACGGGCGCCGGGAGCGGGACCGAGGACTGCCTGTCCGGCGGTGAGTTCGCCCCCGACTATACGCCGGGCTCGAACGAGTGGTTCGCCTGCGTGGATGTCTGGCAGGTATCGAAGGCGACGGGCCTCGAATCCGCCGCATTTTCCGGCCCGCTCGACGCCAACGGTACGACCGCGATCCTGATCCTGCACAGCGATGACGAGGTCTACGTGAACGAGTCCGGGATCGCCGAGAGCAGTACCCAACCCTGGGAGTTCCAGGTCACCGACCCCGCGCTCCATGCCAGCGGTGCCGTGTCTCTGCAGAACGGTACGGAGATCCTTCCCCCGTACTACCAGACCGCGGCCGAAGGACACTACCTCCTCTGGGGCGCCGATACGCCCGGAGCGGTTGCGCTGGCCTACGAGATCGGACACTCCCTGAACCCGTCCATCCCCGAGACCGGCTACTACGAGGCCTGCTACCCGGGCGACGGCCTTTGCGACAGCTACTGGCCGGACCGATGGGCCCAGAGCGGCCAGATGGAGCTCTCCCTCCCAGTAATGGGGTCGGCCGGCAGCCAGACCTATCCGACCGACATCGGCTTCGGCTCCTCGGTCGAGGGCGAGAACTGGATCAACGGGACGATCGCCGACGACGAGTCCACCTGCACGGCGCCCTCGTTCTCGAACGCGACCAACTGCCTCTATCCGTGGTACACCTACGTGGCGCAGAACTACTCGTTCACCTTCGGCGCGAACAACGCCACGAACACGACGCACAACTACGGCTACTGGTACGAGTTCCCGGGGGCGCCGGCCACCGTTCGCTACGTGACCGCGCCCTGGGGAACCCTCGACTCCACCGTGTACCCCACCGGCGCCAAGGTCGAGTTCAACCCGCTCCGCAGCGTCGACGTCGTCACTGTCTCGGCGAGTGGCACGGCCGCCCGCCAGTTCATGGAGGGACCGTACTGGCTCAACGTGAGCTATCCCGGATGCATCAGCTCCTCGACGTACATCTATCTCGGGACGGGCGACGTCTATGACACTCCGATCAAGCTCACGTGCCCGGGTCTCTTTCCGGTCACCTTCAACGAGACCGGCCTGCCCTCCGGAACGGTCTGGGCGGTGATCCTCAACGGCACGGTCTTCTTCGGAGACACGGCCTCGATCCAGATCGAGGCCCCGAACGGAACCGAGACGTTCCAGGTCGAATCGCCGCTGCCCGGGACGACGGGGGTCCAGTACCTTGCCTCTCCCCCGAACGGTACCGTCGATGTGCTCGCCGCGCCCGTCGACCGGGACATCGTCTACAGCAGCGAGTACTACTTTACCGGTGCCTCGTACCCGCTGCTCGCCGGCTCGGTTACGCCGGCGGACGGATGGTTCACGCCGGGAACCACCATCGCCGCCGGGACGTCCGCCCTGAATTCACAGCTCTGGACCTTCGACTACTGGTCCGGCACGGGGTCGGGCAGCTATTCGGGTGAAGACCGCCCCGCCTCCGTTGTGATGTACGGTCCGGTCGAGGAGACCGCCGTGTTCGGCCGCCTCTTCAACGTGTCCTTCACCGAGCAGGGCCTTCCGTCTGGTGCGAACTGGAGCGTGACGATCAAGCGGGTCCAGGAGAACTCCACAGGCTCGGCACTCTCGTACTACCTGGCCAACGGCACCTATTCGTTCTCGGTCGGCGGCTCCGGAGGCTACGCGCCGACCCCGGGCTCGGGAAGCGTGGACCTCAAAGGGAGCAACATCACCGTCACTCTGCAGTTCGCGCCGCCTCCGCCCCACCCGTACTTTGGCCTCACGGCCGCTGCCTTTGAGCTCGTCCTCGTGATCATCGCCGCCGTCGTCATCGCAGGAGTCCTCGCCGTCGTCTTCTCCCGGCGGAAGACTCCTCCGCCACGTCCTCCCCCGCCGTCGACTCCCCCCTGGGTCGGGGGGCCGAAGTAGAGGGTGGGCGGGCTTGTGCGGCTTCCTGAGCGGCCGTCGGGTGCGCACTCACTCCGGGTGTGAGATCCGCCGAACCCGGCGTACCAAAGGGTCGAGGCATGTGCGCCCCGGCCTCGTTCTGACGGTCCGACGGTCGAACCACCGGGCCTCCCCAATCACTTGGCTCGCTTGAATAGTCTCGACGGAGTGAGCGAACAGGCAGGGCGGCGGGTGTTCGACCTATCCAGTGTCTATCCTCGAACCGGGAAGGGCGGTTGGCTCTCGGGTCGGAGTCCCTCGTCCGTAGCATTGGACAGCCAGGGGTTGCACCTGAACTACGCCTCCGGCAAGACCCGTTCTTGGTACTGGGCTGACTCGAGCTCCTGGCTAGTCCTCGCTGACGTGCGAGAGCCCATCTCCAGCGGCATCCTTCCCGCCGAGTCCGCACCGTTCCGGCTCACAAGAGCTACCCTCAGCGGGATCTATCTCACGGAGCCGGCGGGGTTGGCGCTCCTCGGGGCCGCGAAGGCCGCCGGGCGGCAGCTTGTCAAGAAACGGGCGCGAATCCCACGAACCCCCGTCGTCAGCACGTTGTACGCCGACGCTGCCAGCGTTTACGCACGAGTGGGACGTTGGGAACCGGCCTAGCTCTCCCGAGTCGACGCTCGTACGAGCCGGCCCACGGCAGCGCTAACCGGGCGCGCAGGGCATTCCGACGAGACGCAGCACATCCTCCTGGAAGCGGACGAAGTCCTTCGCATGCGTCCGGGAGACCTCGACGTAGTCGAGGTCCGCCCACGCCGAATGCCGGGGGGGTGCCGCCGGCTGTCCATCGAGGACGTAGACGAAACCGATGTCCCAGTGTTTCTCGCCGTTCGACGTCGGGCGCTCGTAGGCGTCCGACATCAGGACGGGCGGGGGGAGCTTGCCGAGCGTGACGCCGAGCTGTTCTTGGGCGATGCGACGAGCCGCATCCTCCGGTGTCTCGTAGAAGACGAGCTGGGAGGAGGGGAGCATCCAGCCCTTCGACCACGGACCGATCCGGCCGGCGTCGGCGGCCCCGAGCTCGGACCATGGGGCCTGGGGGCTGATGTGACCCAGGAGGGCCCGGCCCGGGTGTCCCGAGGGTCGGAGAACGAGGAAGGTCGAGAGACAGAGGCCTTCGATCGGGACTTGGAAGACGAGTCGGCTGGGGTCGGCCTGTTGACCGAGGCGTGTGAAACGTCGCGTCATGCAAGACCTCGCCGGTCCGAAGCCGGCGGTCTATTTCTCGGTCGCAGTCTGTCCGCCCGACATGGTCAAGTAAGGCCGTCTGACTGCGGCCGCCGTCCTCATGGCCGGCACGTTCTCGGATTCCTGGCGGCTCACGAAGATCTCGTTCGGGCTCATCTTCCAAGATAGTGCGCTCCTGGTCTTTCCCCTCGTGGCGGGGCTGTCCGCCCTGGCGGTCCTTGCGCTCTTCGCCTTCGGGACCTACTTCCTCGCCCCCCTGCTCCTCGTCGGCGGGAACCTGACCACCTCCTACGAGGTCGTCGGCATCGTGCTCTTCCTGGTCGCGTACTTTTCCACGACCTTCATCAGCGTCTACGCCACGGCGGCGCTGGTCGGGGCGGCCACCCTCAAGCTGCAGGGCCAGCAGCCTACCGCCGCCGATGGCTGGAAGATCGCCCGAGCGAACCTCGGGCGACTGCTCGTCTGGGCCCTGATCGCCGCGACCGTCGGCGTGCTCATCCAGCTGATCTCGGCGAGGCTCAAGGGCGCCGCCGGCCTCATCGTCGGCGGCGTGGCCGGCGCGACCTGGGCGATCGCGACCTACTTCGTGATCCCGGTGCTGCTCTACGAGCGGCTCTCCCCGTGGAAGTCCCTCGGCCGTTCCGCCAAGATGTTCATGAGCACCTTCGGCCGGACGCTCGTCACCAACATCGTGCTCGGGCTCTTGATCATCGGAGGCATCATCCTGGCCTTCCTCCTCGGTGTCTTCGGCCTCTACCTGATCTTCTCCGGCGTCGCCGTCCTGGGGATCATCCTCGCCGTCACCGGCCTCGGGGTCGGAGTACTCATGGTGCTCCTCGGGACCACGGCGGAAGGCGTCCTCCGGGCCGCGCTCTACCGTTACGCCACGACGGGCAAGATCGACATGGACCTGATGCCCCAGGCCTATCGCCTGTCGTCGGCAGGACCGGTCGGGTAATCGGACTGGGCTCCGGGAGCTATCTGCCCTTCCAGCCTAGCTGGAGACCCGATTTGGAGCGCGACTCAATCAAGTCTCAGTTGAGGTGCCGTACGCGCTGCCCAACCATCTTAGGCCCGCAGTTCCTCGACCGCACGCTTGGCGTCCTCCACATGGTCAGAGCTCGCAGTGGCGTTTGTCGGTGGCGTAGCCGCCTCAGCCGTCCTTCTCGCAAGCCAGCGGATTCGGCAGGCCTGGTTCGATAGGTTCGCCAAGTGGCCGTTCCAAGTTGAACTGCGGGGTTCAAAACCCGACCTCGATAGCATGCCAACTCAGGTTCGCGTCCGGGTCCTCAACAAGACTTCCCTAGAAGCTCACGTCAACTTCCAACCTTTGGACGATTCCGGTCGCCCGATCAACGGCTGGCACCTGCGCGAGCCTTGGGGGTACACCGAGGCCTCCATCATGGTGCCGGTGGGCGCGCACGCCTGGAAGGAAATCTGGATCGAAGGACCCACGATGCAAGGCAATCCGAGACCCACCCAGGTACGGCTGTTCGCCTCATTTTTCAGCTTCATCCCAGGACGCTCGAAGACTTACCCCATCGACTTTTCTCAGTCTATTGGCGAAGCCCTTTGACCAACGGGCTTCGACGTCCGTCCGCATCGCGCGCTCGGACCGCCTAGAGGTACCCTGGAACCCAAAGACTCAAAGGGATACTCCATATGGAATCCATATGGAGCGTACCATTCTCGAGGTTCATGGGAGTCTCCACGTTGCGATTCCTAAGGACCTTGCGCGAACGCGCGGCTGGAAGGCAGGAGATCGCGTCAGTTTCCGGGAGGTTGACGGGTCACTTGTCATGGAGGGCGTTCCTGTCGCCCAGCGCGGGGCCGCTTACAGCGTCGGCTACGAGGGGCGCTCCTCCGAGGAGCTCCTCCACACCCTCAGAGATCACTCCATAACGAAGGTGGTCGACGTACGAGAACATCCGATCAGCCGGAGGCCCGGGTTCTCCAAGAGACCCCTCTCAGCCGCCCTCCAAAGGATAGGAACGGAGTACTTTCCGTTCCCAGAATTAGGCTCCCCGTCGACCCTCCGTCACACCTACCGCGAGGGCGGTGACTTTGCGGCCTTCGAGCAGGGTTATCGCAAGTACTTGGAATCCAGGTCCCGAGAGTTGCGTGAGCTGAGAGCGCTCGTGGCCGAAGGCCCAACCGCTCTCCTCTGCTATGAACGGGACTGGCGGGCGTGCCACCGCAGCGTTCTCTCGCGTTTCCTCGAGAAGGAGGGCTTTACGCTAGTTCATCTCTAGCGAACGACAGTGTCGCGCTCGCTGCGGGAAATTGACGATTTGGTCATCTTGGGCCGCGGGGCTCCCGACGAGCTCAAGGACGGCCGGGTTGCCGTCTGCGTTGCCGGGTGGTCGCGCACGCTCGGCTTCGTTCGAGTCTACCCAACTCGTCTCTCCTCGCCACTCAAGCAATGGAGTGTGGTGTCGGTGCAGGTCGAGAAGAATCCAAGCGACAGCCGGTCGGAGAGCTGGAAGATTGTGGGCTCGGCCTCAGAGTGGGACAGGCTCGATCGGAACATCCGGGTCATCGGAACTCTCGACCGCGAAGGCAGGACGGCTCTGATTCCTACGCTTGTTTCAGGGTGCGTCTCAGACCTTAACGATGCCCACACAAGCCTCGGCATCGTCCGACCGAGTGCGATACGCGGGTACCTTAGCCCGAGGGAGGACGTCGTCCACTCCGTTCAAACCACGTTGCTCGGTGGGTCCCTGCCCCGGACGAAGGTCAACTACGCGATGCGCCCGCGAGTGGTCTACCGCTGCAGCGCTTGTCAATCCCAGCAGGAGCACGACCAGCAGATTATCGAGATTGGTTGCTATGAGTGGTTTCGCAAGAACCCTGGGAAGGAGCAGCAGGTCTTCGAGAACTTGCGGCTTGGGGATCCCAATTACGAGAAGTTTCTCCTCGTGGGCAACCAAGCGAACCACCGCACATCGTACATCGTGATAGGCGTCATTCGATGGAAGAAGTAGTGCGCGCCTCGTGTGCTGCCCATCGAAGGCCCTTCTCTCCCGGAAGCGGGTGGCGTTGCGCGACCCGATGAGGCGCCGACCGGATCGCCGACCCTAGGGTAATCTCCACGGGCTCTAGGCATATTGGAGTGTTTCAACGCCAACCTCAGGAAAGGAGGTGAGGGAGCCCGGAAGCGATGCGTCCGCGGTGCCCGGAGCGTCCCGCAGAGCAGGTCAAGCGTCACCACCTCGGCCGGGATATCGCGACGACACAACGTCCGCGATATAGTCGCCGATCGCCAGCGACGCCGTCGCGGCCGGGGATGGCGCGTTGAGCACGTGTACTGCCCGAGGGGACTCGACGAT
>JASHPT010000010.1 GCA_030037955.1 Thermoplasmata archaeon
GCGACGACGAGATAGTTCGAGCGTGCGAACCGTCCCTGAAGGACCCGCGCCGGGTCCGGAAGCGGCAGTCGCCGCGCCAACAGAATTCCGCCCGCGAGGATGGCGGTCGGAATCAGAATCTCGGGCAGGAGTGCTCGGACGACTGGGCTGAACAACGACTGCAGGGTCAAGATACCCAGAACCTCGATCACGATGATCGCCACAAACCCTCGAATCGACCGGTCGCTGAGGAGCCGCTTGTGACGTGTCTCGGGGAAGATGAGGAAGCTCAGCAGCACGGGAACCGAGATGCTCACGATCATGTGGAAAAGCGTGATCTCGGTCACCCAGGGCCAGTTCACGCCCAGCCAGTGACCCGCTCCGCCCCCGAGAGAGGGGGAGGTCGGGGTTACGACGAAGTACGTCTTCGCGAGCAATCCCTCATTCAGGGCCCCGTAGGATAGGCCAAGGGCGAGCAGGGAGGCGGTCCCCTTGTTCCACGAGACGACGGCCTCGCGGATCAAGAGGACGGGGAAGGCATAGCTCGGCCAAGTGAGGAGGAAAAACGTGAACGCCGCGGACGGCACCGAGACCGCGGCGATGGCCGAGCTTGAGCCGGTCAAAAACTCGACACAGGGTGTTACGAAGACGAGAAAGAGTATGGGGGCGGCGTCCCGCATCCGGGGTCAAATGGGAGAGGTCGGCTATGTGCGTGCCGCTCCTACGCCGGCGCACTACACTCTACCCGTCATTGGCAGGACGGTACCCTCGTCCTCCAAGCGCCCGAAATCCTCAGGCTCGACGCCAGCGCCCCGTATGCAAGGGCAGACTTCAGCCCTCGTCACACCCCCCCTGCGAAGCCCACCGCTCACGATCCGGCGGTCCATCCATGAGATGGCCCGGCTCTCGAAACGACCAAGTCGAGCGATTCTGGGAATGGCGTTCGCGGATTCCGGCAATCGACCGAGGTAGCGCCGACGACTCCCGGCCGGCTTGCAATCTAGGATGTCACAGTACGTCACATCTAAGTAGGAATGATGTACTAAGATACGTCACATGCCGACAGACGCTGACGAGGTCTATCGGCTGCTCATCGATGCCAATCCGTGGTGGGCAGATGGTACGGTGCCCAACGGCCTTTCGCACGAGTATCGGCGGAGAGACTACTTTGTCCTGAGGAACGAAATCGACTCGAGGCCGATTTCGGCTATCGGAGGCCCGCGACAGGTCGGGAAGACCACTCTCCTCTACCAGCTCATTGACCACCTACTCGCCTCGTCTGTCGCACCTTCGAGAATCCTCTTCGTGAGTTTCGATCTGCCGGGGCTGGCCGCGGCAACGGACAGTCCGCTCAACGACTGTCTGAATGTGTTCGCAGATCGCGTGCTAGGTCATCCTTGGCGCAAAGAGAAAGGCAAGGTCTATGTCTTCCTGGATGAGGTGACAAAGGCCGAGGATTGGCACCGTGACCTCAAGGGATGGTACGACCTCAGGTATCCCGTCAAGTTTCTGATTTCATCAAGCTCCTTTTCCGAGCTTCAAAGTGGTTCGTCGGCCAGCCTGACCGGTCGGATCTCCAGCCACCTTCTGATGGCCTGGAAGTACGTGGATGTTCTCATGTACCTCTCCCGGGAGTTCGGTTGGAACGAAACCGGTCTCGCGTTGCGCGACGCCTTCGCCTCCGCCGTCCAGCGGGGAGATCCGCGAATTTTCGAGAGAAGAGTGAGACGGGTCGAGGGGACGGTCACCCGGGAGCGGGCGAGTCTGCGCTCGACGCTCGACCGCTACCTACTGACTGACGGGTTCCCCGAACTGATTGATCTTCGAGATACCCGCAAGGCCTCCGGCCGACTCCGAGAATATCTCGACCTCACGATAATGAATGACCTGGCTCGGGTCTATCAGATTCGTACTCCAGGTCTCTTCTACGACTTGCTTGGACTACTGGCCCGGGAGAGCGGCCAGCTGATCAGTTATCGGAACCTGGCGGCGCTGCTGAAGGTCCAGGAGCGGACAATCGTCGACTACCTGGAGCACCTCGAAAGTGTCTTCCTGATCGCCCAAGCCCAGTTCTACTCGGGTAGCAGGGCGAAGAGAGTCAGGCGCCAGCGGAAGATCCTCATCGCGAACCCGGGCCTGCAGACCACGCTGCAAGGCCGACTGGACCGTCGAACGCTTACGGACCCAAACCTGCTTGGCCGACTCGCTGAGGGCGTGGTTCACGACCACGCAAAACGACTTGTCTACTGCTTGAATCCGGGTCCGAAGCCAGAGGCGTTCTACTGGCGTGACGACCACGGCCACAAAGTCGATGTGGTCATCTCCATCGAGGGTAAGCCGGTCCCGATCGAGGTAAAGTACCGTTCCAATCCTCGCCAGGACCTGGAAGGGATGCGCGCCTTCTTGGAGACCCACACTGATTCGCCCTTTGGCGTCGTGGTCACGCGTGACCTGCTTGACCTAAGGGACAAGACCCTGTTCCTGCCATTGTCACACTTCTTGCTAATGGTCTAGGCAGGGCCGCAGCGCTCGTTGGAGCCAGTCCAGAGCCGCGTCGCGGCCGCCCGAACGGGACTCCACTCGGGGCGTCGATTCCTGGGAAGACGCTGGCGCCCGAGCAGACCGTCGGCAAAGATTACCTTCGGGCAACCCTTGGCAGGTCTCCTATGCCACGGAGCTTCCTGAGCTATGTGGGGCTTCGGGTCACCGATCTGGATCGCTCGTTGAGGTTCTACACGGAGGTCTTCGGACTCAACGAGGTTGCCCGCGGCGACAATTCTTCAACCGGGAAAGGGCCCTATGTCCTTCTGCGCGACGGGTTTTCCGGACAAAAACTCGAGCTCAACTACTACGTTCCCGGGTCAAGGTTCGCCACGCCATACGAGGCGGGAGAAGGGCTGGATCACATATCGTTCCGCGTCGAGGACCTGAACAAGTTTGTCGCCCGACTCCGCCGGCTCGGCGTGGAGGACGCTCCCGGGTCGCCGAATCACGTCCTGCCGAATGGGCATCGAGTTGTCTATGTGCAAGACCCGGACGGGAACTGGATCGAGATCTATGAACATCCCGAGGAGAAGCTGTCCGACCCGCCCAGAGGCTACTGACGTCCGAGGTCGCGACGATCCCCCGCCCGCCCGGTTGGGAGGAGTGGGCCCATCGAGGAGGCCGCTCGGGCTCGACCGGGGTCAGGCGAGGTTCATCTTTTTCAGAAGCGGGCCGAATCGGGGGTCGTTCCGAATGCGCTCAAACGCCGGCTCGCTCCGAATCATCTGAAGCCCGATAGTGTGCTCTTCCCAAGCCTTCTGGTACAACCGGAAGCACTCATCGAGTTCACCCATCACTCCGTGGAGCATCGCTAGCTCGGCATTCGTCGTCTTCGGGCGTGCCCGCCTCAGCTGTTCGAAGGCTTTCCGCGCTTTGTCGGCCTCGCCAGTCGCGGTGTAGATGATCACCCGCGGCATCTCCGAATCCCCGGGGCTGATTGCATCCAGGCGGTCCAGAGTCTCGAGTGCCTGGGAGTACTCGGACCGGGCGTACTGCAGATGAACAAGCGCCTCGAGGTAGTGCCGACTCTCGCCGGTGAGCTTTCGAAGTCGCTCAAGTACACTCTGCGCCCGATCCAGCCTGCGGAGCCCGATCAGATACGTCAGGTGCTCCGCCATGATCGAAGTCGAGTTGGGGTCGTACTCGTCGGCGAGCGCGAACTCTGCTAGAGCTTCCTCGTGTCGTCCCACATCCATGAGAAAGCTACCGTAGGTGTGGTGGACCTCAGCGTAGCTCGGGTTCGAGGAGAGCGCGGTCTTGAACTCGCGTTCGGCCGCGGCCCAATCCCAATCGTCCCATAGAATCGCGGCTAGGGAGTTGTGAGCCTCGGCCAGGTCGGGGTCGAGCTGCAATGCGCGCTGCACTTGGGCTCGGCTCGTCCGGTACCAGTTCCAGGGCATGCTGTCGTAGTGGCCCCAGGCAAGAAAGGTCACGGCATCCGCGAGCCCAGACCGCGCCCTCGCGTTCGACGGATCGATTTCGATCGCGAGTTCGAACTGCGCCTTCGCGCCCTGGAAACGCTCTTCCGACCAGCCGGCGCCTAGCAAGGACCTGCCTTTCATGTAGGCCAGGTACGAATCCGGGTGAACCGTCGGTCGCTCCTGGATGCGCCGTTCTTCGGCCTTTCCCATCTTGATCTTCAGTACTTCGGCGACGCGCCTCGCGACCTCGGTTTGAATGGCAAAGACATCGTCTAGCCTGCGGTCGTAGGTGTCCGCCCAGGTGTGCTCCTCGGAACCCACGTCGATCAGCTGTACGGTGATCCGGACCTGGTTGCCGGCCTTCCGGACACTCCCCTCCAGAACCGAGCCCACGCCCAGCTCCGCACCGATCTGGGCGACGGATTTGGGTGTCGACTTGTACTGGAAGACGGAGGTACGAGCAATCACCCGAATCTCGTGAAGCTGAGAGAGGAGGGTAATCAATTCCTCCGTGAGTCCGTCTGCGAAGTAACCGTCGTTCGGGTCCGGGCTGAAGTTCACGAACGGAAGGACCGCGAGCCGAGTCGGCCCCGAGGCCGGTGAGGCCCGTTCCGGGGTGAGCCACGGAAGAGCGACGCGATAGATGTCGACTGGAAATCGCAGGTTCTTGAGGTTCGCCGGCGGGAGCTTCTCGAGTGCATTCGGAATCTTCTGGCGGACTTGGTCGAAGACCTGTCCGGAGACACAAACCCCGCCGGGGTCGGCCATCGGCTCGACGCGAGCGGCGATGTTGACCGCATCTCCGAAGATGTCGTCGCCGTGCTCCTCAACGTCTCCGAGGTGAATCCCGATGCGCAACTGGATTGGCACAATGTTCTGCTGAGAGTTCCGCTCGTGCATGCGCCGCTGGATCTCGATGGCGCATTGGGCGGCCTTCAGCGCACTATCGAACTCGACCAGGAAGCCGTCGCCGGTCGATTTGATCTCCCGTCCCTGGTACTCCTTTACGAGCGGTCGAACGAGCTCCTCTTGCTCCCGCAGCCGCTGCAGCGTCCCGGCTTCGTCGGTCTGGCTCGACGCGGAGTATCCGACCGTGTCCGTGAACATGATGACGGCGAGGCGGCGCTTGGCGGCCACGGCCCGGGAACGGCATTCGTTAGATTAAGCCCCGGTTCGCGGGCAGACTATCCTACAACGCCGAAACAAGGGGGTTCCTGGCCCGGCGGCTGTGTGGTAGGTCCCGATCCTCTCTGTAGACGCGTCTGGCTTGGGTCCGCCGCTGGCTCAGTAGAGGGCAGCAAGTGCAACGCCTGTTGCACGCCTCGCGTATTCGATCCGTCCGACGACACCCTCACGGCGTCCAGCCCCGGAGAGTCCCGGGGGTTGAGCGGCGGTGACAATTTCTGGAGGGGTGCCCGCCCTGCAAAACCATGAAGAATCCGCAAACCGTCACAGCTCTGCCCCATGGCTGAGTCCGCGCCTGCGCCCACTCCGACCCTGGTAAAGCTCTTCATCGCCGCCGTGAGCGTCGGTGCGGCTGTGCTCCTCTTCGCCTCTCTATACGTGTCTCTTGAGACGGCCGTCGAAGCAGGGTGTGCGACGTTCCTGCTGGTCATGGGAGTCGGGGGTGTTCTCGCCATCCCGGACTCGCTCGACTCCGTTGGAGAACTTGAGGCGTCGAGCCGCGGCACCAGTCGAACTCCCGACCCGCCACCAAAGTAGCGCAACCGCCGCATAGGCACTCGGCTAGGATCGTGGGCTTATGGAGGCTAGGCGAAGCCTCGCGGGGCTAGCCGTAGGACATTGTCCCTCCGGGTGCAACGGTTATTGCACACTGGTGCGGGGAGGTCTAACTGAGGGCACCTGGACCGGCGCGGGCGCCAAATGTTGGCAAGCACGGATTCTCCCTCGGCGTCACCTACGACCACGAGAGGGGAACTCCGATGAGCGATACGTGCGTTGACCTGTCTACGAAGTGGACAGTGCGGTGATCTGAGGCCGCGTGAGTGTGTAGAGATACCAACCCGGTCGCGTCTGTGCCCGCTCGGCGAAGAGGAAGTTGCGTCTCTGAGACTCCCGGAGAATTTGATCGAATGCGGCCTCGGGGATGAATGACTCGGAAAAACCGCCCATCGGCCCATAGACCGACCATCGGGGCC
>JASHPT010000104.1 GCA_030037955.1 Thermoplasmata archaeon
TACCGACCCGTTGTTCCAACTGCGGGTCGACGCACCTGACCCGGGACTATGAACGGGGAGAGCTCGTCTGCGACGAGTGCGGCCTCGTTCTCGAAGAGGGAATGATCGACCAGGGTCCCGAGTGGCGCGCCTTCGACGCGGAACAGGGCGAGAAGCGCACACGTACCGGCGCCCCCACGACGCTCACGATCCACGACAAGGGTCTCTCCACGGAGATCGGCTGGAAGAACCGGGACCCGTACGGCAAGTCCATCCCGACCCGGAACCGAGCCCAACTCTACCGGCTCCGGAAGTGGCAGCGACGCATTCGGGTCTCGAACGCCACCGAGCGGAACCTTGCCTTCGCGCTGGCCGAGCTCGACCGGCTCGCGTCCAGCATGGCCCTCCCCCGGAACGTCCGAGAGACGGCGGCGATGATCTACCGGAAGGCCGTCTCGCGGAACCTGATCCGGGGCCGTTCCATCGAGGGCGTGGTCGCGGCCTCGCTCTACGGGAGCTGCCGACAGTGCAACGTGCCGCGTACGCTCGACGAGATCGCGAGCAAGTCGCGCATCGGCCGGAAGGAGATCGGCCGCACCTATCGGTTCATGACCCGCGAGCTCAAGCTCAAGCTGCTCCCAACGCGGCCGCAGGACTACATCCAGCGGTTCTGCTCCGAGCTCAAGCTCAAGGGCGAGGTCCAGACCCGCGCCAACGAGATCCTCAAGCTCGCGACCGAACGGGAACTCACGAGCGGACGCGGACCGACGGGAGTCGCCGCGGCGGCGATCTACATCGCCTCCGTCCAGTGCGGCGAGCGCCGGACCCAGCGAGAGGTCGCCGAGGTCGCCGGCGTGACCGAGGTCACGATCCGGAACCGGTACAAGGAGCTCACCGAGAAGCTCGGCCTCCGCGTCATGCTATAGAGCCGCCGACGCTACCGCGGGTCGCGCCGATGACATCGCCGCTCGCGGTAGCCGTGTTCGCGTCCGGAGAGGGCACGACGCTCGACGCCCTCGCGGAGCAGGCCGCCGGCGGCCACGTGCCCGTGCGAATCGTGCTGGTACTCTCCGACCGAGCGAGCGCGCCGGTCCTCGAGAGGGCCCGGCGTCGGGGCCTTCCCACGACGGTACTCGCGCTCCGCGGCGCGGTTCCCGAGACCTGGGCCGACGAGGCGAGCCGCCGTCTACGGTCCGCCGGTGCGAGCCTGGTCGTGCTCGCGGGGTTCCTGTCGGTCCTTCCGCCGGAGTTCGTCCGTCGCTGGGAGGGCCGGATCATCAACCTGCACCCGGCGCTCCTGCCGAAGTTCGGCGGGAAGGGCATGTACGGCGACCACGTACACGCCGCGGTGCTCGCCGCTGGGGAGACGGAGAGCGGCGCGACCGTCCACCTCGTCACCGAGGACCTGGACGCGGGGCCGATCCTGATCCAGCAACGGGTTCCGGTGGAGCCGGACGACACGCCCGAACGCCTGCGCCACCGGGTGCAGACCGCCGAACGCGTCGCCCTGTTCTCCGTCCTCGAACGCTTCGCGGGCGGGCAGCTGCCGCTGCCCTACCGGGGCCCGCCGGGCCGACCGCCCTCGCGGGGCACCGACCCGAGCGTCGGCCCGGGCCGCTCGGCCTGAAGCTCCGCCAGCGTCGTGGGGTGCGGCGCCGGCGCGGGCCCGTGCCAGATGTGCCGGCTGGTCTTCGGCGGGAAGAGCTCGCCGGCCCGGGCCCGGCGGATCACCTCCTGCTTTGTCAGCGGCGGACCGGAGCCCCATCGGGCGAGCTCCATCTCGGGGTCGGCGTAGTCGATGACCCAGGCCGGCACCCATCGGGCGCCGAGTCGCTGGAGCGCGGCGAATCGGTGGTGGCCATTCAGGATCACGCGCTCCCGTCTCGCGACCCAGATCGGCTCTTCGAGGAGCCCACGCTTCCGAAGGTCCGAAGCGAGCCGCTCGACGTCCGCCTCGTCGATCTGCTCGTGAGGGAGCAGCGTGCGGGCCGGAACGAGCTCGAAGCTCGGGGCGGGGCTCAGGACGCTCCCCTCCGATCCCACAGGTCGGTCAGGGCCCGGCGTACGAAGACCCCCGTCATCCGCTTCCGGTAATCCGGGGGATAGGCGGTGTTGTGCACGGGCCGGACCGCGGCCTGGATCGCCTGCGCCAACGCGCCGATCCGTTCCGGGTCCAGACCCTGCCCCAGCGCCGGCTCGGTAATCGCAGGAAATCGGCGCGGATAGGTCTCGAGGCCGCCGACCGCCACGTCCAGGGCCGCGAGACGGTCCCCGTCCCGCCGCAACGAGACCGCGACGCCCAGCTCCGGAAAGTCGTACGAGGGACGGGCCCGGAGCTTCCGGTACGTCGACCGGAGGTGCTGGGCGGCCGGGGGAAGATGCACGGCAACGACCAGCTCGCCCGGCCGCAACCGTACCCGTCGGATCCCATCGCCGTCGGCCTCGTACATCGCGTCCAGCGGGATCGTGCGGACGCCGTCCGGGCCCGCGATCTCCACCGAGGCCCCCAGCACCATGAGCGAGGGGGCCAGGTCGCCCGAAAAGGTGGCGTAGCACTTCTCCTTCTGCGGAACGACGTGGCACCGGTCCCCGTCCGCCTTGAGGCAGAATCCCAGGCTGGCCCGCCAGAAGTAGCTCTGGTTGAAGAAGAAACATCGGGTCTCTACGAGCAGATTTCCGCCGACGGTACCGCTCGCCCGGACGAGCGGCGTGGCGATCCCGTGCACCGCCTCCGCGAGCGCCGGGTAGTGCCGGCCGATTTCCGGGTCCCGGTCGAGGTCGGCCAGACGGACCATCGCCCCGATCCGGTCGAGGGTGTACTCCTGGAGCTCGGACACCCGGTCGAGCGCGATGAGATGGGGACGGACGTTGAGATGCATCTTGTAGTTCGGCAAGAGGTCGGTCCCGCCGGCCAGGTAGTCGAACGCCGGCGCGAGACGCCCGGCGAGGGCGAGCGTTTCCGCGATCGTTTCGGGACGATGGAGTTCGAACGGGTCGAGATGCATGCGTCGCTTCCGGCCCGGCCCTCAGTGGCCTTTCCAGGACCGACCCTCGGCCCGACGCCGGTCGATCCCCTTGAGTACCCGGTCCGGCGTGATCGGGAGGTCGTAGAACCGGACGCCCACGGCGTCATAGAGCGCGTTCGCGACCGCGGGCAACGTCGCGACGAGCGGGCCCTCGCCGGCCTCCTTCGCTCCGAACGGGCCCTCGGGGTCGGCGTCGCCGACCAGGAGGCACTCGACCTCGGGCATCTGCTGGGGCATGAGGATCTTGTAGTCGAGCAGGGAGGGATTCATCAGCCGCGACCCCCGGTAGTCCATCGACTCTCCCATCAACTGGCCGAGGCCCATGTGGATCGATCCGTGGATCTGGCCCTCCACGGCCAGCCGGTTGAGCGGTCGGCCGCAATCGAAGGCCGCCCAGACCTTCTCGACCCCGTAGCTGCCGGTCTCCTCGTCGACCGATACCTGGGCCACGTAGGCCGCGAACGAGTAGGCCGGTGCCGTGCCGGCGCGGGCTCCCTTGAACGTGCCGCCGACCGGCGGCGACGTGTAGGCGCCGGTCGACTGAAGCGCGCCCGTCCCCTGCATGGCCTGCTGGAGCGCCTCCATGTAGCTCACGCCCACCTCGGGCCGGTGCTCCACCTCGTACCGCTCGACCCCGACCCGGAGCGCGTCCCGGGGGTATCCCGTGAGCTGGTGGGTCGCCTCCAGCAGCCGGTCGCGCAGGGCTTCGGCCGCCTTCCGGGCGGCGTTGCCCATCATGAACGTGACCCGGCTCGAGTAGCTGCCGATATCGACCGGGGTGACATCCGAGTCGACCGGGCTCACGTGCACCCGGTCCAGCGACACTCCCACGACCTCGGCGACGATCGCCGCCAAGAGCGTGTTCGAGCCTTGTCCGATGTCGGCCTGCATGCAGTGGACCGTGATCCCCCCGTCCATGTCGGCCTTGAGATGGACCGTACACTGGGGCATCTTCGGTGTGAAGTGGATCGGGCTGTTCGATCCCGAGATGTAGAAGCCGCAGCCCAGCCCCACGCCCTGACCGTACGGAAGCCGGCCCCACTTCTCGGCCCAGCCGCTGCGGTCCCGGGCGGCGGACAGGCACTTCAGGAACGAGGTCGACGTGATCCGGAACTCGTTGATGGTGGTCGAGTTCGGCGGCAGCGCGTTCCGCGCCCGCAGGTCGAATGGGTCCAGTTTCAACGTCTCGGCCAGCTGGTCGAGCGCGACCTCGACCGAGTAGCGGATGTTGGTGCCCCCGTGGGCACGCATCGCACCGGACGGCGGCCGGTTGGTGAAGACCCGCTGCCCCTTGTAGCGGAAATTCGGCAACCGGTACGGTCCCATCGCCATGACGCCATTGTAGTAGGTCGTGACCGTGCCGAAGGAGCTCCAGGCGCCTCCCTCGATCACCGCCTCGATATCGTAGCCCAGCAGGTGGCCCTCGGCGTCCGCCGCGATCTGCACGTCGTTGAACGTCGGGTGTCGTCCGTGATTCGTGTAGAAGACCTCGTCCCGGTCGAACAGGATCTTGACCGGCCGGCCGGTTTCCAGGGCGAGCGCCGCGCAGGCGATCTCGTGCGGCAGCGGGTCGGACTTGCCGCCGAAGCCGCCGCCGACCTCCGGCTTGATGACCCGGATCCGGTGCATCGGGAGCCCGAGCACTTCGGAGAGCGACCGGTGGAGGTAGTGGGGTACTTGCGTCGAGCTCCAGACGGTGAGCCGACCGTCGGGCGTCGCCTCTGCGATCGTGCACTGGGGCTCGGTGAAGGCATGGGTCACCCCGGCGAAGGAGGCCCGCACCCGTGCCGTTGCCGCGGCGCTCCGGAACGCCGCGTCGACGTCGCCGAAGTGCTGCACCACCTCCTTCTGGATGTTCGAGTGGTTGAGCCCCTTCTCGTGGATCGGCGCGTCCACCCGGGTCCGGCCCATCCGCGGGTCGGTGTACTCGGGCAGCGCTTCGACCTGGACCTCGACCGCCGCCAGGGCTCGTTCTGCCGTGAGCTCGTCCTGGGCGGCGACGGCCGCGATGACATCTCCGATGTAGCGGGACCGGTCGACGGCGATCGCCGTCTCGTCCTTGGTGATCGGCAGCACGCCGAACGGCGTCGGGTAGCGCTCGCCGGTCAGGACCGCGAACACGCCTGGCATCTCGCGGGCTTTGGTCACGTCCACGCGGAGAAGTTTGGCGTGCGCCCACGGGGCGCGCAGGAGTCTTCCCACGAGCATGCCCGGCCGCTTGAGATCGTCCGTGTACTCGGTCCGCCCGGAGACCTTGAGGGGACCCTCGATGTAGGGAATGGACCCGCCGATGAGACGATGCTCGGGGCGCTGCGCCGCGTCCATCTCAGGCGGGCCCAGCGGCCCGGGCGGCGAGGATCGCCTCGACGATCTTGGTGTAGCCGGTGCATCGGCAGAGGTTGCCAGAGATCGCGTCCATGACCTGCTCTCGAGAAGCGTGGGGATGGTCCCGGAGCAGAGCCACGGCCGTCATCACGAAACCCGGCGTGCAGAAGCCGCACTGCGTCGCTCCGTGGTCGACGAACGACTGCTGCACCGGGTGAAGGGCCGGGCCGGAGGACACTCCTTCCACCGTCGTCACGGCCCGGCCGTCCGCCATGGCCGCCAGGGTGAGACACGAGAGCGTCGGTCGTCCATCGAGCAGCACTGTACAGCATCCGCAGGTGCCAAGGTCACACCCCCGCTTGGTCCCGGTCAGGTTGAGGTCTTCTCGTAGGAGGTCGAGCAGGATCCGTTCGGGCGGCGCCGGCACGTCTACAGGGTGCCCGTTGATCCGGATGCGGAGCACCGGCTGAGCGGTCACGGCGAGAGCTCCGGCTCCGGAACCGTTTCCCGGGGCGGCGCGGTCCGTCGTGCCTCGGCGGGGTGCTGGGACTCGATGATCTCCGCTACGATGCTGACCGCGATCTCCGCCGGACTCTCGGCCCGGATGGCCAGCCCGATCGGCGCGTGGACACGGGCGATGGCCTTGGCCGCCACGCCACGTCGACGGAGCTGGGCGAACATGTGGGTTCGCTTCGGTGCGCTGGAGATGAGCCCGATGTAGCCGGGAAACCGGTCGAGCGAACCGGCGAGCAACTCCAGGTCCTTCTTCGCGTCGTAGCCGAGCAGGTAGAGATGCGAGAATTCCGCCGGCTCGAAGACCGTCCAGACTTCGGACGGCGTCACCACCTCGCGGCGGTCCGCCTCCGGGAAACGCTCCGCCGACACCCACTCGGGCCGGTCATCCGCGACACTGAAGTCGTACTCCAAGCTCGGAAGGAGCCGCGCCAGAGCCGAGGAGACGTGGCCACCGCCCCAGAGGAGGAGGTTCGGCCGGGCCGGTACGTACTCCACCGCCACGTCGACCGAGCCGCCGCACAGGCTCGGCAGGCCGCCAGGTTTCCAGGCCTGAAGGTCGAAATGGTAGAGGTCGCTCGCCCGGGTTTCCATCGCCCGTCGAGCGTGATCCTTGACCCGTTCCTCGAGGCCCGCTCCGCCAATCGTCCCGACGAAGGTCCCGTCCGGGCGCAGGATCATCGCCGCCCCGACTTTGCCCGGTACGGATCCAACCGCCTTGACGATCGTCGCTTGGACGAAGGCCACGTGGCGGTCCATCAGCCGGATGACCTCCCGTGCCAGGTGTCGATTCATGGGAGTCCCTCGGCCCCTCCCAGCCGGTCCAGGTACCGCCGGTAGTCCTCCTCCGTATCGATGTTCGCGCAGACTCCGGGGTCGTCACCGGTCACCCGGACGACCTGAGGGCCGAAGCGCCCCAGCAGGACTCGAAGGGGGGTTCCGGCACCCAAGGTACGAATGGCCTCGACGGCGGGCGGCCGGAGCAGGATGGGATGCCCACCGGAGCCTTCGAACGTTGGAACGAACCAGACCCCCATGGCGTCGTGTTCCGCAGCAGTACGAAGTCGACGAAGGGTCATAGCTTGGACGAACGGATGGTCTACCGGCCACAG
>JASHPT010000105.1 GCA_030037955.1 Thermoplasmata archaeon
GGTCGCGCACTCTCATGGCCACGGAGACCACGTCGCCGGCGACGGTCAGTTCTCGGGTCGACCGAATACCTCGGTCGTCGGCCGGGACCTGCCCTCGGTCCTTCACTTCTTCGAGCTGTCGGGCGACGGCTCTCGGCCGGTGGAATTCGACCTCGGCGGACGAATCCTGGATGTCTTCGCCATACCGGGGCACCAGGCTGCGTCGATCGCCGTCTACGACCGGTGGACCCGACTGCTGTTCACTGGGGACACCGTCTATCCGGGACGCCTCTACGTCCGTGACATGCCGGCGTTCCGGGCCAGTCTGGGCCGGCTCGTCGACTTCGCAAAGGCCCATCCCGTGTCGGCGGTCCTGGGCGGCCACATCGAGATGTCGGAACGCCCCGGCGTGGACTACCCCCTCGGTGCCCGCTACCAGCCTCACGAGTTGCCGTTGCCGATGGACCCGGGTCGACTCGAGGCCGTGCGACACGGCGCGGACGCCGCGCAGCAGCCTGGCGTACTCACCTTCCCTGACTTCGCGATCTACCATCTGCCATGCTCAGGAGCAATGTTCCGGAGCTACCTGCGCGGCGTCGGATCGAATCTGCGGTACCGAATGGGTTGGAGTTGAACCCGGGTCCGCGACGGGCCCGGACAGATGCTACCGCACTCCCTGCCGCGGACGCAGCCGAACGGCGAGCACCAGACGGGTCCCGAGGACGACCACGATACCCCCGATTGCTAGAAGCACGAGCTCTGCAGTCGACACGTGGAGCCGGGGCGAAACGCTGGCGATGGCAATCACCCAGGCGAGCACGGCGAAATCGAGCGCGGCCAGCAGCAGCAACAGCCGATTCAGCTGACGGCGCGCGGTACGTCGGGCGCTCGCGGGGTCCGCCTTCTCAGGAGCCGCCGACGCTCCCGCCCCCGACGCCAAGAGGACCCCCGCTCAGCGCCGAGGGCGGCCGGACGGAGGACCGGCCCGCTCATCGATCCGCTCGCCGTACCAGCTTGGGTAGATCATAGAACCCAGTGCGTAGGTCCGGCGGACCCGACGTACGCCAGGGATTACTGCGAGCTTCCGAACCGTCCGCTCGAGTGCTGTCGGGAGATCGGCCGGAATCAGTCCCACGACCTCGGTGGGGGCGGCGGCCGGGTCAGTCCCGGCTCCGTCGTTCGCGACGGGCATCCACGACGGGGCGTCCTTCGCGACCTGCCCGAGGACCGCCTCCCGCGTTTCCTCCCGGTCGGTCGAGATCCGCACCAGCGCGAGGGGAAACTCCTCGACACCGGCCCCGGGCGTCCACCAGCAGGCCCGAGAGTCGCGGAGCTCCCGAAGCCGCCGCGCCGTCGTCTTGAGGCTAATCCCCACCGCCGACGCGATCTGGGCCATGGACCCGTCGGGACGATTCCAGACGGCGCGGAGCACTCTCCAGTCCAGGGACGACAGGTCCCGATCGCAGGGAGGGATCCAGTACGGCTCCGGGGCTCGGACGAGTCCGGTCGGCGACAGGCGTCGCAGCAGCGCCGTCCGTCGGGAGGTCGCTGCGTCGGAATCGGAGATGAAATGCACTCTGATCTTGCGCTCCTCCTCGTCGAGCACATCCCTGGCGAACACGGCACCGTCCACGAGGGCAATGTCGCGGAGAATCCGTTCGACGTCCCCCGCGTCCTTGACCGGCAGCTCGGCGACCACGACACGGACTCCGAAGAGCGAAGGGTTCGGCGTCACCGCCGTTGCACCGACGTATCCGCGCTCCGTGAGACCACGGAGCCGAGCTCGGACCCCGTTCTCGCTGATCCCAACCCTCTCGGCGATCTCGCGGATGGGAATCGTCGGGTCCAGCACGCGGCGCCCGGCCCAGAATCGGGCCTCTCCGCCCGGAGAGAGGTATCGGTAGATGGCGAAGTCGACTGGGTCCACGATCCCGCCTGCCGCGCAGACGGGCACGACCCATTTCTCGGTTTGCAGGGAGGCCCGCTCGTCCGAGGAAACGGGGGCGAGCGGATGCGCAGGGTCCGACGCGCTCGGAGGGACCCAGCCTGTTCGATTCCGGCTACGCGCGTCGGGCAGGAACCGCCACGAGGCTGGTCGCACCGATCCCGGCGGCCCGGTCGTTCGCAACCGCTGGCGAGCACGCCATGGGCGGCGGCGCACCCGCGCCACGACCTCCCGAGCGGAGTCGGCCCAAGAGTCCCATCCGCTTCGTCGCCGCGGTCTCTCGCGCAAATCCCGCGGCCGCCCACGGAAGGTCCACCCGCGCGTATTCGAGCCGGGTGTAGTCGGCGACCTCGCGGCGACGGGCGATGCTCGCGTTCACGGCGCTCAGCAGGAGGCTCTCGGGACCGTATTCCGTCATCTTCGTTTCCTCGGGGGGTTCTCCCCGAGCATTCCATGGCGGCTCGGGGAGTAATATCCGGCCGAAGGAGTGCGGCGGAAACGCGTTACTTGAAGCCGCACAGGGACGATTTCCACCCGACGTCGGTGGAAACTGGAATTCCGCCCGGGGACGCGCAACGCCGTCGCTGACACGTCGCCCCCCGGCGAGGAGCTTAAGCCTCAGGACCAATGCCGCGCCCATGGCGCCGACGGGCTTCGTGAAGGTTTCCGGCGGCCGGCGCTTCGAGTACGTTTCTCGGGGCCGAGGGCCGGCCACGCTCCTCGTCCATCCCGGCGGACCCGGGTCCACCTATCATTACCTGCGAGCCATCCTCAAGCTCGCCGACTCCCACCTCCGGGTGATCCTGTTCAATCCCCGGGGGGTCGGGCACTCCTGGACGCCCGCCCGACCGAGCGCCTACACGATCGAGAACCAGGCCGACGACGTCGAGGCGATCCGACGCGCCTTCGACATCAAGGAGCTCCACCTCCTCGGCTACTCTGCGGGCGGATTCACCGCGCTCGAATATGCCCACCGCTTCCCGGACCGCCTGACATCGCTGCTGATGTGCGCCACCGGCGGCGGCGCCAGCGACCTCAAGGCGGCACTCCGGTACGTCCTGGAGCACACGAACCCGGCGCTCCGCCTCCGCCTGCGCGAACTCACCGCATCGGGGGACTTCCGGAGCAAGGAGTATCGGGAGCTTGCGTCCCGGATCATGGCGCCCTTTTCCGAGCGCTTCTCCGCGTCGCCGCCCCCGGACCTCCGAGCCACGAAGCTGAACGAGGAGGTCTATCGGACGATGCTGACCCGGACCGGCGACGAGTTCGCGGTGGACGGTACGATGGCCCACTGGGACGGTCACAAGTACTATTCCCAGATCTTTCTCCCGATGCTCGTCCTCGTCGGTCGGTACGACTTCTTCCTGGACGCCTCGATCGACATGGCGAACCGGATCCGGACGGCCCATCTCCGGATCCTGCCGCGCAGCAGCCATTACCCGGTGCTGGAGCAGCCCCGGGAGTTCCTGGGACAGCTCTCGGAGTTCCTCGAAGACGTTACGGGCGACTGAGCCCGCCTCAGCGGCCCTGGTCGACGCCGAACCAGCGGCGGAAGCGCTTCGTGTTGTCGATCGTTCCGAGCACGAGGACGGCGTCTCCCGGTTGGAGGCGATGGTCCGCCGGCGGATTGACCGTGGTCTCGAACTCCCCCGACGGCCCGGGTCGAGCGACGCCGACCAGGAGGCATCCGGTCGCCTTCCGGACGAGCAGTTCGGCCTCCCCGACCGTCTGGCGGGACACCGGCGTGGCCGCACCGAGCAGATACTCCTGCATGTCGGCCTTGACGTCGGCCGCCGTGATCTCCTCCATCGCGATCGCCACGTCCGGCTCGAAGGCCGCTTCGGCACACAGCCGACCGCCCATGTCCGCGGGACTGGCGACGTAGGTGACCCCGGCGCTCCGCAGCGTCTCGCGCAACTCGGGGCGGGCGACCGAGACCACGATACGCGCCCGCGGGGCCAGGGCGTGCACGTTCAACGCGGCGATCATGTTCGCCGCGTCATCGGCGGTGCAGATGACGATCGAGTGCGCCTCCGCGATGTTGACCCGCTGCAGGATGTCCTTGTCGCCGGGCGACCCGTAGGTGGCGAACACGCGGTCCTCGGGACCGAGCGTCCGAACGTTGGCCACCTGGTCCGGTGTGTCGGTCACCACCGCCACCGTCTGCTCCTGGACCAGGAGTTCGCGAACCGCCGCTCGGCCTACCTCCGAATACCCCAACACCACGATGTGATTCTTCATGTCCGTCCCCAGCGTTCCCAGCGCTCGTCGAGCCGACTCCTCGTTCACCGTCGTCGTGATCACGCTGATCAGGTAGCCGAGGAGGAAGATCTGCACGAACAGCGTGCCGATCGTCAGGATCTTCGCCGGAACCGTCTCCGGAACGATGTCCCCGTATCCGAGCGTCGAGATCGTCACGATCGACCAGTAGAACGCATTGAAGGGCGTGACACCGGGCTTGCCGTCGAGAAAGTAGAACAGGACCGCGGCCAGGAACCAGACCCCGAAGAACAGGAGCAGGAATTTCCAGATCCGGGCGAAGATGTCGCGAAAATAGCGAGCGCGGCGACCAGGCACGGCGCGGTCGAGTCGGGGAATGCCCTAAGGCTTTGGGGGACGCGACGACCCGAGGTGCTGCTGGGCCACGTGGGCCAGGAGCGCCTCGACGACCGCGGCCGACGTGCCGGTCGCGTCGATCGGCGTCCCCCACGGGAATTCGGTGACCTTGGCGTACACGTCCCGCGCCGCGTCGGGACCGTGGGGCTCGGGTCGGCCCCGGTCGCGCTCGATGCAGACCTCGAGCGGCGCGTGCAGGGTGAAGACCGCGTGCGGGAACGGGAGCCGGTGGGTCAGGTCCTCGACCTGCCGTCGCCAGTAGAAATTCCCGTCCAGGACGACCGGTACGCCTCGGTCGAGGGCAGCCCGGGCCCGGTCCGCGGCGATTTCGTTCGCGCGCAGGAAGCTCCCTTCCGAGATGTACCCGCCCTCCCACTCCTCCGGACCGGCTTCCTGGAGCAGGGCATCGATCGACAGATACTCCGCCCCGAGCGTGGCCGCCACTCGGCGAGCGACGGTGGTTTTGCCCACTCCAAGCGGGCCTCGGATGAGCAGGTAGAAGCTCACGGCCACCGCTTCGGTAAAGCGTATATAGCGAGCCTTAACTGGCCGCAGCCCTTGGCTTTTGTGACGATGGCACCGTCCGGCTCCCACTCGGTTGGCCGCGGACGGGAAGCGGGAGCGCAGGTCCCGTCGGCAGAGTTCACCCGCTTCGAACGTGCCCGGATCCTGGGGGCGCGCGCCCTGCAGATCTCGCTCGGAGCGCCCCTGCTCGTCGAGACGCCGGCCGGTCTCATCGACCCGGTCGAGATCTCGGAGCTCGAGTTCCAGGCGGGAGTGATCCCGATCACGGTCCGCCGGACGCCGAGCGACGACTAGACGGTCGGCGGCCCGCCGGCCTAGAGTCCGGCATGGTCGAGGACGTGAGAACAGTCGCAGCCGCGCGGGGCGTCGAGCTGGGGAAGGAGCCGACCGAGCAGTCCCTGCATCCGCGTGACGTTCTCCTGCATGACCCGGACGATCTCGTTCGCCTCGACCGGTCGCTCGGCCCAGACGTCATAGTCGGTGACCATGGCGAGCAGCCCGTAGCACATCGCGCGCTCCCGGGCGAGCGTCACCTCGGGCACGAGCGTCATGCCGATGATGTCCGAGAAGCCCCGGAAGAACTTCGACTCCGCCCGCGTCGAGAACCGGGGGCCCTCGACGCACACATAGGTCTTCTTTTCGTGGAACGGCGTGCCGGCCTCGGTCCCGACCGACGCCGCCAGGCTCAGGAGCTGTGGGCAGAACGGGTCGGCCATCGAGATGTGGTAGGTCTTCCCTCCATCGTAGAACGTCGTCGGCCGCTGTTTCGTGAAGTCGACGAACTGCGTGGGCAGCACGAAATCGCCCGGATGCAGCTCGTCCTGGAGCGATCCCACGGAGCTGACCGATAGGATCGTGTCGACGCCGAGCTGGGCGAGCGCGTCGATGTTGGCTCGGTAATTGACCCGGTGCGCCGGATACGTGTGCCCCGGCCCGTGTCGAGAGAGGAAGAAGACGCGGAGCGCGCCGATCCGGCCTTCCAAGATCGGCGCCGACGGCGCTCCCCAGGGCGTAGAGACTTTGTGCGTCGCGGTGGGGCGGAAGAGTCCCGGGTCCGTGACCCCCGAGCCGCCGATGAGTCCGACGGTCCGGTGGGCTCCCGTCACTCGTCCTCCGGGGGATGCGCGGGAAGGCGGGCGCGTCCGAGGAGCCGGGCCAAGGTGATGTCACCGCGCGTGCGCTCGACGAGTCCCTTCGCCGTGTCCTGCTTGGGCTTGAGCGCCACGATCGCCCGGGGCGCCTCGAAGCGGGCCAGCGCGTGGGTGAGTTCCTCCATGAGCGCCAGCAACCGTTCCGCCTCGGGCAGGTCGTCCGAGGAGAGTTCCTGGAGCACCCGACGACGCAGCTCCCCTATGAGGTCGCCGAGCCCGAGCAGATACGGCTCCGGCTCCACGCCCAGGTCGGTCGGACCGGGCAACGGGATGTCCTGATAGGTCGCGTCGAGCAGGATCGCCTCCACGCCCTCCTGGAGGGCCACGAGCGCGGAGCCGGAATCCAGTCCGGCGTCCTGCCGCAACGCCACCGAAAGCTCCCGCGTTCCGGTCCGCACATCCGTGACCGCCGCCTCGAGGCGACGGCCCTGGTGCAGTTGATGCATCACGAACTGCGACCGGCGCCTCAGCTGACGGGCCCGGTCCTGCACCTCGTCCCGTCGACTCTCCCGGTTCCGCAGATGGGTCTCGATGGCGACGAGCGTTTCCTCGGGCAGGGCGGGGGCCGGCGCGGCCTTCCGCCGCTCACTGGAAGAGCGTGAACCGGGCGTCATCGTTCCCCCCGTTGAGCAAGCCGAGTCGCACCCCGGCGTCCAGCCAGCCGTGGGCGTAGCTCACCGCCGCGAGCGCACGTTCGAGGTCCCCCTGTTGCTGGAAGTGCCGGGCGTCGGCGAGGTAGGCCCGGGCCATCCGAAGGAAGTCTTCGGCCGCCGTCTCCAGGAAGGAGCGAGCCGGCGGTCCGGCGGTGACCCGGTCGAGCGCCTCCGTCGTCAGGCGCAGGTACTTGTCGAGCAGCTCCGTCGACGTCACCGGTCCGACGAGGAGACGCGAACGGACTTGGGCACCTTTTCCCAGTCCTTGAGGAACCGGGCCAGGCCGATATCGGTGAGCGGGTGGCTCACGAGCTTCTCCATCACCGCATAGGGCAGGGTCGCGATGTCCGCGCCGGCCTTGGCCGCGTCCAGCACGTGGACGGGATGCCGGATGCTGGCGGCCAGCACCTGCGTGGGATACCGGTAGTTCCGGTAGATCTGGACGATGTCCCGGATGAGCGCCATCCCGTCCTCGCCGTGGTCGTCCAGCCGCCCGATGAACGGGCTCACGTAGGCGGCTCCGACCTTCGCCGCCAGAAGCGCCTGGTTCGCCGAGAAGACGAGGGTCATGTTGACCCGGATCCCCTCGCCCGAGAGGACCTTGGTGGCGGCGAGCCCGGCGGACGTCATGGGGCACTTCACGTAGATCGACGGGTGCAGGGCCGCGAGGTAGCGGCCCTCCTTGAGCATACCCTCCTTGTCGACGGCCACGACCTCGGCCGAGACCGAGGGAACCCCGAGCGCGCAGATCTCCTTGAGCACGTCCTCGAAGACCCGGCCCTCCTTCGCCACCAGCGACGGATTGGTCGTGACCCCGTCGAGGATCCCGACCTCCCACAGGGTCCGGATCTCGTTCAGGTTCGCGGTGTCGAGGAAGAGCTTCATCGGACCTCCGGGCGCTCCGGTCCCACGGAGCAGGGACTACGAAACCTTTCCGCGTACCTTCAGGAGCGCCCAGGCCTCGTCGAGGGCGTGCTTCTCCGAGAGTCCGTAGTTGTCGAGCAGCTTCCACGGGTCTCCGCTCTCCCCGAAGAGGTCCGGCACCCCGACCTGCCGCAGCGGGACCGGATACCCCGTACCGACCGCGGACGCCACGAGCGTGCCGAGGCCCGTCAGCACGTTGTGCTCCTCCATCGTGAGGATCGCGCCGGTCTCGCGGGCGGCGCGGAGCAGGGCCTTCTCGTCCGCCGGCTTGATGCTGGCGAAGTCGAGGACGCGGGCCTCGATGCCGGACTGATGCAGGGTCTCGGCCACCCCGAGGGCGCGGGCGAGCATGGCCCCGATCGCGACGATGGTGAGGTCCGAGCCCTCCCGCAGCTGGGTCGCCTGGCCGAGCGCGAACTGCCCGTCCGTGAGGACGGGGAGGTTCTCCCGGGTGAGGCGAACGTAGGCCGGACCGTCGAACGACGCGATCGCCAGCACGGCGGCACGCGTCGTCGGTGCGTCCGCCGGGACCACGACGGTCATCCCGGGGAGGCTGCGCATCAGCGCGATGTCCTCGAGCATCTGGTGCGTCCCGCCGTCGCCGCCGACCAGGAGACCTCCGTGCGTGGCGACGATCTTGACGTTCGCCCGGTTGTAGCAGACGGACTGCCGGACGGCGTTGTAGGCCTGCCCGGCGGCGAACACGGCAAACGTCGACGCAAAGACGGTACGGCCGCCGAGTGCGAGGCCCGAGGCGATCGTCATCATCGTCGGCTCCATCACGCCGACGTTGAAGAACCGGTCCGGGTACTTCTTTCCGAAGAGCGCGGTGCGCGTCGAGCCCGAGAGGTCCGCGTCGAGCACCACGATCGACGGGTCCCGGTCCCCGAGCTCCACGAGCGTCTGCCCGTAGGCGTCCCGAAGGCTCTCCGACTTCCACTCCGGCATGCCCGCCCCTCAGAGGGTCCCGCCGAGCTCGGCGAGGGCTCGCTCGGCCTCCTCCCGATTGGGAGGCTTTCCATGCCACGCGTGCTTGTTTTCCATGAAGGAGACACCCTTCCCCTTGACCGTGCGCGCGACGATCGCCGTCGGGTGTCCGTGGGTCGACCGGGCGCGGTGCAGCGCCTCCAGGATCTCCGGGAAGCTGTGTCCGTCGATCTCCGAGGTCTCGTACCGGAACGCCCGGAACTTCTCGGCGATCGGCTCGATCCCCATGAGGTCCTCGGTCTTGCCGTCCGTTTCGAGGCCGTTCCGGTCGAGGATCACGACCAGGTTGTCGAGGGCGTAGTGCCCCCCGGCCATCAGCGCCTCCCACGTCAGGCCGGCCTGGCACTCCCCGTCTCCCAGGATCGCGTAGACGCGGCTCGGCCGACGCGCGAGGCGCGCGTCCAGGGCCATTCCTACGGCCATGCCGATGCCCTGGCCCAGGCAACCGGTCGAGGCTTCGACCGCCGGCAGCTTTCGGTGGTCGACATGCCCCTGCAGCGGGCTTCCCAACTCGCGCAGCGTCCGGAGGATCTTGGGATCAAAGAATCCCCGGTGGGCGAGGGCGGAGTAGAGCGCCGGGGCGGCATGGCCCTTCGAGAGAACGAGCCGGTCCCGGTCGGGCCACTCGGGATGCTCCGGGTCGATCCGGAGCTCGTGGAAGACCAGCGCCGTGACCAGGTCCGTGACGGACAGACTTCCACCGGGATGGCCGCTGCCGGCGTGGTAGGTCATCCGGATGATGTCCTGCCGGATCTGCCGCGCGGTGGCGGAGAGCTCGTCCGGCGTCGCGGATGACTCCTGGGGACCGCTCACGGGGCGCGTTCCATCGAGCGGCGCATATTAAGGTGGCGTGACGCGGGGTCGCCGGGACGAGGGTTTCTTGCCGGCCGGAGCGGCAGAGCCGGTCTCCCGGACCAGGGCACGCAGCGTGAGCAGGTCCTGGCGGTACGTCTCGTACCCCTCGTCGCCGATCGGCGTCTCGAGATATCCGGGCGTCTCGGTCCACCGGGCGTCGTTCAGGAACCGACGGAAGCCTTCGACCCCCAGCGCCCCCTTGCCGATGTTCTCGTGCCGGTCGAGCTTGCACCCGAGCGGCCCCTTCGAATCGTTGAGGTGGAACGCCCGTACGTCCGAGAGCCCGATCGTACCCTGCAGTCGTGCAACGACTTCGGCATACTGGTCATCGGTCCGGAAGTCCACGCCCGAGGCGAACAGGTGACAGGTATCGATGGCAACGCCCACGCGCGAGCGGTCGGAGACGTGGTCGAGCACCCAGGCCAGCTCCTCGAACGTCGCGCCCAGCGTCGAGCCCTGCCCGGCGGCATTCTCGAGAAGAGCCCGACACTGGATACCGGGGGTCTCCCCGACGGCCCAGTCGATGCTCTCCACGATCTTTCGGAGCCCGGAGTCCACGCCCTCTCCGATGTGAGCGCCCGGGTGGAAGATCAGGTACGGAACCCCGAGCTGCTCCGCGCGTCGGAGCTCGTCGACGAAGGTCTTCCGCGACCGGGTGAGGAGTGCCTTCTTCGGGGACGCCAGATTCGGCAGGTAGCTCTGGTGGACCGCGCAGGCGTGGAGTCCGTCCCGACCGACCGCGTCCCGGAACGCCTGGGCGTTGACGGGGTCGATCGGCGCCGAGCCCCACATCTGCGGACTCTTGGAGAAGATCTGGATGGTCTCGCAGCCGATCGAGCGACCGGTGGCAACGGCCTCGGGCAGCCCCTCGGCGATGCCGATATGGGCGCCGAGCCACATGGTCGGGGCCGACCTGCGGCCATGGTTTAATCACTTACGGCCGGCCCTCTCGAGGCGGGAGAGGCCGACAACTTTCCGCGTTTCCCGTAGACTCGCGTACTTCAGTACCGCGCGGATCGCCAGTGGGCTTAACTTCCGGGTTCGGAATGAGACCGGGTGTTGCCCCACCGCTTTGGCCGTCGGCCAAGCGGTGGAGCAGGCGGACGATATTTAACGTTCTCCGGGCGGAATCAGCTCGGGACCGGACCGAAGAACTCGAGCCAGTTCCCGTCGGGGTCCCGCGTGTACACGAGGTTCTCCCGCGCCTCCCGGATCCGGGCCACCACCGGGAGTCCTCGACGCCGCAGACTCTTCTCCCACGCCTCGACGTTGGAGACCCGGAACCCGAAGTGATCGAACTCGGTGCCCTTCCGGACCGGTTCATAGTACGGGTTGCCCGGCGGGTAGTAGTTGAGCTCGATGAACTGGGAGGCCCCCGGAAACCGGAGCTGGACCCAGAGGCCGCCGTGCCCCATCTTCCCTTGCCGCCGGAGCCGGAAGCCCAGGCTCCGGTAGAACTTGAGCGAGGCCGCGAGGTTCCGAACCCGGATCCCGCTGTATACGAACTCGACCTTGACTCGCGGCATCGGCTCGATGAGAGGGCGGCTACCGCTTGCGGTCCTTGAGGACCCGGTCCGTGGTCTTCTCGACCCAATCGAAGCCCTCGCGCCCCAGACGCTCCGCCAGCCGGAGACTCAGCCGGGCCGCGGCCAGGGCATCCCGGGCGACGTCGTGGGCCAGCTCATGCACTTCGTGGCCGATGTCGGGCGTATCGGACGGAGGCCGGGTATCGTTCATCGGCGCGCCTGAGCGCAGGGACCACAAATGGCTTACCCGTAGACCGGGGCCATCGCCCGCTGCGGGAACTGGAAACTGATTCGCTCCCAAGGGCGCCGGATGTCCCCGAGCGTGGTGACGATGCCGGCGAGCAGGCCGATGGCCGGAGGAATCAGGAACAGCTCGAGGAGATGCCCGTAGGTGATCGTGAGCGAGAAGCCCCGGATCGTGGTCGCATAGACCGGGTTCTGGAGCAGGTAGACGACGTAGATCAGGTCAAAGCCGGCGGACATGACGCGCACCGGACCCCACGCCCGGGTCGGCTTGGTCGCGACGGACAATCCCGCCAGAAACGCGACGATGAAGCCGGCGATGACCAGGAACGCCGGCTCGATCGGGGCCGAGAGTCCGTATCGGGCGGCGTACTGCTCGAGATAGTACGGAAGGAGGCCGACCAGGCCGAAGTAGAGCAGCGTCAGGCTGACGGCGCCGGCGATCCGAGCGCCCGAGACGCCCGGGGGCTCGTACGGAGGATAGCCGGCGGGGGGGCTGGGGCTCCCGCTCATGGGAGCGTCTCCGTGGGGAGGGAGATGTCGAACCCGGACCCCACAAAGGTGGAGGCGATCGTGGCGCCGCTCAGCTGGCAGGTTTCGGGCGCGTAGAACGTCTGCGTGAGCGTCACCGGGCCTTCCGTAGTGTGCACGGGAAACGACTGGCGCGTGCAGGCCGTTCCGTTCGACTGGGTGACGACGACGTTCAGCATGCCGACCACGGAGAGGCCCGGGGTGTGGTTCTCGAAGTGGACCGTCACCGGCACGGCGATCGTCCCGTTGGATTCCGGGGTGGGCGTGCCCACATCGTAGGTCAGGTTCGCGAACGGGGCGCCCCAGTGGTAGTGGAATCCCACCTCCAGGTTGACCGGGATCACGGCCGCGTAGGAGGCGTTCAGGAACAGGGTGCCGTTGATGTTGGCGTCATTCAGCAACAGGAACGGCCCCGCGGGGTTGGCCAGGTCGAACTCGGTCAGGAGGGAGATCGTGGAACTGCCGTGGCCGGGGATGCTGACCGGCGCGGCGGTTTCGGTCACCGCGATCGGAGCCGACTGGATGGTGTCGTTGCTGAAGATCGCGACCAGGGTCAGGCCCCGTACGTTGTAGTAGCCGTCGTTGCGTATCGGGAACGTGACGTTCACGACGACGGCGGTACCGACCAGCGACGCGGTATCGGAGTGCTGGAGGGAGCCGGATTGACGCGCGATTCCCTCGCCCATCTCAACGGCGGAGTAGGCGACGGTGGCGAGGAACAGCACCAGGAAGACGAGGGCCAGGATGGCCAGCACCCGGAGCACCTGGGCCAGACGATAGAGGGCGGACGGCTTCGGCTGCAGCATCAGCGACGTGCCCGGAGCGCCCGCTGCTCCTCGGCGGACCAGATGTACCAGGTCCCGTGCGCCTGGGCAAACTGATGGCCCTCTCCATCGTCGAGTTTGCCCTCGACGAAGGCCAGGTGCCGACCCCGGCGCAGCACCTCTCCGCGCGCGACGAGTTCCTTGCCGAGCCGGGCGGACCGGAGGAACTCTACGTACAGGGAGGTGGTCGCGGTCGACTCCCCTTCGTTGAGCAAGCTGACGACGGCGCCGCCCATCGCCGTATCCAGGACGGTGGCGTAGACCCCGCCGTGGACGACCCCGTTGATGTTGAGGTGCCGGGGCTGGACGCGACCGCGGACGGTGCAGACCCCGACCCCGGAGCCCTCGGGGTCGATGACGAAGCCGATGGACCGGTGGAATCCGGACATCCGGGCGACGGTCGTCCACCGACGCGGCAGCCGGAGCGGGCGAGGCTCGGCCGCACGTGCGGAGCGCTTCACGATTCTACTGTTTGCGCGGGGGAGAGATAAAGAACCGCCGGAACCGGGGGAGCGCCCCTATGTAGTCCCGGCCATCGACCGGACAGGTTCCGATGCCGTCTCGATCCGTGCCCGGCGCGGCCGGCTACGAGGCCGCGCCGAACATCGCCCTCGTGAAGTACTGGGGGATGCGGGACGAGCGGCTTGTGCTCCCCAACAACTCCTCGTTGTCGATGACGGTCGGGGGTCTCCGCACCCGGACCTGGGTGCGATTCGACCCCGGGCTCTCGGCGGACCGCCTGTGGCTGAACGGCGAGCCGGCCGGCGGGGGTCCGCTCCAGGGGGTCGCGGAGTTTCTGGACGTTGTCCGCGAGGAGGCCGGGACCCGGCAATTCGCGGAGGTTCGGTCCGACAACGACTTCCCGACCGCGAGCGGCCTCGCAAGTTCGGCGAGCGGCTTCGCGGCCCTCGCCGGTGCGGCCAGCCAGGCGGCGGGGCTGCGACTCACACCCCGCGGTCTCTCCCGCCTCGCGCGCCGTGGCTCGGGGAGTGCGAGCCGCTCGGTCTTCGGAGGCTTCGTCGAGTGGGAGGCCGGCCACCGGCCCGACGGGGAGGACTGCTATGCACGGCCCCTGCTGCCGCCGGACCATTGGCCGGAGCTCCGGGACCTGGTCACGATCATCGCGGACGCGCCGGAGAAGGCGGTCCGCTCGGCCCGGGCCATGCAGGATACCATCCGAACGTCCACGGCGTACGCCGAGCGGCTCCGGTCGGTTCCCGGTCGCCTTGCAAACCTTCGGACCGCGTTGCGCATGCGGGATGCGTCCCGGTTCCTCGAGCTCCTGATCGCGGAGTGTGACGACTTCCGCCACGTGTGCGAAACGACGGTGCCGAGCCTCGACTACCTGACCCCGGCCTCACGGGCCGTCCTGGCGGCGGTCCTCGACCTGAACCGGACGGCAGGGAGCCCGATCGCCGGATACACCCACGACGCCGGCGCCCACGTCCACGTCTTCACCTTCGAGCCGAACGTCGCCGAGGTCGAGGGCCGTCTTCGCAGCATTCCGGGCATCGCTTCGATCCGGACGCTCCGGCCCGGTCCGGCCGCCCACCCGATCCCGGCGACCGGTCCGGCGTCCTAGGGGATGCGCCGGTCGAAGTCGGCGGGCGGGAGCTCGAGTCCCATCCGCTCGAGGATCGGGCTGGTCTCGGCGATGAACCGGGCCCGGGCCTCGTCGTTGGTCCAGCGCTTGAGCCCGTATTCGATGGCCCGGCGGCTCGTCTCGGAGTTCGAGTGCCCGAACATGTCGAGCGCCCGGGGATACCACTTCCGGACGGCGGCCTGGGCCTCGTCCTTGGTGCCGGCATACTTCGTACCCTCGCGGGCCATCCGTCGCAGGACATTCGCTCCGAAGTTGAGGTGCAACTGCTCCTCCGAGAGCATGAGCGGCATGGCCCGGGCGAGCGGGCCGTAGGAGCACTCCTGGAAGGCCCGGAGCTGGTAGACCCCGACCCGGTCCACGAGGCAGGTGAAGGCGCCGACATCGGACCACGCGTCGAACTTCATGTTGAAAGCGTCGAGCTTGTGCTCGCCCTCCTTCTTGGCCAGGAGATCGTCGATCCAGTGCTGTCCTTCCTCGCCAAAGTCCTTCAGGATCCGGCAGGCCTGCAGACCGTGCCGGGCCTCGTCGGCGACGATCCGCGCCTCGATCCAGCGGTCCTCCAGCGTCGGGGCGTGGTCGAGCCACGGACGATGCTGCTGGATGGAAGCGAACTCTGTGTCCGCCTGCACGACCATCAGCTTGACGATGAGCTTCCGAAGCTCTTCGGGGAGCTCGTCCGGGGTCTCGTACTTCCGGACGCCAGCGGCCGACCCCCAGAGGATCTCCCGGACCGGCTCGATCGTACCGCCCTCCCGGAGGTTCTTGCTGCCGGCGCCACGGGGCGCGGGCTCCGGTGCGGCTGTCGGGGGACTGGGAGACTCGGACATCAGGCCCTCACGGAGTGTACGAATCAGCGCCCCTTAAAGCTGGGCTTCCGCTTTTCGAGGAACGCTGAGATTCCCTCTTTGGCATCCTCGGTCACGAAGAGCTGATTCTGGAGCTCGCGCTCGAGCGCCAGCCCGGACAGGAGGGGCTCCTCGACCCCTTCCATCACCGACCGCTTGATGAGACTCACCGCCCGGGACGGGCCCTCGGCCAGAGTCTTGGCATACCTGTGAACGTCCTCCGCAAAGCTGGCCTTTGGAAAGACGTGGTTCACGAGGCCGATCTGCAATGCCTCGGACGGCGTGAGCAGCCGACCGGTGATCATCATATCGAGGGCCCGGGACGCCCCGACCAGGCGCGGGAGCCGCTGGGTCCCGCCCGTTCCCGGGAGCACGCCTAGGGTCACCTCCGGGAGGCCGATCTTGCCGCCGTCCGCGGCCATCATCCGGAGGTCACAGGCGAGCGCGATCTCGAGGCCGCCGCCGACGCAGTGGCCGTTGATCGCCGCGATGACCACCTTGGGAGTAGTGGCGAAGCGGTTCAGCGTCTCCTGGCAGTGGAGACAGAACATCGCCTTGTAGTCCGGGGTGCTCCGCTTGAGCATCTCGATATCGGCCCCGGCGCTGAAGAAGCCCTCCAGCTTGCTGCCGAGGACGAGCACCCGAGCCTCGGCGTTGAAGCGCATCTCCTCGAGCGCTTCGTCGATCTCGCGCATCATGTCGAGGTCGTAGGTGTTCGCCTTCGGCTTCTGGATCTCGATGTACCCGACGCCCTCGCTCACGCGGGTGTGAATGTACTTGCCGTCCATCGACTCGCCCCCCTGGTTGCTGCGCGCAGCCGGGGCCGGGATTTAGCGGATTCCCATCGACCGGAGGGCCGGGGTCACGGTGAACCTACGGGGGAGGGCCGCCGCCCGGCAGGATCTCCTGGACGGTACCGTCCGGAAGCCCCACGTAGATCCGGTGGGCGAGGCCCACGAAAATCCCCGTTTCGATGACGCCGGGAAGGACCCGCAGCTCGTGGTCGAGACGGGCCGGGTCATCGACTCCATTCTCGGGGAACAGGTCGAGGATCTCGTTCCCGTTGTCGGTCAGGACCGGCGCGCCCGAGGCCCGGTCGGCCCGAAGCCGGGGCGACAGTGCCCGCTCGGTGAGTTGATGGAGGAGCTTGACCCGGGCGAACGGAACGACCTCGATCGGAATCGGGTGGCGCGTTCCGAGCTTCGGTACGAGCTTGGTGTGGTCGACCGCGATCACGAGCTCGGCACTCAGTCGGGCCAGGAACTTTTCCCGGAAGAGCGCTCCTCCGCCGCCTTTCGTGAGGGCAAGCGTCGGCGCAACCTCGTCGGCCCCATCGATCATGAGGTCGAACTTGTCGCCCGGCTCGAGCGCGCGAACCGGGAGTCCCAGCTCCACGGCCAGCCGCTCGGTCGCATTCGAGCTTGCGACGATCGAGAGGTGGTCGCCGGACGGAAATTTTTCGGCCAGAGCGCGGATCGCGAACGAGGTGGTCGAGCCGGTCCCGAGCGCCAGCTTCTGACCGGGCCGCACGTGGCCGGCGGCCGCCCTCCCGGCGAGCGCCTTTTCCTCCTCGAGCTCCACGAATCGGCCCTGTCGCCCTCGAGGGAAGTGCCGGAGAGATAAGTCCTCTGCGAGAGCAAAAGCCACATGACCGAACGGTCCCTGCGGTCGGCATGACCGGGGCATCCGACCGGGGGACCGCGCCGGTCGTCCTCTCGATGGGAGGGTCGGTCCTCGTCACCGGGGACGGCGACGAGAGGTACCTCCCGGATCTCGTGGTCCTTTTGCGGCGGCTCATGGAGGAGTTTCCGCTGGTCGTGACGGCGGGGGGCGGGCGGGTTGCCCGGGACTACATCCGGCTGGGCCGGTCCCTGGGCCTGACCGAAACGGAGCTGGACGAGCTCGGGATCGACGTGAGCCGACTCAACGCCCGGCTCCTGGCCAGCCTGATCGGCCCTCCCTGTCCGGCGCATCCGGCCGGCTCGATCGCAGAGGCCGTGCGCGACGCCCATCGGTCTCCGATCATCGTCCTCGGCGGCACCGAACCGGGACACACCACCGACGGCGTCGCCGGGATGCTCGCGGAGCGACTCCGGGCCCAGAGGCTCGTGAATGCAACGCGTGTTCCCGGGGTCTTCGAACGGGACCCTCGGAAGGACCCGACCGCCCGCCGGATCGACCGGCTCGACTACGCCGGGTTCCGAAAAATGGTGGACGCGGCCGTCAGCGGAACGGCCGGGCAGCAGTTCGTCTTCGACCGGCTCGGCCTCGACGCGCTGGCTCGCGCCCAGATCCCTCTCCGGATCGTCGAGGGCCGGGACCTGGCGAACCTTGAGCGGGCCCTGCGCGGAGAGAAATTCGTCGGCACGGAAATCCGGTAACCGCGGGGCGGCCAACGCTATACGGTCCTCCCCGTCCCGACCGCCGATGAACCGTATCGTCCTGCTCGGCCCGCCGGGGGCGGGGAAGGGGACGCAGGCGAAGCGGCTCTCGCAGGAGCTAGGAATTGCCCATCTGTCCACGGGCGAGATGCTCCGGTCTGCCGCGGCCCAAGGCACCGAGCTCGGCCGACGCGCGGACGGATTCATGAGTCAGGGCCAGCTCGTGCCCGACGATCTCGTTCTCGGGATCCTCCGCGACCGGTTGCGGCTGCCCGACACGGGACGGGGGTTCGTCCTCGACGGGTATCCACGCAACGTCGCCCAGGCCGAGAGCCTGACCGAGATCACCCCGATCGATCACGTGCTCTACTTTGAGATCCCCGAGAGCGTGCTCGTCGAGCGGCTCTCGCAGCGGAGGAACTGCCCCACCTGCGGGACCGTCTACAACCTCGTCACTCAACCGCCGAGGGTGGCGGACCGATGCGACCGGGACGGAACTCCCCTGGTACAGCGTTCCGACGACTCCGAGGAGGCCGTACGGACCCGGCTCGGTGTGTACCGGGAGGTCACCCTGCCGCTCCTGGACCTGTATCGGCGTCAGGGCCGTCTGCGGACGGTCCCGGCGTCCGGTACGGTGGACGAGGTCGCGGCACGGGTGCGCGCCGCGTTGCAGTGACCGCGCGCGAAGTTTATACCCCGAGCGGGGTCCTCCTACCGAGCCCGGCTTAGCTCAGTGGTAGAGCGGGGGACTGTAGTCGAGACCGCCGGTCACCGGCGGCCCCCATGGACATCCTCAGGTCGCCTGTTCGAGTCAGGCAGCCGGGACTCGGCCTGCGTGAGACACCGCCACGGGGGCAAACGTCCTATGTCGGCACGAGTGCCGACGACCACCATGTCGTCCGCATCTCAGCCGGCGCGGGATCGGTACGATTTCCATTCCCACACCTACCTGACCGACGGCGAGGAATCGGCCAGCAGCATGTGGTATGCGGCGGACCGGATCGGGCATCGGGCCCTCGCGATCACCGACCACGTCGCGCTGCAGGACCCGCGTCCGATCCTCGACACGCTCCGGGCCGAGGCGCGTGCCTGGGAGGGCACGGACCTGGTCACCCTGGTGGGGGTGGAAGTGACCATGGTTCCTCCGCGGTACATTCCCGAAGCCGTTCGAGCGGCGCGTCGGGCCGGCGCGGAAATCGTGATCGTCCACGGCGAGACCATTGCCGAATCGGTGTTTTCTGGTACGAACCGGGCCGCGGCCGAGCTCAACGACGTGGACGTTCTGGCGCATCCGGGGTTCATCACGGTCGAAGAAGCCGAGCTCGCGAAGGCCCACGACGTGGTCCTCGAGGTCAGCGCCCGAACGCTGCATGGACGCACGAACGGCCACGTCGTGCGCACGGCGCTGGAGGTCGGGAACGACCTCGTCGTGGACTCCGACGCCCACAGGACAGAACAGCTTGTTTCCACCGAGATGGCCCGGGCGGTGGCCCGGGGGGCCGGATTGCCCGAGTCGCAACTCCTCCGCGTGCTCGAGGAGACCCCGCGCCGGCTGCTGCGGCGCTGTGGCAAGGGCTGAGGGGCCGCGGGCCCGACCGGGTTAGCCCGACGCCGCTCCGCGTCTCTTCAGGCGGTACACGAACATCCGGTCGGCGGGCGTTTCCGTGACCGCGCCGGTGCTACGATACAGCCGGACGGCCGCTCGATTGGACGGGTCCGTCAGGACGAAGACCTCGTCGTAGCCGTGGGCCCGACAGTACCTCAAGAGTTCGAGGAGGAGGGCACGCCCGATCCCCCTCCGCCGGAACTGCGAGGCCACCCCGATCTCGTAGAGGAAGAACTGAGGCCGGCCCGTCCGGAGCTGCTGCAGGGCAGTTCCTCGGAGGAAGCCCGCCGCCGTCTCCTCTACGGTCGCCAGCAGGAACAGGTTCCGGGGATCCGCCAGGTACCGCCGCATCGGGAGCGACCGGGGCCGGTCGTCGAACAGGACGCGATGACGTCGGATCGTGGACGCGGCGTCCCGGGCCCGGAGACGCCGAATCCGAGGCGGGGGAGGTCGGACAGGCATCCGCCCTACTCGGGCTCGCGCCGGGCCTCGAGAATGAGGTGTAGCGGGATCTGCTCGACCCAGTCGGCCCGTATCCGATCCGAGACGAAGCCAGCCTCCGGAGCCGGCTCTTCGACATCGAGCAGAACGAATCCGGCCTTCCGGAGCTCTTTGAGATACCAGCTCAATGGCCGGTGATATCCGACGGTCCGGACGGTCCGACCGTCCGAGAGACGCCAGAGGTAGCGGTCGGAGTGGGGGGTCCGGTACCCGGCAATCTTCCGGTAGACAGTGGACGTACCCGAGACCTCGTCGACCTCGTACTGGGACCGGGTATCGACGTCAAAGCACGGATGGCTCAGCGACGCCACGAGACGCCCGCCGGGTCGGATCACGCGGCCGAGCTCGCGGAGTGCCCCCGCCCCATCCTCGATGTCGATGAGCGACATGTTCGCGACGCCGAGGTCGAAGCGACGCTCTCCCAAGGGTCGCAGGTCGGCGGCGTCGGCCCGAATGTACTCGACCCCGAGCGGCTCGGCGCGCTCGTGTGCCGACGCGCGTTCGATGAGCTCGAGGGATTGGTCCACGCCCACGACAAGAGCCCCGGCGCGTGCCAGGCGCCGGCTGACGTACCCGTTGCCGCAGCCGAGGTCGAGAATTCGGAGGCCGGCCCGCACCGTTCCAATCCGGGCGAAGAGCCCCGGATCGATCAACGTACGGTGCCAGTTGTCGCCCGCGTCTCCCTGCTTCTCGTCGTACCAGTACCCGAACCCCTCTACGTCGATACGTTCCGGCATCGGTCCCCACGCGCTGGGATGCGGTTGCCGGGATTCGAACCCGGGTAGGTAGCTTGGGAAGCTACCGTCCTAACCACTAGACCACAACCGCGTTGTCGGCGGCTGAGGGGAGGCCCACTATCACCTTTTCCGCGCGGGCCGAGACCCCTCGGAGCTACAGGAGCATCCCAACGGACTCGGATGGGATCGCGGGACTGACGCCGAGAAGGTCGGCATTCGTGATGTGATGCGAGACATCCGGAGAGAGGAACCCGCCCTCGGTGAGCACTTTCCGCGCCTTCGGGTGGTTGTCGACCGAGAGGGCCACGAGCGCGCGGGACTGCTCCCGGGTCACGAGCAGCGTGATGCTGAGGATGTTGACGTCGTTCTTCGCCAGCAGGTCGAGGGCCTGGAGCAGGCTCCCGGGACGGTCTTCCAAGGCGACCGTGATGAGCTCCCGCGTCTCGACCGGGATCCGCGCCTGCCGCATGATCTGCAGGACCCGTTCCGGGTCACTCACGACCAGCCGAATCCGACCCCGGGTGCGGGTCGAGTCAACGGACACGGCGGCGATGTTGATCCGCTCCCGGGCCAGCCGACGGAGAATCTCCGCCATCTGCCCCGGCCGATTCGGCAGCTGGAGCGACAACTCCTGCACCGGCATGCCGGACCGCCCTCGACGGGGCAAGGAGCCCGGAGCTATAGGCTAGCTCCGACACCGCCGTCGCAAGTCGATTCCGAGGACGCGCGTATTTATACAGGAAGGAGGGTAAATTCTGGTTGCCCAGGGCCGTCGGGCCGGGGCGAGTCCAGGGCCAATGGGGGTTTCCGTTCGTTCTCGGGCGCAGCGCGCTCGCCTGCGACGGCTCCGGAGGAGCCGTCGGGGTCTGGTAGCGGTCGTAGGGACCCTGCTGTCCCTGCTCGTCTTTCTCTCCCTGTTCGGCACGTTCCTGACGTTCTACCTGCCGCTGTGGATGTCGGACAACGAATCCAACTTCACGGCAGATATCGCGACCTCGATGGCCGAACTGCAGTCCAACATGCAGCTTCAGGCCGTGACGGGCGTCGCGTCGATCCTCTCGACGCCGTTCACGATGAGCTCGGAGTCCGTGCCGCTCCTGTCGGTGCCGACGACCGGTACCTTAGCCTTCCTCCCCAGGACCCCCGGGGCGTCGGTCAGCCTCTCGATCCCCAATTTCCTCACGGCGAACACCCCGTACCATCAGACCTTCGGAGGCACGCTGGGCACCCTCACCCTGACCCTACCGAACCGGTACTACACTCCGACCACCTTCGAGATGGAGGACGGAGCGGTCATCCAGTACGAGAGCGACACCAACCAGCTCATCGTCTATCCGCCCGCCTTCGCACTCCAGAAGATGGGAACCTCGCTCAGCCTGACGCTCGCGTTGACCCAGATGTACGGTAACGCGACGCGCCTGACCTCGCCCGGAACCATCCAGGCCTACTCGGAGCTCCTCGGCGACACGCAGACCCTCAAGAACAACAACACGGTCTCCGTGGCGTCCTTCTTCCTCAACGTCACGACCCACTACCCGTGCGCCTGGACGAACTTCTTCCTCAACTCCCGGTCCCTGGCCAACGTGACGGCCAGCCAGATGTCCGTGACCTCGGTCGACAGCTCGGGCTGTGTCGCCACGGCGGGACAGGCCAAGACCGTGGACGTGGAGATTTCGAACCTCTCCACCGTGACCCTGCTGCTGGCGAACTTCCAAGTCTCGGCTGGCATTGGAGTGGTCTGACCGTGGCGAGCCTGGCATCCTACCGCGTCAAGATCCCTCGGAACGCGAGCGGCGAGAAATCCGACACCGCCGCCCCGGCGACCGAGGAGGGCGGACTGCCCACCACGGACCTCCCCGGGACGTTCATCACGGCGATGCCGGCCCTGCCTGCCGAAGGGGCGAAGGTCATCGAGGTCCGACCGATCAACCCACCCTACTCCTATTCGCGGGTGACGTACAACGACCACACGAAGGAGTACATCTACGAGGCCATCGAGCCCCAGCTATCGACCCACGAGCGCGAACTCCTGAACCATCTCAAGGAGACGATGGGCAAGATCATCGGCGCCGAGGTGGCGGCGATGACCTCGGGCGACAAGAAGGCCTACCTCCGAGGCGTGGTCGAGGAGTTCCTCAAGACCCGGGGGATCCAGCTGAGTCCGCTCTCTACGGAGCGGATCATCTACTACATCCAGCGCGACTTCATCGGCTACGGCCCCGTGGATACGCTGATCCTCGACACGAACATCGAGGACATCTCCTGCGACGGCGTCGAGGTTCCCCTGTTCGTCTTTCACGGTAAGTTCGAGTCGGTCAAGACCAACATCAGCTTCCCGGACGAAGAGCAACTCAACTCGTTCATCGTGCAGCTGGGACAGCGCTGCACGAAGTCGGTCTCGGTCTCCAGCCCGATCCTGGACGGGACCACGCCCGAGGGCCACCGGGTCCAGGCGAGCTACGCCCATGAGGTCACGACCCGGGGCGGCACGTTCACCATCCGTCGCTTCAAGGAGCGCCCGTGGACGCCGGTCGACCTCGTCAACGCCGGGAGCGCGAACGAGGAGATGGTCGCCTACTTCTGGCTGGCCGCGGAGCAGGGCGAATCCATGATGATCTGCGGCGGCCCAGCGGCCGGAAAGACGAGCACGCTCAACGCCATCGCCCTGTTCATCCCCCCGACGGCCAAGATCGTCAGCATCGAGGACACGCGCGAGGTCAACCTCCCGCACGAGAACTGGATCCCCGGCGCGACCCGGAGCGGAACCGGCGACCGGGGCCCCGACGGTAAGGCGGCGGGAGAGGTCGATATGTTCGACCTCGTTCGAGCGGCGTTGCGTCAGCGGCCGAACTACATCATCGTGGGAGAGGTCCGAGGGAAGGAGACCTACACGATGTTCCAGGCCATGGCCACCGGCCACACGACCTACTCGACCATGCATGCCGACAGCGTGAAGTCGATGGTCAACCGGCTCGAGAACCCGCCGATCAACACGCCGCGGATCCTGCTCTCGGCGCTGAACAACGTCGTCATCCAGATCCAGGCCCGGACGGAAAAGGGCGTGGTCCGCCGGCTGAAACAGGTCCTCGAGATCGTCGGGTTCGAGCCCGAGACCAACGAGCTCATCACGAACACCGTCTACGAGTGGGACCCCGCGACGGACAAGTTCGTGTTCAAGGGCCACTCGTTCCTCTTTGACAAGATCATGGAACTCAAGAACTACACGCACGAGGAGATGGAGGCGGAGTTCCAGCGCCGCGTCCTCGTGGTGCGCTACCTGGTCCATCAGAAGATGGACGATTATCGGGCGCTCTGGAAGATGGTCACCGACTACTACAAGGACCCGAAGGGCGTCATGGAGAAGGTCCAGCCCTCCGGAGGGGCGACCAACTGATGCCCGCGACCGACGTCGCCTCCCCGGCCCGGGCCGCCCGCGCCCGCTCCGGGGATGCCCCGGACGTCACCGAGGTCCGCACCGTCCGCGTCAAGCGGGGCGAGCAACCGTCCCGGGCGCCGCTCACGCCGTTCCAGCAGTGGGCCTGGACCCGGTTCAAGGACCGGGTCAAGATGGGTCCGGCGGAGGCGATCCTCGAGGAGAACCTGCTCAAGGCCCACATGCGGCTTCGGGCCGAGGAATATCTCGCGTGGGTCATGGCGGTGACCTTCGTCACCGCGGCGGCCCTCGCCGTCGCCGGAGTCGTTCTCGGGGTCCTCATCTACCTCTCCGGCACCGGGATCGGGACGCTGATCTTCGCGGTGCTCGCCGCCGTCGCGCTCCCGGTCGGGGGCACCGGGCTGACCAACGTCCTGCTCAAGGCCACGCCCTCCTCCAACGCGAAGCGACGGGGCGTTGACATCGACCGACGCATCGGCGCCGCGATGAGCTTCGTGAGCGCCATGGCCTCGGCGGATGTCAACATCGACCAGATCTTCCGCGACCTGGCCCAGGAGAAGATCTACGGCGCCGTGGCCGAGGAAGCGGCCTGGATCACCCGGGACACCGAGCTGCTCGGGATCGATATCCTGAGCGCCATCCGCATCGGGGCGAACCGGACGCCGTCGAAGCGGTTCCAGGACTTCCTGCAGGGCGTCGTGACGACCGCGACCTCCGGCGGCCAGCTCAAGCCGTACTTCCTGATCAAGGCCGAGCAGTACCAGCGGGAGAACAAGCTGGACGTGATGCGCCGCACGGAGACGATGGGTCTCCTCGCCGAGACGTTCGTCACCGTCGTGGTCGCCTTCCCCCTGTTCCTGGTCATCGTCATCGCGATCTTCGCCATCATCGGCGGCGGCGGTGGGAGCCTCCTGCTGATCCTCTGGGGCATCATCGGCGCGATGATCCCGGCCTTCCAGTTCGTCTTCATCCTGTACATGCAGGGTCTCGCTTCGGAGGTCTAAGATGGCAACCGCAACGGCCACCACGACGGTCACCGCGCCTCGAACGCTCGGCGCCTCGGTCACGCTGGGGACCGAGAAGGTCCGGCCCACGCTCCCCGCCGAGCGGCTGGCCCTCTACCTCTGCCTGCCGATCGGCTTCGTCCTCTACGCCGTGGCGCTGCTGAACTATCTCAGCATCCTCTCCATCGTGATCCGGCCCGGCGAGCCGGTCGGCGCCAATCCGGCCATCGACTTCGCCGTGATGGGCACGCTCGTCATCATCGGCCCCTACGGCTTCCTCGCGAGCGCCCAGTACCGCCGCATCAACCGGATCGAGAGCCGGCTGCCCGACTTCCTCCGCGACGTCGCCGAGGCCGGCCGGTTCGGGATGACCCTGCCGGACGCCATCATCGTGGCGAGCAAGGGCCGCTACGACCTGCTCACCGGGGAGATCAAGAAGATGGCGAGCCAGCTCGAGTGGGGCGTTCCGGTCTCCACCGCGCTCTCGCTGTTCAAGGAACGCGTCAACACGCCGCTCGTCGCCCGGACGGTCTCGATCATCATCAAGGCCAACGAGGCCGGCGGCAACGTCGCGGATGTGCTCTCGATGGTCGCGCGCGACACCCGGGACGTCCAGATCACGACGCAGGAGCGCCAGATCACGATGCTGACCTACCTCACGGTGATCTACATCTCGTTCTACGTGTTCCTCGTCACGATCTACATCATGGCGGCGGTGTTCCTGCCGCAGATGATCACCGCCGGGAGCAGCATCGCGAGCTCCGGCACCAGCGCCGGCGGCTCGGCCGCCATCTCCCTCAACTTCACCGCCATCCCGGAGCTGTTCCTCGCCTTCATGGTGGCGGTCATCGTCCACGCGATCGGGGACGGGATCATGTCGGGCGTCATCATCAACGGCCGGATCTCGGAGGGCCTCCAGCACGCCACCGTCATGCTCGCCTCCGGCTGGCTGTTCATGCGCTACTTCGTGCCGAACCTCAACGTGCCCGGAGTCACCTCGTAGGCGGGAGAAGTCCGATGGCTGACGCGAACGTGGAGGAGACCGACTACAGTTCGACGCCCGCCCCGACGCCGTCCCGGGGGAAGGCGAAGGGAAAGGCCCAGGGAGAGCCGCCGGCCAAGAGCGGCTTCTCGCCCTTCCTCCGCATCGGCGCCCGCATGCGTCGGGGCCGGGAAGAGCCCCGGTCGGTGAAGCTCGCCCGACTCGGCATCTCGGGCCAGGGCGCCGTGGGCGACGTGACGCCGATCCCGCCGCTGGATGACCCGAACCTCACGGAGCTCGACATGGCGCCGATCCGCGAGGGCTTCTCCTACGTGAGGGTCACGTTCAACAACCTGTTCAACGAGCACCTGTACGAGGTCATCGAGCCCCCGCTCGCCGCCCTCGAGCGGGACCTTCTCGACAAGCTTCGGGTCGGCCTGATCGACGAGTTCCAGCCGCTCCCCGAGGAGGAGAACGACGCCCGGCGCCGGGAGCTGCGCCGGATGGTCGACGAGCAGCTGCAGAAGTGGCAGCTGTCCCCGAGCCCGGCGACCAAGGGTCGGCTCGTCTACTACCTGGAACGGGACTTCCTGGGCTACGGGGTCGTCGATGTCCCGATGACCGACAGCCAGGTCGAGGATATCTCCTGCGACGGGGTCGGCATCCCCCTCTACATCTACCACCGGACGTACGGCTCGATCCGCTCGAACCTCAAGTTCACGTCGGGCCAGGAGCTCGACGAGTACGTCATCTGGCTGGCCCAGCGCTCGGGGAAGTCGATCTCGGTCGCGAGCCCGGTGCTGGACGCGACCGTGCCGGACGGCTCCCGGCTCCAGGCGACGCTGGGGACGCACGTCACGAAGCGCGGCAGCACGTTCACCATCCGGCGGTTCCGGGACAACCCGTTCACGCCCGTCGACCTGATCAAATTCCGCACGATGAGCCCCGAGATGATGGCGTATCTCTGGATCGCCATCGAGAACGGGCAATCGATGATGGTCTGCGGAGGCACGGCCTCCGGCAAGACGACGACGCTGAATGCGACGCTCCTGTTCATCCCGCCCCAGATGAAGATCGTCAGCATCGAGGACACGAGGGAGCTCAACCTCCCACACGAGAACTGGATCCCGGCGCTGACGCGCAGCGGGTTCGGCGCGAAGAACCAGCTGACCGGCAAGGCCCCGGGCGAGATCGACATGTTCGACCTGCTCGCGGCGGCGCTGCGGCAGCGGCCGCAGTACCTGATGGTCGGAGAGGTCCGAGGCGCCGAGGCGTTCATCGTCTTCCAGGCGATGGCGACCGGCAAGACCTGCTACACGACGTTCCACGCCGAGTCGGTGGCGGCGATGGTCCACCGGATGGAGAACCCGCCGATCTCGTTGCCGCGGTCGCTCGTGAGCGCGCTCAACCTGGTGCTGCTCCAGCGGCAGGTGAAGGTCGGCACGAAGATGACCCGTCGCGTCCAGTCGCTGACGGAGATCGTCGGTCTCGACCCCGAAACGAACGAGCTCATCACGAACTCGGTCTACTCGTGGAACCCCGCGGACGATACCTTCCTCTACAGCGGCCACTCGTACATCTACGAGCGCGTGGCGGTCTCCAAGAACTGGACGATGAAGGAGATGGAGCGGGAGGTCCGGCGTCGGGCCGACATGCTCGAGTATCTCAAGTGGAAGGACTCGCTCTCCACCCGCGCGCAGCCGTTCACCCACCGGGACGTGGGCCGCGTCGTCGCGGCGTACTACAAGGACCCCGCGAGCGCCGCCGCCGAGGCTCGGGCGGACCTCGAACGAGCGAAGGCGACGGCCGCCAAGGCCCCGGCGGCAGCGGCGGCGGCATAAAGCCCCGGGTCGGCTGGCCCTCCGGCACCGGAGGCCCCGCGCACGTCCTCGTTCCGCAGCTTGCCCTTCGCGAACCTGACCGGCCCGGCGGGAACCTCCCTCGTGTTGTGGGAGGAGGACTGCCTCGCGGGTCTTCCGAGACGCGCGGCGCCGCAGAGCGTCGATGTGGTCGTCACCTCTCCGCCGTATAACCGCGGAGTCGCCTATCACCGGTACGAGGACCGACGGCCGAGGGAAGAGTACCTCGCCTGGATCGGTCAGGTGGCGGATGCGGTGCGGACGGTGCTCGCGCCCCACGGCTCGTTCTTCCTGAACGTCGGCGGTTCACCGACGGACCCGTGGCTACCGCTCGACGTCGCGCAGGAGGTCCGCTCGCGGTTCGTGCTGCAGAACGTCATCCACTGGGTGAAGTCGATCGCCATCGAACGTTCCCTGGCCGGCGCCACGCCACATCTCACGGGCGACATCGCGGTCGGCCACTACAAGCCCGTCCCGTCGCCGCGGTTCCTGCACGGCGCTCAGGAATACATCTTCCACTTCAGCCACCGGGGGGACGTCCCGCTCGACCGACTCGCCATCGGCGTCCCGTACCAGGACAAGAGCAACGTGGCCCGCTGGCGGGGAGGCCGCCGGGACCTCCGCTGTCGGGGGAACACCTGGTTCCTCCCGTATCCGACGATCCGACGCCGGGCGACCGACCGACCGCATCCCGCGACCTTCCCGCCGGAGCTTCCCGAGCGTTGCTACCGGCTGCATGGCCTGGACCGGATCCGGCTGGCCGTCGATCCCTTCCTGGGCCTGGGGGCCTCGGCCATCGCGGCGGCGCGGCTCGGGATCCCGTTCGTCGGGTTCGACGTCGACGAGGAGTACCTGGCCGTCGCCCGACGACGCATCCAAGCCGAGCTCGCGCACCCGACCTCGGACGTCCACCAACTCCGACGCAAGAATCATCCCCCGGTCCGACGCAAGTAGACGGCATGGAGACGCCGCCGTCGGGATCTTCCGGCTGGACCGGGCCGGCGCCTGCCCCCGACACGCCTCTCGACCCGGCGGACCGGGAAGCGCTGGCCTATGTCGCGACCGTGGTGCTCCCGGCCCTCGGGGACCGCAGCTCTCGGACCGTCCGGGACGCGCTACGACGCGCCGTCCGGGACCGCCGGCTGGACGCCCTCGAGCGGCTCACGGGCCGCAGCCGGCACGAACTCCTGGTCCTGATCGAGCAGCTGTCGGCGACCCGGCGGCGGACGACGCCCGCCGTGCTCGTGCGTCTCACCACGGTGATCTCCGCGACCCCGGCGGCGCAGGACCTGGTAGTCGTCGCCGCGGCCCGACCGGCCCGCTGACGGACTCAGCCGCGCTCGAGCGTGGCGGTGAGGCAATGCGCGCCGCCGAAGGCGCCCGTGAGATTCTCGAGCGGCACGCGGACCGACTGGAGGCCCGCCTCGCGGGCCTCGGGCGTCCGCGGGAAGAACCGGTCCTCGGCCCGGAGCTCCGTGAACTCCCGGGCGGCCCGGAGGTAGAGCCGGTGATACCTCCGCGGGTCCCGCTCCGCGACCTGACGCAGGTTCGTGAGCACCCGCTCGGCATTCCGGGAGACGTCCGGCACCACGATCACCCGGTCCCGGATCGTGAGGAAGTTCGTGGCGTAGCACAGCTGCTCCAGGGTCGTGATCGGGATCACCCGGAAGCCGTGGTCGGACTGGAGATACGAGAGCAGGGTCGTCTCCCGGAGCCGGTGATAGCTCTGGGAATCCCGGACGTAGACCTCCACCCGGGCGGTCGCGAGCATCTCCGGATAGCCGACCGCCACGCCTTCGGCCGGGAAGTTGAGGTAGGTGTCCAGGTGCATGTTCACCATCGGGTCCGGCCGGTCGAGGAGCGGATGGCGGGGCTGGTGGACGACCGCGACCTCGGGAAACCCGAGGCCTCGCTCGAGGAGCTCCCGGACGCCGGTCGCGTTGGACCGGTCCCCGGTTCCGACGAGGGCAAAGTCGTCCGCCGGAAGGAAGTCCCCGCCTTCGAAGGTGCCGCGCTCGACCTGGGCGATGGGCGGCTCGCCGGAGGCCCTCCACACGAAGGACGTGATCTCCGTCTCGCGACGGCGCTGCGGCTTCGCGAGCCGACCGACGACGATGCCCCGGTCGGTGACGGCCTGCTGGTCGCGCATGAAGAACAGGTTGGTGAGCGGCACCCGGAGGGTCGTGAAGGACGCGAGGGACCGGGACCCGCGTCCTCGCTCGAAGCGGATCGCCGGAGCCAGCGTCAGCACCTGGATCAGCTGCTCGCCATCGAGTCGTGCCACCGTGTCCTGGAAGCGGGACCGGGCCGCCTGGGCGCCGGGCCCCGTGAAGGCCATCGTTTCGACGACACGGTCCCGAAGGTCGGCCGCCACGGACGGGCTACGACCGGCGGCCTGGAGCAACCGCTGGTCGAGGTCCTCGACGTGGACACCGAAGCCCGACCGCAGCGTCTCGACCAGCTCCTCGTGCTCGTGGCGCGCCCGGGAGAGGCTGAACACACGCTCGTAGAGGCTCGAGTACGGCTCGAGCAGGCCGAAGAAGGCCTCCATCCGGGGAGGGCGGACGACCACGCGTCGCAGCGGATGCCACTCCGCGAGCGCCCGGGCTGGGATCGAAGCTCCCCTCCAGAAGGAGGGGGGACGCGTCCCGCAGGCGGATAAAGGGCTCGGAAGCGCCGGCGCGTTACTGCTGGGTCTCGCCCGACCCAGGGGCGGTCCATTCCTTCATCGGCGTGCGCCGGACACCGGCCATGGATGCGAAGGCGTTCTTCGTGCCTTCCTTGGTGGCGTGGCCCGCGGCGGTCAGGGCCTCGGCGGTCGCGGCGCCCGCTCGGGCGGCGCCCGAGGCGATGGCCGTTCCGGCGCTCGTGAGGCCGCCGGCGACCTGGCCGGGCAGACGACGCATCTCAGCGCCGATGGAGTGTCCGAGGGCGGCGAAGTCGTCCTCGATGTCCTCCATCGCGTACTTCGCCTCTTTCGCGGTCATGGACCCGAGCCGCGCGATCTTCTCGTCGAGGTTGTCGAACTCGATCGCGAAGTCGCGGCCGAGTCCCCGGGTCGCACGTCGAAGTTCCGCCATGTGTTCGCGCAGTTGGGCTTGCTGGGGAGTCTCCATGGGCCGCTCCGGTCGGCCGTTCGTACGGCACCCTCGGATAAATGTACAGGTTTCCAGTCGCAAGCCGCCGGCGCCTCGGCGGCTCAGCCGCCCATCCGCCGGTCCCGCTTGCGGCGACGCCCCTTCGGGCCCGCGGGACCGGTGGGGGCCACCGGGGTCCGCTCGTCCGGCGCCACCTGCCGGATCTGCTCCTTGCCGCTGGCCCAGCGGACCAGGAGCTCGATGCCGAGCCGCTGCGGCTCCGTCACCACGAGCTCGCCGCCCAGCCGGTGTGTGAGCAGGCGCGCGGCCTTCTCGTAGTCCGGGTGCTCGGACTTGATGAGCACCATCGTGGCGCGGAACGGCTTGACGGAGCTCAGCTCCAGCGACCGGGCCAGGGCGTACTCCATCGCCCGGTCGAGGTTTCCGCTCTTCGTCGTCCCATCCGTGTCGGTATAGGCCTCCGGCAGCCCGTCGGTGACGAGGTAGAGCTCCTTGCGGTTCGCGCGGGACGCCCGAAGGAGCAGGAACGCCGTGCGGAGAGCCTCGCCGGTGTTCGTGAACGATCCGGGGGGCGTTTCCCAGAGGGACACGAGGTCGAGCAGTCGCACCTCGTTGTCGAAGGCGATGACGTCGATGGTGGCGTCCGGATACCGGCGACGAACCGCGACGTAGAGCGCGAGCAGGGCCTTTTTGGCGGCGGGGAGCTTCTCGCCCTCGCCCATGCTGCCGGATTTGTCGAGCGCGAGGACCACATGGACGCGCTCGGCCAGGATCTCCCGGAACACGTAGCTGGTCGACTCGTCGATGTGACGGGACCCGGCCTGACGGGCCGCCAGGACGGAGGACGGAATATCGAGGTGGGCGACCTCGTCCGGGATCCGGAGCCGGGCCTTCTCGTAGACGCCGGTAGCCGCACCGCCCTTGAGACTCATCCGGACATCGCCGGGCAGCGACCGGCTCTCGGCTTCGAGGACCAGTTTGGCGAACCGCTCGACCAGCGAGTAGGTGATGGCGAGCTGTCCTCCGCGCTCGGTTGCCAAGCCCCTCTCCGTGAGCTCCCGCCGCAGCCGCTGCTCCTCCGCCTGCCGGGCCCACTGGTCCGCCTCCCGCTGAGCCCGGCGTTCCGCCTCCCGGCGTTCCTCTTCCAGACGGCGTCGCTGGGCCTCGGCCTCCTTCCGCTTCGCCTCCGCCTCTCGGGCCAGGGCGCGCTCCCGCTCCGAAATGTCCCGGGTGACGCTGCTCTCGAGCTCCTCGTGCTGCCGGGGCGTCAGCCGGGCCAGCGCCTCGGAGAGCTCGGACGGGCTCAGCCCCCGCCCCACGGGCAGCAGGGTGGCGAGCGGCACCGTGCGTTCCTCCCGGGAAGGCTCGGTCGTGCCCTTTCCGCCTCCGAAGAGGCGGCGGAAGAAGGCGGCGATCCGCGCGAAGAACGCCCGGATCCGTTCCCACAGGGTCGGCGGGGCGGGAGGCTGCATCCACGAGGCGCTCGGAAGGAGCAGGGCATGCTGCACGTCGTCGAAGAGGGCAGCGTCGGGGAGCTCCCCGAGATGGAGCCTCCGGGCCTCGGCGAGACGCGCCTCGAGGGCGTCCATCTCGTGCTGGAGCTCGTCCGTCTTGGCCTGCCGGTCGAGCTCGACCTCGTGACTCCGGCGGTCGTACTCCTCCAGGATTCGCGAAACGCGGGAGGAGGCCTGCCGCTTCAGCAGCTCGCGCAGCCGGGCGATCCGACGGGCCAGCTCCGAATTCTCGCTCGCCAGCTGTTCGACGAGGGAGTGGACCCCGGCTTCTCCGTGCTCGGCGAGCGCCTGGATGACCGCTGCGGTATCGATCGCCGACAGGAGGTCGTCGCTCTCGACGTCCTCGACGACCTGCGAGCAGTCCGGAAGTGGAACAGCTTCAGCCGGCGGCGACGTCATCCGTCGGCTCCTCGGCGCAGCTGAAGAGCGAATATTTCTCCACGAGGCCGAACTCGGCGACCGCCGCCGGCCACGGACCGACGGCGGCGGGGTGCTCCCGCTCCTGCACGTAGGTCACGAACGTGTGGAAGCGTGGGAACATCTCGGCCTTCCCCTGGGCCTCGTTCTGGAGCGCCGCATCGGGGAGCAGACGGCGACCCTCGCCGATCAACGCCTGAGCCTCGTCGTTCTTGGACTTGAGCACGTCCCGGAAGTACCGGCACCAGTAGACCTTGGCGCTGTCCTTGAGCGACGTTTCGAGATGCTGGTCCAGAAAGTCCTGGACCCGCTTCGAGTTCTGCTGGAACGAGTCGCCGCTGCGGGCCCGGATCCGCCCCCGCATCGCGTGCAGGATACCGGCCTTGAGGTCATCGAGGGTGGGCACCGGGTGGGTACCCAGGGTCCCGTAGGCTTCGGCACGGGCAATGACGTCCAGCAGGGTCCGGTTCGACCCGACCTCGCCCATGTCCGGGTCCTCGTCGGACATCCGGAGCCGCCAGGCCTCGATCATCCGGACCCCGGCGTCCAAGAGCACCTCGGGAACATACCCCGAGGGGGTCTCGCGACGGGCCCGGTCGACGATCGCCCGGTTCGCCGAATGCCGTTTGTTGAACCCCACGTGGAGGCTGGTCAGCCGGTCGGACAGGGGGTCGTTGATGTTGTCCAGGTCGGACAGGTTCGAGGTGCAGATGGCGACGAACAGCGCCGGGAAGCTCTCGCGAGACTTCGACGGCGTGACGGTGCCCTCCTGGAGGGACTGGAGCAGCACGTTCTGGGTGCCGAGCGGCAGCTTGCCGATCTCATCGACCAGCAGCAGGCCCCGGTTCGCCTGCAGAAGTTTGCCGGGCTCGAGGACGAGCGGACTCATCGGGTCGCCGATCTCCTCGAGCTTCCGAAGGTTGACGTTGCCCGTCAGGTGGTCCGGGAAGACTTCGCTCGACCCCTGGAGTCGGGCGAACCCGTAGCCCTCGCGGCGACGGACGCGGAGGGCGGGCACCTTGCTCCCGTCGATCAGCGTCGGGTCGAAGGCCGCAACCTCGCCGCCCGGGGAGAATCGTCGGCGACAGATGGGGCAGGGCGGCAATCGTTCGGCCGCCTCCTTCGTCACGAGGCTCAGCGGGTCGTCCCCGACCGGGCAGCCCTCGACGACCCAGAGGTCCTTGGGGAACAGGCCCCAGAGCTCTTTCGCGAGCGACGTCTTTCCGGCGCCGGAAGGCCCGAAAAACAGCACATGGGCACCGGAGACCAGGGCCGCGACGAGGTCTTCGTAGGTTTCTCCGGGCAGGACCGTGTGCGGGAACAGGGCCGCCACAGCCTCGGACTGAGAAAAGCCGTGTTTGCGGGTTTCCCCCACGCGCCGAAGGATCTCCGCCCGGAACAGCTCGATCGGGGTCTGGGCCGGATTTCCCTGAGCTTTCAGCTGGGCGGCCGTCGACCGAGCGCCGATAGCAGGAGCGGGCCGGGCGCCGGCAGCAGGCACATCGGCCACGAGGCGGCCGAGCCCGGGCGGCTCTAATTAGCTTTGGGGCGGCGCGAGCGCGGGGGCCTCGCCGGTCGCCGGTGACTCGCCGGTGCGGCCGGCAAATTTAAGTAGGAATCCCCAGTGGGCGGCCCCACCCCGATGGCCGAGAAGGAGACCGGCGGCAAGAAGCCCGCACTGGCCCGGACCGTCAAGGACAAGTGGCGGTCGAAGCGCTGGTACAAGCTCAAGGCACCGGGAATCTTCCAGCATGTCGACCTGGGCGAGACCGTCTCCACGGAGCCCGAGCAGCTCACGGGACGGACGATCGACATCACCCTGTCCGAACTGGGAGGCGGGGGCGACATCTCCAAGGCCCACATCAAGCTCCGATTCCAGATCGAGCGAATCAGCGGTGAGGGTGTGGCCGAGACCCGGTTCGTTGGCCACGACCTGACCTCGGACTACGTCCGACGCCTCGCGCGACGCAAGCGCTCCAAGATCGACGCCTCTCTGCTGGTCACCACCAAGGACGGTGTTCAGATGCGGCTCAAGCCGGTGGCCGTCGGTGAGCATCGGCTGCAGTCCCGGCTCCGCAGCGAACTTCGGAACACCCTCCGTCAACTCCTGGTGGACGAGGCCGGGAAGCGGACCGCCGCGGACTTCGTCCGCGAGATGCTCCAGGGCGACCTGGGGAAGACGCTCTCCCAGGGCCTCCGAACCCTCTATCCGCTCAAGAAGATCGAGATCCGCCGGTCCGAGATCCTCGGGCCGATCGCCGACGAGCCCGCTCCCGCCGGTACCGAGGAACCGCCGGCCGACGCGGGGCCGTCCGGACCCTCCGCTCCCGAGGCACCCGCTTCCGAGGAGAGCGAGGTCTCCACGGCCTGAGCCCGTCCCGTGATCCCGGGGAGACCGAGGCCGCGCGGGGGCGCCGTCGGAGTGGCTCAGCCTGGTAGAGCACGGGACTCATAGAGCGGCTCGGGGTTCGCTCGACCGCTGGAGAGATCCTGGGGTCGGGGGTTCAAATCCCCCCTCCGACACTTTTCTGGGTAGCCGGGGTCCTCCACCTTGGCGTCCGGAGGCGAAGTGTGAACGGGTTGACCGCGTCCGGCTCCGTTCGGAATGATCCCCCCGCTGGTCGGGGCATTAATCTATCCGGGGATGATTTCAGCGCGTGAGCTCCCGACGTCGGCTCGCCGCCATCATGTTTACCGACGTGGTCGGGTTCACCGCGTCGGCGCAGGCCGACGAGGCAGGGACCCTCGCTCGGCTGCGGGAACTGAACGAGCTCGTTCGACCTCTTCTCGCCCCCTTCGGGGGCCGCGAAATCAAGTCCACGGGAGATGGGTCGCTCATCGCATTCGATAGCGCTCTCAAAGCGACGGAATGCGCCGTGGAGATTCAGCAGCGCCTGTCAGTTCGCGGCGTGGGGGGTTCACCATCGGCAATGCGATTGCGAGTTGGAATCCACGTCGGCGACGTAGAGGAAAGCGAAGGGGACGTCTTTGGGGATGCGGTCAACGTCGCCTCCCGCATCGTCGCGATTGCTGAGCCCGGAGGCATCTGCGTATCGGGCGCGGTCCACGACCATGTCCGAAACAAGATGTCCCAGCGTCTGGAAAGACTCCCGCCGACCGCACTCAAGGGAGTGCAGACTCCCATCGACATTTATCGGGTCGTCTTGCCGTGGGCGGGTCGAGATACCGCTCACGGGAACGCCCCGTCCACCGGACTCGCCGTTCTCCCCTTCACGAACATCAGCCCGGATCCCAAGGACGAGTACATCGCTGACGGTCTGACCGAGGAGTTGATCACGGTGCTCTCTCAGCTGCGAGATCTTCGGGTGATCTCTCGCACATCGGTCATGTTGTACAAGGCCACTCCCAAGTCGGCCTCCCAGATCGGGGCGGAGCTGGGGGTCTCCTCGCTGCTGGAGGGAAGCGTTCGGAAGGCCGGGAATCGGCTACGGATCACAGCCCAGCTGATTGAGGTCCGGACCGACCGACATCTATGGGCCAAAACCTTCGACCGAGAGCTCGATGACGTGTTCGCAGTTCAAACCGAGATCGCGAAGCAAGTAGCGGATGCATTGAGGCTTGAGCTGCGGCCAGCGGAAGAGGCGCGTCTCGACTCGCGAGCGACCGTACGACCCGAGTCCTATCTCGCCTACCTTCGTGGGCTGACACTCATGCGAGAAACTTCTCAAGCCGCGCTCGAGGCGGCCCAGCGCGAGTTCGAGATTGCTATCTCGCTGGACCCTACCAACGCAGGCGCGTACGGCAGGCTGGCGAGTTGCACGCGGTACCTCGGGATTTGGTACACGGACCTATCCCGCACGGAATGGGTAGAGAAGGTACGAGCGTCTGCGGCTCGAGCTCTGGAACTGGATCCGAATCTTTCGGATGCCCATGTTGGGATGACGGCGGTCCTCTTTCGGGAACAGGATTACGCCGGGATGGAAAGAGAATTCAAGGCCGCCCTCTCGCTCAGTCCGAGCCATGCCTTGGCCCACAACGGCTACGGCAACATCCTGGATTACGTAGGCCGGCCGGAGGAGGCGCTGGCCGAGTTCCGGCTTGCCGAGGCTGCCGACCCCCTGTGGCTCCAAAACCTCAGAGATATCGCGTGGCTGCTCACTACGCTCGGTCGTCTCGACGAGGCGTGGGTCTCACTTGAGAAGATCAAAGCGCTCGCGCCCGATTCCGACTATCATTTCCTGCTCGGGGACTACTACTTCGCCCGATCGGAGACTGCCAAGGGTCTCGAGGAATGGCGACGGGTCGAAGCGCTCGATCCCGATGTTCGGTGGAGACAAGTCCTACGGGCGTGGAGTCTCGCGCGCTCCGGGGAGTCGGACAAGTCGAGGGAAATCCTACGGCACGAGGAGACACTGCCTCTGGTCGGTTTCTTACCTACGAACGTAGCCCAAATCTATGCGGAGCTCGGCGATCTGGATGAGTGCTTTCGCTGGCTCGACAAGTCACTCGTGGCGCATGATCTCCCGCTGATGAACATTCGCCTACCTTCGCGGTACGAGAACGTTCGCCGAGATCCTCGATACCAAGACTTGTTGGCGAGAATGAACCTCGCGTAGTCGTGGGGGATCGATCCGCCCCAAACCGCTCCGGGGTGACCAACGCGGGCCACTCTCCTCCCGGGGCGTCACTCGGGCGACAACGGAGACCTACGAGTCTACTCCCGCCATCACGATTTCCGGATTGCCGGCACGCAGGGAGTCACGCTGGCGTGCCCACCGCCGCCGGAGAGGTTTGGAAGAAGTCCGGTCGGCCCCCCTCCGACACTCCCGGTCCTGCTCCCAGGGATGCTGGATCTCGTCCTCAACGGCGTCCTTCCCCCCCGCTGTCGTTGGAGCAGACACCGGCGGCGGAATGGAAAGGAAGGCTTATGTCTCTTAGAAGTTATACATGTATCCAACAAGATACATGCAGTTCCAGCGAGCCTTGAACCCGGTTCTCGCCAGTAAGACGAAGTTGGAGCTGCTCCGAACGATGTTCGGATCTCCGGGTCAAAGATGGACGGGGCGAGAACTGGCACGTTCTGCGGGTGTGTCCACCGCCCAAGCCGCCCGCGACCTCGCCGAACTCGCAGACACGTCCGTTGTTCTTCGCGAAGTCGTCGGACGGTCGTACTCTTGGCGGCTGAACTCCTTTCATGTCCTGTTCGCAACGCTAACGGGCCTCTTCGTGCAAGAGGCGAGCCTGAGGTCGGAGCTTCTGCACGATCTGTCGGATGAACTCCGACATGCGAGGCCCGAACGGGCCCGGCTGTTTGGCTCTGTTTCTCGGGGGGAGGAACGCCCGGACAGCGATGTGGACTTGTTCGTCCAGGTCCGGACGCCCGCAGATAGGCTCGAAGTCGAAGAGGCTGTCCGGCGTATCCGAGCCCGAGTTTGGGATCGATTCGGAAATCCTGTCTCCTCGTTGGTATACACTCGAGCGGAGCTAGCGCGACCCAGGAACCCCGCCCTCCTCGAATCGATCGAGCGAGAGGGAGTGGAAGTGGAGACCGGGGCTCGCTAGACGATGGCTCGAACAGAAGTTCTGCCGAAGGCAAGGTATTCCATTTACCTGGCACGAGCGCGTGAGTTCGCCCGCCAGATGGACCGGGCCGCCGCCGACCGAGCTTGGAACTCCGTCGGTCTTCTCGGAGTTCATTGCGTGATTTCCTCGTGTGACGCCCTGACCGTCCGCCGAGCCGGTCAGCGTTGGAGCGGACAAGATCATGCCGGGGTGGTCGGAATGGTCAGATCCCTCGATCTGCCGAAGTCGGACGTGGTGCTCCGACAGGTCGCACAGGTGCTCGAACGGCAGAACCGCGTGGAGTACGAGGCGCGGGAGTTCACCGAGAGAGAGGCCGTCGAGGTCCGTCTGCAGGCAGCTCGCATTCTCCGCTGGGTTTCGTCCGAGCTCCCCCCGTAGTTCGTTTCGATCCATGTGCGCTCCGACCGTCACCCTGTCGTTTGCGTATGGGCGGCTCCCACCCAGTCACGTAGGTCTAGGACGTACCGACCAAAAGAGCGAACCAAGCCAGAGGACGCCGAGAAGAGCAAGGAGGCCTCCGAGGATCAAGACACCCAGGCTGGGATTGGGTCCGGGGTGGTCACCCACGAAGGCCAGGGTCAGAAGACCGACGGCCCCTGCGAGGACAAGACACGCCGGAAGAGATCGCAGACCTCGGGGTACGGGACCTGCTTTGGCGCGCGACACCGCGCTAGCCGCTAGGAAAGCAATCCCGAGTACCACGAGTGCCTCGCCCAGGAGCATCGGACCCCGGAACCACAGTGGGACAGGGGGCGGACCGCACGGACCGAACTGGGGGCATCCCGATCCAAAGGTAGCCGTAATCGTTGGCCAGACCACCAGGGCGTAGTACGTTGCAATGCCGGTCCCCGCACCGGCGATCGCAACACCGACAAGAAACAGGAGCCAGTACCGGCGCACAGCGGCCGTAGGCCTGTCCACCTCAAGTCGATTATGGGCCGGTGGGAGTCCGGCTCACTGGGAGGGCCACACAGATCGCCAGGGAGGACTTTCGCTGCAAGACTCAGTACACCTACAGCAGGGGCACCATCGCCCGGTACCATGGCCGGCTAACGGGACTTCGCTGTCTCGCTCGGAGAGTCGAAGTGGACCACTCCGGCGCCATAGTCGATCAACAGGAGCCGACATGCACTGCATCGCCACCCCCGGAGGTGAGGGGTGGGGAACGTGTCCACCATGGGAATGATGGGTTCTCCCTTCCAGAGCGCAGCGTCGAACCAGCCGATGCGGTCGACCCAGTTAGTGCGCGCGCCGCCCGCCATGTACCCCGGAACCATCACCTGGCTGCACCGGGGGCACGAGGGCGGAGGGCTCTCCGACGGCGGATCACCTCCAGGCATGGGATATCACCGCTCGATGGTGATTCCGAAAACTGGTCTCATGGCCCTTACGTCAACTGCGCTGCATGAGTTCCAGCGGGTTGCACTGGCGACCTGGAGTACGGTATAATTCCCCTCGCGCGTCCAGCCGATGGCGACGACCATGGCAACCTACGCACTCTTCGACATCGATTGGCATGACCAGGCTAAGGCAGCCGAGTACCGTGAGAAGTTCGGACCGGCGCTCGAAAAGCACGGGGGCAAGACACTGTGCGCCGGGCCGCCGCAAGTAATCGAAGGGAACTGGAATCCCGCCCGCGTGGTCATCCTCGAGTTTCCGAGTACGGCTGCCTTCCGCACCTGGTACGGCTCCCCAGAGTACGCGCCCGTGCTCCAGCTCCGCCAGGCCGGAGCGACGACCAAGGCCGTGGTCGTCGTGGAAGGCCCGAATCGCTGAGGGGGGAACCCCGTCCTCGCCTACGCGTTCTTCGGCTCGTAGCGCAACCCGAGGACGCCGGAGGCGAACGGCTTCGCACTCACCAACTTCAACCGGAGGCGGTCCGCCTCAGTCGGGAAGAGAGCCCGGCCGGAACCGAGGAGGATAGGCTGCACTCGGAGCCGGAAGTCATCGACGAGACCGGCGCGAATGACCGCCGACGCGATTGAACCGCTGCCTACGATCTGGATGTCCTTGCCCGTCCCCTCTCTCAGCCGGGCGACCTCCTTGACCGGGTCCGTCCGAACGAACGTCACCGGTTTCCATGTCCCCTCCGTGAGTGTCCGCGAGAAGACGACCTTCGGGAGGGCGTTGAGCGTCTCCGGGATGAACGGGTCCCACCCCTGGGACGCGGGGTCCTTCATCTTCGGGAACACTTCCGAGAACTCGTCGTAGGTTTTTCGTCCGAACACGAGGGTACCGATGTTGCTGAGTGCATCGTGGGACCAGGCCATGTCCGCGTCGTCGAACTCGAACCAGTCGATCTGACTCTTCGCGTCGGTGTAGTATCCGTCCAGCGACACCAGGCTGTCCAGCACGACCTTCCGCATGACCGCAAAATACGACCCCGGCTAAATAGGCCTCAGGAGAACGAGAGTATACCGGTGCCGGGGGCCCGGCGCAGAAAAAACACCGGGTAGGCGAGGGAAATCCGCCGTCTACGAGGACTCCGGTCGAAGAATGAGCACGGTGGAGCTTGCGGTCGCGTACAACTTTTCCTGAAGGTCCGTCAGTCGGGCCTCCAAGATGGCGACCCGGGACCCCGAGTGGACGACCCGACCCTGCGCTCTCAGTGTCCCGACCTTGCTAGTGACGGGTCTCGGGAAGTTGACCTTCAGTTCCAAGGTAGTGTAGCCGACGCCCGCCGGGAGGGTAGTGTGGAACGAGCAGCCCATCGCGGTGTCGAGGAGAACCGTCACGATCCCACCATGGACGTTGCCCAACGGACTGTACATGTACTCTGCGGGGTCGAACTCGAAGGCCACGGAACCGGGTTCCACCGAGGCGATTCGAACCCCGAGAAGTTCCATGAACGGTGGCGGCGGCAATTCGCCAGAGAGGAAAGCCCGCATGAAGTCCAGCCCGGGCAGCTTGCGCAACGGCTGAGCAAACTGAGCCGGATCCTGCCAACGGATCGTGCGGGTCCGAGATTCCCGGGAGTCTGCCATCCGGTTGCCTCAGCAGCTCAGCCGCGACGGTCGCTCTGGCAGTTATAGCCGTTCCCGACGGAAGGCGGCTCGAGCGGAAGCGTTCGGGGGTCAGGCCAGGCTGCCCGCGCGGGCATAACGACGCAGCGAATCCTCGAGCGTTGGAATCGGGCCGAATAGCTCGCCTTGCACCCGGGTATCGGCCACGTACTTTCCGGTGCCGAAAAACGCGATCATGGACTGCATGTCCCTCATCCGGTGGCTGAAGTGAGACGCGAGACCCATCATCGCGCCCATCCCGCCCATGCCCACGGTACGAATCGGGCGGTTCAGGATCCGGCCGAACACCTCGGCCATCTCGTTCATCGACACGGCGCGGTCCGTCCCGAGATCGATGCGCTTCCCGACGGCGCCGGGCGCGTCGACCGCCAGGGAGAGGGCGCGCGCCACGTCGTCGACGTGGATCCACGTCCACGGTACGTCGGTCGGTCCGAACGACCGCAGACGGCCCTTGCGTAACCCCTTCGACCAGAAGTCCCAGCCCGCCCCGGGAGGCACGATAAACGCTCCAGGACGCAACGCGACGAACGAGACCCCTTGTGCCTCGAGCTGGTCTTCGACCAGCTTCTTCGCCCAGAAGTGGGGCACATCCGGAGCCTGATCGCACTTCAGGATGCTTGTGAGAACGAATCGCGGAACACCCGCCCTGGCAGCCGCATCGACCAGGTTCCGGTTCCCTGCGAGGTCCACGGTCGCGAGCGAGTCCCCTCTCCGACGACCGGTGTAGCCAGCGGCCGTCGTGACCACCGCGCTGAGTCCCCTCAGGGGCTGGTCGAGTGATGCCCGTTGGGTCAAATCCCCCCGGACGACGTCCACCCCCTTCCCAGCCAGATGAGTGGCGTCGGTGCCCGGCCGCACGAGGGCCCGGACTCGCCTCCCCCGGGCGAGGAGATGGTCCACAACCCGTCCCCCCAGGTTCCCGGTGGCTCCGACCACGAGGACGGGCAAGTCCGAGCCGCTCGCCTGGCCTTCCGAAGGCGCTCGGGTGGGGGCCGCTGCGCTTCGGGACTCGGGTGTACTCATGAGTATCCCCGAAAGACCTCGAACGCAATCCGCTCTCGCGAGACGCCGAGTCTCAGGAGCGCTTGCCCGACCTCCATCACCATCGCGCCCCGGCCGCACAGATAGTACACCGGATCCTGGAGCCGGGAGGCTGCATCCTGCAGGAGCGCCGCATCGATCCGGCCTCGGCGGCCGGTCCACCCGCTGTCACTGGGCTCCCGGGACAGCGTGTGAAGGACGGTGAAATTCCCGTTGACCTGTTCCAGCCTGTCGAGGTCCTTGCGGTAGGCGATCTCGTCCTGGCTCCGGTTGCCATAGATCAGGACCGCGTGACGAGGCGACTGGGTGTCGGTGAGATAGTCGGCCATGCCCTTGAGAGGGGTGATACCGATCCCTCCTGCGACGAACACGGCGTCTCGGGCCGTGTCGAGAACGAAGTGCCCGTACGCGCCGTCGATCTCGACCTCGTCGCCGGGCCGGAGGGCCGCGAAGGCCGTCTTCCAGGGCGAGGACGAGAGTCGTGCACCGAACTCCAGGAACTCCTGGGTCGGGGACGAGGCCAGCGACATCGGGTATTCCACGCCGCCAGCGCTGGTCACCAGCTCGAGCCCACAAAACTGGACAGGGAGGTACGCAAAGCCCGGCGCCTTCTCGACGCGGATCATGTGCGCGCTCGGGGTGAGCGGACGGGACTCGAGCACCTCGGCCCGGTAAATCATGAGCTATCCTGGACCCCCGGTCTCCGAGGCGATACCGAAGGCAAGCGGCGATGCTCAGCTCGTGCCCGCACTGGCTCCCTTGCCGCGACCGAGGCAGTTGACTTCTAAGTAGTTTACTGCTAAGCGAATTGTCCCGGGGGCACCGTCACCCTATTAAGACCGGTTGTCCCCTCTCGCCTCCGTGAGCCCGCAGACGCGCCGGCCGGTGATGGAGGCCCTGGTTCACAATCTCCGCCGGGCCTCCTTCACTGTCCATGCACGCTTCCGCATGGCGTTGGCCCACCGCGGGCTTTCGATGGGCCAGTTCCTGGTGCTCCGGAGCCTGGTGAGCGAGGGCCGCGGTACCCCGAGGGATCTCGCGAAGTCCCTGGGAGTCACCACGGGGAACATCACCGGACTCGTGGACAAGCTCGAGGCCGAGGCCCTGATCGTTCGCGACCGAAGCCGCTCGGACCGGCGGGTGGTCCATCTCAAAGCCACGAAGAAGGGCCAGAGTCTCATGGGAGAGCTTCAACAGGCGGTCGTCGCGCAGACCGCGAAGGCCTTCGAGTCATGGAGCGAAGGCGATCTGCAGCGGCTGAACCTCCTTCTTCGCAGGGTCATCGAGGATGGCAGCTGCAACTGCTGAGCGTCACGTCAGCTATCGGCAAGCGGTCGCCAGCACGACCGGAATTCGGGAACTCCAATCTACTGTGCCAGGGGGCATCCGCGGGCCGATGGACGTACCCGATTCCCGCCCGCGTTGCACTCGGCACGCGACCCGCGGTGTAATCATCGCACGGGGGCTGGCTCCGGAAGCCGGGGGATGTCGCAATGGACTCTGAGGTGGAGAGCATTCGAAACTGGTTCGCATACATCGCCGAGGCGCGGAAGGGATACCTCGATACCCTCGGGAAGCTGGACTCCGCCGAGCTGACCCGGGATCGCGGGGCATCGTTCCCCAGTCTGTACGACATCTTCGCGCACTCGCAAGGGGCCTTGTACTTCTGGATGAGGGATGCCGCTAAGTTCCCATTCCCTGAACAGGCGGGCGACGCGAACGCCCCGCCCTCAATCGAAGTGCTGCGGACGGACGAAGACTACATCCAGACCCAGATCCGCCGAGTCATGGCGGAGCTGAGCGAGGCCGATCTCTCGCGAATGATCGCGCGAAAGAACGGAGTCGGATCCGATCACGACTGCCAGGTCCCGGTACGAGATGCCCTCTGGCACCTAGTCGAGGAGGAGCTGCAGCATCGCGGCGAGATCAATGCGCTCCTCTGGCAGATCAACGTCGATGCGCCGATCTACAACTGGGTTAGTTGGGCGCATACGGCAGGACGAATCAAGGACCCGCAGCCGTAACCGCACTAGGCCCCACGTACTCTCGGGCGTGAATTCCCATTGCGTGTTTGGAGCAGCGCGCTCTGCGAGAGGAACAGGGTGGCTTGTAGCCGTCGAGGTGCACTAGACTCCCTCTTGAGTCAAGTACGCCGAGACTCCCCCGGGGATGAACTCGGCATCGGCCCCAGCGACTGTTCGAATGCGGTCGAACGCCTTGCCCGTCTTTCCGACTACCCTAATCTTGGACGGGTTGCTTTGCCTTAGTATCAACTTTAGCAAGTTCCGGGCCAGCACGTATACGTGGGGCACTTTTCTCTGAGTACAGAACTCCATAGCAAACGAAGACTGGCGGCAGGTCAAGGAGCTGTGGCGAGGCCATTCAGCCGAACATCGGTGTCCATTAACGGTTTGATCTACAGGCGGGCCGAGTGCTCGTTCTAAGGCTGGGTCCTGACTGTTGCGGTTAGGTCTCAGACCGGATTAATTCGATACACTTGGTCTGTAACGGAGTCAGGGAGTACACGCTCCGAGGACCGAATCGGCGAGGTAGAACCTCCAAACGGTCAGTTCGGAGCTGAGTCCGGTCCCACGGAACGAAGCGGGATCCCAACCCGTAGCCGAAAATCAGTCCCTCAGATGTGAGACCGAGCCTCGAAGCGGGAATCGGAACCGCCAGGGCCCACCAAAAGAGGGGACCGATGGCAAAGCCGATCGCCAGCAACTGGACGAGCAACTCCGACCGGGGCGTATCGACCGGAATCCCCGCCCACGAGAAGCCAATATTCAACGCGTACTGCGAAACAACTTCTGCCACCCAGAATACGATCAACAATCCGATGTACCAAGGCAACGCGGAACGGCCAGATACCCATTCGGCCGGTTCGTCCGGATCCGGCATCGCACAGTGATTTATTCAACCCGCTTCAAAGTTTCGAAGAGGAGAGGGGTCCCGAAATTGCAGAGTCCCGAGAACTTCGAGCCCCTCAGAGCGTGCGGGTTGCAATTCCCA
>JASHPT010000106.1 GCA_030037955.1 Thermoplasmata archaeon
GAGGCCCCGCTACCCCTTCGAAGAGTCGAGGGGGCACGGGCGGAGCGGAGGGAAAGGAAGGGAGCGAAAGCAGCGGGCATCGAAAGGTGAACCCTGTGAATAGAATCCCAAAGCCGGCTCCGGACGTCTACCGGAGGGACCCCGCAACGTCGGGCGAGGGCGGCCGTCCGAGGTAGGGGCCGGGGCAGGTTAATGAGCTAGGCCAGGAGTCGCTGAGGGTCCGCCTATGGTACCCCAGGAGGCTCCAGGGTCGCCCGCGGCCGGGACGGCTCCGGCCCATCTCGCGATACGTTGGCTGCACCGGGCCCGACTTACGGCGGCCGGAGCCTTCGTCGCCGAGGGCATCCTGGTTCTCCTGTTCCTCTGGGCCGTGAACCCCGCGAACCTGGTTGCGGCAGCCGCCGTGTTGGTCCAGAGCGATGTACTGATCGCTCCGATTGCTGCGGCGATGCTCCTGCCGGTACTCACGGTCGTCTGGTCGGGCTGGCTGCTCCAGTCCGCCCGGACGGGCGGGTGGGGCCCCGCACGTCGGCTGCTACCGGCCGTGACCGTGCTCGGCTATTTTTCCCTGATCGTTCCCGGCTACTTCCTCCACGAGACCTTGCATCTCCTCGACTCGCCACGCTGGCCGTCGGTCCCGGCCCCGGCCCACTAGGCCCGGATCCTTTTTGCTTGACTCGCAGCCAGTCCTTCGAGGTGCGGACTCACGCGACGGAGCGGACGGTCCAGGCCCTCGTACGGCGGCAGCCCGAGCATGTCGCTCACAAGCCAGTCGACCTCGTACGGGTAGAGCAACGTCGACCCGAGCGAGACGAGGAGGCCCGTAAGGCGGCGCGCCGTGGATGGCGACATCCTCCAGTAGCGTGGCGCCTTTCCCAGTGCGAGGAACATCCGGTCCGTGAGGTCCCGGTACCGAAACCGCTCGGGCCCCCCCAGGTCGACGGTCCCTGAACTTCCGGACTCGGTCTCCCGTCGGATGACCTCGGCGAGGTCGGTCACAGCGACGGGACTCACATGATACTCCCCGTCGCCGAACATGGGGAACCAGGGGTACCGTCGCATCAGTCGCATCATCACGCTGAGCAGCACGTCGCCGGTTCCGAACAGCATCGTGGGACGTACGATGCGATACGAGAGCCCACTCGAGACCAGGGCTCGGTCCACCGCCCGCTTGCAGCGGAGGTAAGGGAGGTCCTGCTCCATCCGGTCCGGCGCCGCCGGTACGCTGATGTGCACGAACCGGCGGATGCCGGCAGTCGCTGCCGCCTCGATGAGCGAGACCAGTCCCCGAGACAGCGACTCGAAACTGTCCGGCGAGGCCCAGCGGTACCACGCGAGGTTGATGACCACATCGACGTCTGCGAGAAGCGGTCTCCAGTCTCGCACGGCCCGTACGTCGGCCGGGACCCATTCGACTCCGGCCCCCTCGTTGGCCGCGCGGCTTCGGTGCACCGAGCGAATGGCGTAGGTCGGGCCGAGAGTGGGCAGCAGGGCCCGACCGACGAGTCCGCCCCCCCCGCCGACCAGGAGAAGACGGGGGTGCGGGGAGGCCACAGCGCTCACGCCGCCGCAGGCCGCTCGGGCGTCGTCGCCCGGGCCTGGACCGGGGCGGACGCCGGCGCTCCGAAGACCGAAGCCCAGGCCGACAGGACCGGGGCCTTGAGCGCCTCCGTGGGGACCGGCCGGCCGAGCTCCCGGGAGACGGACGTCATCACCTGGCCCGGGAGACCGCACGGATGAAAGGCTGCGAAGACCGAGAGGTCGGTTCCGACGTTCAGGGCAAACCCATGGAACGCGACCCACTCCTCCACCGCGATGCCGACCGACGCGATCTTGCGTCGTTCCTCGACCCAAACGCCCCGTTGGCCGGTCCGACGACCGGCCGGGACGCCCACGGTCGCGAGCGCCTCGACCACGACCTCTTCGACGTCGCCGACGAATCGCCGGATGTCCCGACCGCGAACGTCCAGGTCGACGATCGGATAGCCGACCAGCTGCCCCGGCCCGTGGTACGTGCTCTTGCCGCCGCGCTCGACCGGGACGACGGGGATCCCGGGAGGCAGGGTATCGCCGTCGGCGCCCTGGACTCCGACGGTGATCACCGGCGGGTGCTCGACCAGCAGCAGGGTGTCCGGGATCTCGCCCCGCCGGCGCGCCGCCCGCAATCGGCGCATCTCCTCGAGCGCCGGCGCATACTCGCGCCGACCCCAGTCACGATGGGCGAGGCGAATTCCTCCGGGCGACATGCATCGGCTCCCCCAGCCAGAGCAGGGCGACCTCTTGAAGCAACTCTGAGAACGTCGGATGCGGATGGATCGTCTGCGCGAGGTCCCGAACGTTCGCTCCCATCTCAATCGCGAAGCCTACCTCGCCGACGAGCTCGCCGACACCGGCGCCGGCTCCTTGAAACCCCAGGATCGCCCCCGAGGGCTCGTCCGCGACCAGCTTGACCCATCCGTCCGTGGCGTGCGACGCGTGGGCCCGGCCCAGCGCCGCGTAGGGAAACCGTGCGTCCCTCGGGTGGAACCCCGCCGCCTCGGCCTCCGGGGATGTGAGCCCGACGCTCGCGAGCTCGGGCACCGTGAACACCACGGACGGCATCGCCTGGAATTGATACCGGGTCGGTAGGCCGGCGATCGCCTCCGCAGCCACCACTCCCTCGCGGTAGGCCTTGTGCGCAAGCATCGGCGGCCGGCAGCAGTCTCCGACCGCGTAGATGTTCTCGACGTTCGTTGCCTGCCGGTCGTTCACCGGGATGAAGCCGGTCTTGGGATCCCGTTCCACGCCGGCGTCCTCGAGTCCAAGGTCCTGGGTCGCCGGGCGCTTGCCGACCGTGACGAACAGACGCTCGCCCGACAGCACCGTCGTGGCGCCCTCCTTCTCCACGGTCACCTGCACGCCGGAGTCCGAGCGCTGGAGTGCGGAGGCTCGTGCGCCGGTCCAGGTCTTGACTCCCCGGGCCTCGAGTCGTCGCGTGAGCTCGCGGGCCAGCTCGGGGTCCATTCCGGGCAGGAGCTGGGGCATGAGCTCCACGATGGTCACGGCCACGCCGGCGAAGGCGGCGAACTCCCCGAGCTCGCAGCCGGTGACTCCTCCGCCCAGTACGAGAAGCGATCCGGGAAGCTGCGTCCAGTTGAGCACGTCGTACGCGCTCACCACCCGGTCGCCGTCCGTCTCGAAGCCGCGGATCGTCGACTGGACGGCACCGGTAGCGAGGATCGCCTGCTCGAAGTCGATCCGCTCGCGCCCACCGTCCGGCGCCGTGAGCTCGGCCGACCGCGGCCCCGTGAGTCGAGCCGTTCCCGGAAGCACGGCGACGCCGGCGCTCTTCAGCAGCGAGGCCACGCCGGAGCGCTCCTTCGCGACGACGGAATCCTTCCAGCGCTGGGCCGACGCCATATCGACCTGGATGTCGCCGGAGCTTCGCAGCCCGATCTCCGGCCCCTCTCCGCGGACGGCCTCGGCCAGCGAGGCGAGGTGGATGAGGGCCTTGGATGGAATGCATCCGCGATTCAGACACTCTCCGCCGAGCTGGTCCTTCTCGACCAGCAGGACCTTGCGGCCCAGCTGACCCAGGCGGATCGCCGCCATGTAGCCGCCCGGGCCCCCGCCGACCACCAGGACCGCAGTGCTCCGCGCGTAGGTGCCGGCCATGGTCAGCCACCGGCCCCCGCGCCGGGGACGTTCCGGGCGAGCACGTCGAGCTCCAGCGTCTCGGGCCCCGGCGGGGACGTTGCCTCGGCCTGGGAGATGGCCTCTCGCAGCGTCGCGTCGATCTGGCGGTCGGTCTCGCGCAGGATGTCCTGGGACAGCATGCCGAGGGCGCCGAGCAGCTGCTCGAGCCGGAGGACCGGGTCGTGCTGGACGGCCTGGCGCTTCCAGTCGACCGGTTGGTACCGGGACGGGTCGTCCGAGGTCGAGTGCGCGCTCATCCGGTACACGAGGAACTCCAGCATCGAGGGACCTCCTCCGCTCCGCGCCGCGTCCAGCGCCTGGGCCAGCTGGAGATAGCACTCGATGAAGTCGGACCCGTCGACCCGACGACCGGAGAAGCCGTAGGCGGCCGCCTTCTCCGAGAGCTGGTCCACATGACTCTGCTGCGCCACGGGCAGTGAGATCGCCCACTGGTTGTTCGTGCAGCAGAAGACGACGGGCAGGTGGTAGACCCCGGCGAAGTTCATCCCGGCGTGGAAGTCGTTGACCGAGGTGGCTCCATCTCCAAAGAAGGCGAGGGCAACGGCGTCCTCGCGTCGGAGCCGAGCGGCGTACGCGCAGCCGACCGCCTGGGAGATCTGGGTGCCGACACAGCTCGACATCGAGACGTAGCGGACCTCCCGGGCGGTCGGATGACAGGGCATCTGGCGACCGAGAGCGGGATCCCGGGCATCGGCAAACAGATGATGCATGTAGGTCCCGAGGGGATGACCCCGGACGAGGGCCACCAGCTGCTCGCGGAGTCCGGGAAACACCCAGTCGTTCTCGTGGACGGCCAGTCCGGCGGCGATGCTGACCGCCTCCTGCCCGGTCGCCGGCCCGTAGAAACCGACCCGGCCCTGCCGCTGGAGCGCGACCATCCGGTCGTCCAGCGCCCGGGCCGTGCGCATCCAGCGGTAGGCCGTCCACAGCAGGCGGGCCCACTGGTCGCCTAGGCGGCGCTCCAGGTCCTGAGCGGTGTAGGGCAGCCCGAGCACGTCGGTGCCCGCCGTCATGCGAGTTCCGCAAACAGCTGGTGCGGGTCCTCGAGATAGGACTTCACGACCGCGATGAACTGCGCCCCGACGATCCCGTCCAGCACCCGGTGGTCGAGCGAGATCGAGAGGTTCATGAGGTCGGCCGGACCGATCGTGCCGTCCGCCCGGTACACCGGCCGACGGACGATGCGATGCACCCCGAGAATCGCGACCTCGGGGTAGTTCAGGATGGGGGTGGCGAGCACCCCGCCCAACGCGCCGAGGCTCGTGATCGTGAAGGTGCCTCCGCTCATCTCCGCCCGGCTGAGCTTGCCCTCCCGGGCCTTCTCTGCGAGCTCCTGGATCTCCCGGGCGATCTCACTGACGCTCTTCCGGTCGGCGTGCTGCAGCACGGGAACGAGCAGCCCGTCCGGGGCGGCGGTCGCGATCCCGATGTTGTACGATCGATGGACGACGAGCTCCTGTCGCTCATCGTCAAACCGGGCGTTCACCCGGGGGTATGCCCGGAGCCCCGCGACTACTCCCTTGACGACGAACGGCAGATAGCTGAGTCGCGTGCCCTTCTTCTCGACATGCTTCGCCATCCGGTCGCGGACCTCGATGAGGGCGGTGACGTCCACCTCCTCGACGTAGGTGTAGTGCGCAGCCTTGTGCCGGGCCTCGGTCATGTGCTCGGCGATCACGCGTCGCACCCCGCGCAGGGGCACCCTCTCCAGGACGTCTTCATCCGACGGAGCCGCCGCTGCCGTCGCGAGGGCCGGCGGGGCAGGAGCCTGCGCCGCACTCGCTGCCGGCGCCGAGGCAGCCGCCGGCGCAGGCGGATTGCCCGCCGAAGCCTTCGTGAGGTCGGACTCGAGGATCCGCCCCCCGGGCCCCGAGCCCGTCACGGTCGCGAGGTCGATGCCGCGTTCCGCCGCCAGTCGACGGACGTACGGAGCGGCCGTGGACCGACCGGGGGCCGAGGCCGTGAGAGGAGCGGCCCGTACCGGCGCCGGCGTCGGAGCGGCCGGTACCGGGGGTGCGACGGCCCCGCCGGGACCGGCGCTCGGCCCGTCCCCGGCCACCTCGAGCGTCACCAGGGCGCCCCCGACCTTGACCTTCTCTCCTTCCTTCGCATGAAGCCGAAGTACGCGTCCGGCCTTCGGGGATGGAATCTCGACGTTGGCCTTGTCCGTGAGAACAGAGACGAGCGGCGCGTCCTCCTGGATACTGTCCCCCTCCTTGACGAACCAGCGGACGACCTCCCCCTCCGCGACGCCCTCGCCAATATCCGGGAGCCGGAACTCGTACTCCATCGACCGTCCGCCTCCTAGGCCGCCTTCACCGCGTCCAGCGTCGCCTGACGGATACGCGCCGCATTCGGGAGATACAGGTTCTCGAGAGCATAGGGGAAGGGGGTGTCGAACCCGGTCACGCGGACGATCGGGGCCTTGAGCGAGTAGAACGCCTTCTCTGCCAGAATCGC
>JASHPT010000107.1 GCA_030037955.1 Thermoplasmata archaeon
GAGATTGGTCACCCCGTAGACGGTCTCGGGCCGGAGCGTCGCCGTGAGCAGGATCCGTCCGTCGCCGAGCCGGAACGGGACACTCGTGTACTCGATCCACTCGGCCTCGCCACCCCGCGACAGGTCGGTCTCCGACGGATCGACCGACACCGGGCCGCAGACGGGGCAGACCGAGGCATAGTACGGGGCTTGGACCACGAGGCCGGCTCGATCCAGCCGGCCGAACTGCCACCGGATGAAGGCCTGGTAGTCGTCATCGATCGTCGTGCCGTAGGCGCTCTCGTCGATCAGGAACCCGACCTGACGAAACACCCGGAGGTAGGTCTGGCCCAGGAACCGGGCCGCGGTGACCGGATCCGACAGCGCGTCCCACTCGGACTCCGGGACCTCCTGGGATCTCAGCTGGCCCACGGTCGAGACGTCCCGCGCCGCGACCTTCTGCGCGAAGGTAACGGCGGGGAGCCCGGAGGCGTGGGTTCCCGTAGGGAAGAACACCTGGCGGCCACGCATCCGGTGGTACCGGTGGAGCGCATCTGCATAGGCGAGGCCCCGGAGATGGCCGATGTGGAGGAAACCGCTGGCCCCGGGGTAGGCAACAAGCGCGAAGAACTTCTCCCGTCCCGGTACGCGACGCGCGGCCGCGAGGCCCGCCGCCGCCCAGGCGGCCTGCCACCGTGCCTCCCGGGCCCGCTCCATAGGAGTGGCTCGGAACCGGGGCCGCTATTTGATAGGTTCTTTTTTCTCGGGATGGCCGGACCGCGTGGGGCCGCAAACCCTCTTACCCCCGCCGTCGTTCGAAGCGGCCGTGCGGATCATCGAGGTCTTCCACTCGGTCCAAGGCGAAGGTCCGCTCACCGGCGTCCGTACATCGTTCATCCGGACCGCCCGCTGCAATCTCCGGTGCACGTGGTGTGATACGACGTACTCCTTCGGGCCGGGGGTCGAGCGATCCATCCCCTCGCTCCTCCGCGAGATCGAGAGGCACCGTACCCGACACGTGTGCTTGACCGGGGGCGAACCGCTCCTCCAATCGGAGTCGGTGCGGCTGGTGCGTGCGTTGAGCCGCGAAGGGTACACGACGGTCATCGAAACCGGCGGCTCGCTCGACGTGCGACCCTATCTCGACATTCCGGGGGTGATCCTGAGCGTCGATGTGAAGTGTCCGTCCTCTCGGATGCAGTCCCACAACCGCTGGTCGAACCTGCCGCTGCTTCGGCCGACGGATGTCGAGAAGTTCGTCATCGGGGATCGCACAGACTACCTGTACGCCCGACGGGCTCTGCGGCTCCACCCCTGCCCCGCGCAGGCGGTGTTCCAGCCGGTCTGGGGGTCCGATGCCGGCCGCCTGGCCGACTGGGTGCTGCACGACCGTCTGGACGTGCGGACGATGCTCCAGGAGCACAAGGTCCTCTGGGGCGACGTGCCCGGTCGATAGCCGACCGCCGGCGCGCGCACAAAAGGTGATTAGTCGGCTATCCTGCCTCGGGCCGGTCGATGTCGCCGGCGAGCTCGAACTCCGGACGGGAGGTTCAGGTCGGGCTGGAGAGCCCGTTCGGCAAGGCCCGCGCGATGGTGTTCCCCCGCTCGGTACTCGCCGGCCACGGGGTTCTGGACGAGCTCGGCCGATCGTGCGTCACCTTCGACTTTCCCAAGCACGGGTCGGTGGTCACCGGCTCCCGTACCCGTGCCATCGCCGGAGAGCGCGCGGTTCAGATCCTCCAGCAGTCCGGGTTCAGCGTCGACACGATCGAAGCCGGAGAGGCGACCCAGGCCGAGATCGACCGGGTCACCGATGTAGCCCGGACGGGCGGCTCCCGGTTCCTGGTCGCTGTCGGCGGGGGAAGCAAGATCGACATCGCGAAGCTCGCCGCCACCCGGCTCGGGATCCCGTGGGTGAGCGTGCCGACCTCGGCGGCCCACGACGGAATCTCCTCTCCGCGGGCCTCCGTGCGCGACCAGAAGGGCGTCTCGAGCGTCGAGGGCGTCGTCCCGATCGGGATCCTGGCCGACACGTCCGTCATCGTCCAGGCACCGTTCCGCCTGCTCGCCTCCGGCTGTGCCGACGTCGTATCCAACGTCACCGCCACGCTGGACTGGAAGCTGGCGGCCCGGCTACGTAACGAGGAGTTCTCCAGCACCGCCTCGACCCTCGCCGAGTACGCCGCCCAGGAGATCATCGACCACGCGGCGCTCATCAAACCGAGTCTCGAGGAGTCCGTCTGGATCGCCATCCGGCCGATGATGATCTCGGGGATCGCGATGAGCGTCGCCGGGTCCTCCCGGCCCTGCTCGGGCAGCGAGCATCTGTTCAGCCATGCCCTGGACCGAGTCGCCCGGACGCCGGGGCTCCACGGCGAGCAGGTCGGCGTCGGCGCGATCATGATGCTCTACTTGCACGGGGCCGACTGGCGACGGATTCGTACGGCGCTCCACACGATCGGCGCTCCGACGACGGCGCGGGAGCTCGGAGTCACTCCCGAGGAAGTGGTGGAGAGCCTCGTGTTGGCGCACTCGTTGCGGCCGGAGCGATACACGATCCTCGGGGACAACGGACTGACCCGGGAGGCGGCCGAAAAGCTCGCGCTCGTGACCGGGGTGATCGGGTAAGGCATGGTCGAGATCACGCTGCTGTCGCACGAGCAGGCGAAGGTCGGCGCGGAGTTCGTCTACATGGGCGGCGCCCCGATCTGCCGGACCTGTGCCTACCGGCACGCCTGCCTCACGCTCGACCCGGGCCGGCGGTACCGCGTCACGAAAGTGCGGCCGATCCAGCACCCGTGCGCGCTGCAGGAGACCGCCGCCAACGTGGTCGAGGTCGAGGCCACCCCGCGGGTGCTCGTGGTCGAATCGATGAGCGCGGTGGCCGGGAGTGCGATCGAGACCGGCCGCTACCCGTGCAATCGCATCGACTGTCCCAACTGGCAGGTCTGCGCCGGACCCTCGCTTCCCGCCAAGCAGCGCTTCCAGATCCGCACGGTCCAGCCGGGCCCGGCCGAATGCCTCATCGGGCGCAAGCTCAAACGGGTGGAAGCGGTCTAGCCGCGGGGCGGGGCTGTGGGGTAGATACGGACGGGGAGCCATCCCCTCCGCTCTATTGGTCCATCCTTCGGGCTTTGGGAGCCCGAGACCCCGATTCAAATTCGGGCAGCCCCATTCT
>JASHPT010000108.1 GCA_030037955.1 Thermoplasmata archaeon
CTCAACGCGCTTGTTTCGTCGTTCTGAGCCGCCGCCGTGCTACCGACCATGTCGGTGAACATGATGGCGGCGAGACGACGCGTCGAAGCCATCTGCCGCGAATCGCACCCCTTAGATTTAGTCACCACCCTGGGCGTTCACGGTCCCCCAGGCGACTGGGGACCTCCCGCTACAAGGTGCAACGTAGCTTACGACCGCGTCCTCCGCAGTCAGACCGGCTCATCGGAAGCGCCGGCTGGAAATCTTTACCATCGCCATTTCACTTCCCGTTGCCACCGGGGATGCGGCTCTCGGCTCACTCAGCGTGGCCTCGCAGATCGACTAGTGGGGCTCTCTGCGTCATCTCCGCAGTCGTCGCGCTGTGCGCGTCGTGGGGCGGCTCCGTCCTCGCCACGGACACCGCGGGATTCGTGACGACTGCGACGGTCCAGACGATCGGGATGAGCCCAGGATGGGGTGGTCTCTGTCCGATCTCCGATCTGAACGGTCGGTGCTACGCGCCGTCAGGATTCGCGCTGGATTCCTCGACCGACCAAGTCCTGATGACCTCGACGACCTCATACCTCGAGAACGACCTTGGTCCCGGCGATCTCGGCCACAATTATTCAATCGTTTTTCAGCCTGGCTCGGTTACAGGCTTCTCATCGACAAATCTGTCATGCGCGCCCTACGACCCGTACTACCCGGGGTCCGGTACCGTGTACTATGCTGCGTGCGATCCCCCGAATACCTCCTCGAGCTCCGGGAGCCTAATCACTGTGAGCGTCGCGACAGACCAAGTCGTCGGTCGGATCCCATTTCAAGGCAGTAACCCCGACGCCGGCTTCTGGGCCTCCGGCTACTCGGACCAGTTCGCCTGGGATCCGGTCGATCACCTACTCTACGTCTGTGACGAGGGATGGCTATTGGCCTTGAACATGACCACTGGCCTAGCGTCGTTCAACGAGTCGATCCCCTCGGGGTGCGAGTGGTTGGTGTACGACAGCTCTTCCAATGCCCTGCTGGTGTCGGGTTCATCCGCCCTCTACACGGTAGGGCCCGGCCTGGTTGCCGTAGACCCTGGGACCGGAACCGTCGAGAACACTGTGCTGGATGGGACCGTCACTGCGGCGGTACTCGACCCGAACGCCGGGTGGATCGGCCTTGGAGTCGCCCTCAATGGGTCTTATCCCGGAGGAGCCATCGAGTTCGTCAACGCGACGACGTACCGGCCGTTCGCGACGGTTCCCCTGATTCCCCCATACAATGGTGGGGACCCGGCCCCCTCGCAGCTGATACTCGACTCGACTCACGGCGACATTTACGCGATCTGTCTAGGGTGGGTGTTCGCGATCAATGATACCGGCAAGTACTCGGTCGGCGAGACAACGATCGCGCCGAGCCTCGATGACATGCCTTCCATCTATCTCGAGTCGACCCGCTCACTCTACATCCCGGACGAAGGGTTAGTCTCGTACGTTGGCTTCAGTTACGGAACCACAACGGAAGTCACCTCGCTTCTCTGGCTCCCCCTCCCTCAGGCTGTTTTGATGCTCGGGGTGATTGTCGGCGCTGGGGTTGCCACGATGGTCTACCTTAGGCCCTCCCGGCGAGTCAGATAGTTGCAATCGCGCATACAGCCATCTGAGCTGATTCAAGGCGCGAGGCTCTAGTCGTCGGGCGACGCGTCGCGTGGCTCTGATTTCTGTCCCGCCCAAGGGCACCGCGCCGGGCGTCGAGTAGGAGTCGAAACGCTGAAGGCACCGCTTGGTTGTGAGCGGCCAGTATGCCAGCGTCGTTCACCTGCGCGTGTGGAGCGTCCTTCGCGACCCAGGCCCAGCTCGACAACCACGCTGCGACCTGCGGGGTCGCCCGAGATCCGGGCGGAGATCCTGGGTCGAACACCGAGCAGTGAATCGCTTCCGCGATCGAACCTGCCTCGACCCCGCGGGATTAGAGCCGGCCGCTGCGTGAGCTAGCGCCCCCTAACCTAGGCGCACGCCGAGCCAGGTCTGGAGAACGATGGAATCCGAGCACGGACGGTGCCGTCAGAGTCGTGCGTCCGGCGGATGGATAGTGTCGGGTCAGGATTGGAGCTCTGATCTTCGGGCGACGCGAGGGCCGTAATGCGCCCGGAGTTTTCCTTACGCTCGCCGATTCCGGATACTGAGGCCATAATCGCGCTCCAGCAGCTCTGCGTACGCCGACCAGACCCTCGACATCGCTGGCTCGATGACCTCCCTCGGCGGGATCGGGGTTCGGACCAGTCCCGAGCGGAGCCGCCAGCGCATTCGGAGACTCGATGCTTCGGAACCGGCCGGAGTGAGTTTGTAGTCCGCTTCGGCGCATAGTCGGTTTCCGATCCCGGTCAAGTGCCAAGAGTCCGGGGGCTGACACGTCACCTCGTTCCTGAGCCAGACCCAGCCGTCCGGAGTCGAAGAGAGATCTTCGAAGACTTTCCGTCGGCGGCTTCGGACGAGAATGCGCCGTTCGTAGTCGTCACCGAGTAACGCGGGATCGCTCGAACTGAAGTCCGTAAGCCATTCGTAGACGAATTCTAGAGGGGCCCGAAACGTTGACCTCACCTCAAAAAACGCGGGTCGCGACTTTGGCATCGCGCCACGATGTACGGCGAGCGCATCATGTCTGCGACGGGTAGCGCTCCCCTGCGGTCGCAAAGATGGTCACGCCGGTGGAGGGAGCTTTGGGAGAGGGCCGAATGCGGAAGCTCGCAACCCTCCCGCTCCTGCATGCCCCCACACCATCTACCATGACGTGCCACGATTTCATATACTGCATGCCGCATGCAGTGGTATGACCTCCGCGGTCACATCGATCCGAGTTTCTCGGAGCACGGTTTCGGAGCTAGAGCGGTTTCGCAAGGCGCTCAATGCCAAAACCGCGGACGAAACCATCAGGTCGCTCCTGAAACTCCGTCGGCGCGAACTCATCTCGCAGGTGTACGGGAGCGCTCGCCTGTCCACACCGTTCCGGGAGTCGGATCGGCTTGACGCTGATCGTTGACTCGTATGCCTGGGTCGAGTTTCTCACCGCCGGGCCTCGTGGCCTGGAGGCCCGTCAACGATTGGAGAGCGAGGATCTGCTCATCACGCCGGATCTCGTGCTCGCTGAGATCGCGCGGAAGTTCGGACGGGACGGCCAACCGGAGGGTCTGATCCGGGGCCATCTCCGGACCATTACCGCGCTCAGCGACGTGGCTCCGGTCTCGATCGAGGTCGCCTTACAAACGACTCGCGCCGACACCGACCTCCGCCGGCTCGCTCGGGGAGCCCGGCTGAACTCACCCAGCTTCGCGGACGTGGTCGTGCTCGCCTACGCCCGCGCGTTCGACGCTCGGGTGTTGACCGCGGACGCCCACTTCCGGGGCCTGCCGGACGTTGTCTGGATCGACGCATGACGGATAGATCTTCTTCTGTGACAGCGTTCGAATCGTGACGCCTGGGATGCGATTTCGACTCTGTCGGCTCGCCCTTCAGTGACCGATTCCGTTCCCGAGTCCGGGTCTTGGACGACGCCGCGGTCGGAGGAGAAGTGTGGAACGGCATCGCGAGCCGAGCTGCAATAGTACGTGCGCCCTACGGATGGTCACGACGCGCGAATGGGCGGGCGCGCCTATCTCATGTTACGGCCGCGGTGCCGGGATTGATTCCTGGCGGGCGACTTAATCGCGCAAGAGTCGCTCGAGTGGGCGACTCCGCTATTGCGGAGGGGCCTTGGGCGATCGGAGAAGTCGCTTCATCTTGCCCGGGTTTCCGAACGAGTGGAACAGCGAGATCTTCCCCTGTTCGTTGATGACAACGCGTGTGAGTTG
>JASHPT010000109.1 GCA_030037955.1 Thermoplasmata archaeon
ACGAGGCCGTGCTGGTGGGGGGCATCGGCTGCTCCGGCGGAATTCACAACTTCATCGACATCAATGGAGTCCACGCACTGCACGGTCGGCTGCTCGCCCAGGCCGTGGGCCTCAAGCTCGCCAATCCCCAGTTGACGGTCATCGCCGCCGGCGGCGACGGCGACGGGTACGCGATCGGGATGGGGCACTTCATGCACGCGTTCAAGAAGAACGCGTCGATCCTCTATCTCGTCATGAACAACGAGACCTATGGCCTGACCAAGGGCCAGGCCTCGCCGACCTCCCGCCTCGGCTTCGAGGGGAACATCGAGGTGCCGTTCGATGCCATCCTGACCGCGCTGTCCATCCCGTCCGGCGCGTTCGTCGCCCGGACGTTCTCCGGGGACCCGAAGACGATGACCGCCGTGCTCTCGGAAGCGCTCCAGTTCAATCGGGACCACCGGGGCTACGCCTTCGTGGAGGACCTCTCTCCCTGTGTCACCTACAACGACACGTTCAAGGAGTGGCGGGAGAAGATCGTGAACATCGAGAAGCTGCCCGGGTACGACCCGTCCGACCGCTCGGCCGTCTTCAAGCTCTGCAGCGAGACGATGAAAGCCGGGAAGATCCCGGTCGGCGTCATGCACCGGCCGCCCAAGCCGGCCGATGCCTCGAGCAACCCCCTGGAACTCAAGCTGCTCCCGGACAACATCGGGCCGGCGCGGGCGGACATCGAGCTCGAGCACAACCTCGCCGCCTATCGTACGCTGCTCGCCAGCGCCGGCTGAGCCGGCGCCTCTGGAGCCACCCATGGTCCGGCATCCGCTCCGGACATGGCTCGGAGTGGCGGCTGTCCTGCTCCTCCTGTTGGCCTCGGCCTCCCTCGTTCGGGCCGCCCCGACGGCTCCCGGCATTGACCTCTCCCTGAGCAGCAACGGGTCGCTGGGTGCCGGAATCTCGATCGTGGTGGCGAACGGCTCGGCGCTACGATACGCGATGGACGGCTACTTCGGCCCCCTGGTGGCGCTGCTCCCCGGCACGAACGCCAGCCGGGCGGCGCTGTTGGCCGAGATCAATGCGACGGAGAGCAACCCATTGCTGGCCGGCCTTTTCGGCGACCACGACGGTCGGGTCGACAGCACGGTCGACGTACCTCGGTTCGAAAGTCTCGTGCTGAACGAGGCGAAGCTGATCCCGGTGAGCACGTTCTCGGGCCTCCTCAACGTGACGATGGACGGCAAGGGGCCCCTCACCGACCAGCTCGCGGCCATCACCTTCACGAACGCTCCGGGTCTCGACAACTCGACCGCCCCGATCGGGATCACCGCGACCCTGTCGCTCTCGTTTTCCTGGAGCGGCGTCGGGAACTCGCACACGTTCGAGGTCTCCTGGAACCTGCCGGCCATCCTCGGGAACCTGTCCCTCGCGGTCTCCGCGGTGAACGTCAGTTTCAGCACCCCGGCGGCCGTCACGATCAGCTCCGTCCAGGGCCTGACCTCGACCCAGATCTCCAACGACCCGTTCGGGTGGGGAGCGGCGTCCGCCACCGGCCAATACACCCCGCTTCCCGGCCACACGATCATCATCCGGTTCGGGCCATCGTTCCCCACCGGAGACGTCCTGATCGGCGGCATTGCGGCGGCCGCGGTCCTGGGCGTCGTGGGGGTCCTGCTGGTCCGGCGCCGACGACGACGCAAGGCGCCGACGTCGCCGAGCGCCACCGACCCCGGGTCGGAGGTGGGACCATCGTCTGGGTCGGGGTAGACGACACCGACAGTCCCCGGCGCGGGTGCACGACCTTCACGCTCACGGAGCTGGTCCGGACCGCCGCGGCGTCCGGCGTCGACCTCCTCGGCGAGCCCCGTCTCGTTCGGCTGAACCCGAACGTCCCCACGAAGACCCGGGGCAACGCCGCGCTCGTGGCGAGGTTCGGCCACGGGCGCGGTCCGTCTCGGGTCGTGGGCGCGTCCCCCGAAGGGCCGGTCCGGAGCTTCCCGCGCGGGATCGACGTGACCGAGGAAGAGCGGGACCATCTGGTGGACCGGTGGTGGGCTTCGGTCCAGGCCTCGTCCGCGCTCGGAGACCCGGGCACGGATCCGGCGCTCGTTGTCGTGCGACGGAGACCTCCGACGGCGATGTACTGGGAGGCGGTACGCCGGGTGATCTCACTCGAGGAGGTGGCGAGCTGGCTTCGGGGCACCGAGGCCGTCTGCCGGTCGGCTCCCTCCGGGGTGGGCCAGGTCGGAGCGGCAGCCGCCCTCGCCTGGCCCGGTCGCCGTTGTACGTGGGAAGCGATCGCCTACCGTACACCGGACCGTTGGGGCTCCCCTCGCTACATCGACACCGCGTCCGTCCTCGCAACCGCGCGGCGGCATCCGTCCTTGTTCCAGTGCTTCGACGCCCGGACGCGCCGACTCCTCATTGCCCCGCACACGAACTGCCCGATCCTGTTCGGCCTGCGGTCCACGGACCCCGCACACGCCCTGACCGCGCTGGCCGAGGTGCGCTCCGAGCCGGTCGAGCGCTGGATGCTCTTCCGAACCAACCAGGGCACCGGCGACCACGTCCGCCGGCCTTGGCCTATGCCTCCCGAGCCCTACACCACGGGTACGCTGGTCGGACGCGTAGAGAGGCCGCCCGTTCCGTCGCGTGGGGGACACCTCTTCTTCAAGCTCAACGCGGGACGGGGATCCACCGTCCCGTGCGTCGTGTTCGAGCCTACGAAGACGCTGCCCCGGATCGTTCGTAGTCTCCTGCCGGGGGACCGAGTCCGCCTCTGGGGCGGGTCGCAGGACGACCCGCTCTTCCGGGTCGAGGGAGTGGAGCTCCTCGGCTGGGGTCCGCGTCTTCAACCCTCGGGCAACCCCGCCTGCCCGGAGTGTCGGACGCGGATGGGCTCTCTCGGACGCGGCCGGGGCTTCCGGTGCGGCCGCTGTCACCGCCGCGCACCTCCCGAGCGCCGAGGGTCGGAGCGGATTCCTCCGACGCTTCCGCTCGGGGAGTATCACCCGACCCCGTCCGCCCGACGCCACCTGTCGCCGCGGGGACCGGAGCCCCCGATTCCGTCGGGTCGGATGGATTAAGAGGCCGCGCCCCGCCTTTCGATGCCTGTACGCCGGCCGTGTCGCGGTCTCCGCGGCTCGGCAGGCCCCCGAAGCCAGCAGCGAGAGGAGCAGGTTCGCAATGGACTGTCCGGTCTGTGGCGCCGACAACCCACCCGACGCCGTGAACTGCCACGCCTGCCAGCTGTCGACCTCGCTCTTTCCCGCGGTCCGAGAGGCGGCCGGGAGCGAGTCCGGTGACTCGGAGTATGCGAAGGCGATCGCGGAGATCCTGGCGATCGTGGGCCCGGAGACCGCGGGCCAGCACCGGGAGGAACGGTCCGACGCCCTCCTCACGAGCCAGCCGCGGTTTCCGGCCCTGTCCGAAGCCCGCCGCGGCCGGGACCCCGTCGTTCGGGAGCCCTCGCTCCCCAGTCTGCCCATGCTTCCGGGAGGCTCCGGCGTCGCCCTGGTCCACCAGCAGGTGGAGGAGCTCCTGAGGGTCGGCCGTCAGGAGGGCCTCGACCTCACCGACGCGGACGCTCGGACCCTGGAGGCCCTGCGGACCGAAAATCTGCCCGGTCTCGACGAAGTGCGCCGCTCGCTCTTCGTCCGGGTGGCCGGTGCGGTGGCCGAGGACCTCGAGGTCCAGACCGCCCGCCGAAACGAACTGGCCCCGCTGATCCCCACACCGGCGGTCGACGGGGACCTGGCGGGCTCACGCGATGCCTTCACTGCCGGAGACCTCGCAGGTACGGTCCGGGGCCTGCGGCAGGCGGCCGATGGCCTCTCGTCCCTCGAGGAGCGCTGGGCAACCTGCCAGGTTCTGTCGGCCGAGGCCGACCTCATGATCGAGACGCTCCGCGACCTCGGCCGCGACCCGGGCCCGGCGGCGGGCCCGCTGACCGAGGGCCGACGGCGGGCCCGGGAGGGAGATGCGGACCGGGCCGAGCACATGCTCGCCGGAGCCAACCGGGCGCTCTGGGAACTGCTGGCTCCTCAGCTGACGCACAGCCTGAAGGGGATTCTCACCCAGCTCCAGAGCCGGGCGAGTTCCGGGGGGGACATTGCCCCCGAGGTCCACGAGCTCCGACAGCTCTCGGCCCTCATCCGCCGGCACAACTTCGGTGCGGCGGTGTCGGCGTACCGTCGCCTGGTGCGGGCGGTCGCTTCCACGTCGGCGCCGGCAGCGGCCTGACCGGCTCGGAGGCCGTCGGCCGACCTCTAAATATCTCGCCGACGCTGCTTCCCACGATGCCCTTCTCGACGCTCCGGGGGTTCCGGGACTATCCACCCCCCGATGCGGCAGCGCGGGCGGAGATCCGCCGGCGCATGCGAGCGGTCGCCCATCGGTGTGGGTTCCAGGAGCTCGAGACGCCGAGCGTGGAGAGCCTCGACCTGTTCCGGGTGAAGAGCGGCGGCGACATCGAGGAGCAGGTGTGGGGGTTCGACGACAAGGGCGGCCGCGAGGTCGCGCTCATCCCGGAGACCACCCCCGGGCTCGCCCGGGTGTTCGCCGACCGGGCGAAGGCCGAGCCGCTGCCCGTGAAGTGGGTGACGCTCTCCAAGCTCTGGCGGTACGAGGAACCCCAGGCCGGCCGCTCTCGGGAGTTCTCGCAGGTGAACTTTGACATCCTGGGGGTGCCGGGCATCGAAGCGGACGCGGAGATCCTCGCGACGGCGGCTCTGGCCCTCGACGAGGTCGGTGCCGAGGGCCTCTATCTCTTCCGGGTCAGCGACCGGCATTTTGCGGAGGGACTGGGACGCTCGGTCGGCGCCCGGGACCTGCTGCTGTTCTTCCACGCACTCGACCGACGTGCCAAGGTCACCGAACGGGAGTTCGCCGCCGACCTCCAGCGCTCCGGCCTCACCGCGGAGGGGGTCACGGCTCTCCAGGCCATTCTCAGCGCCGCCGGGGACGGGGTTCCCGCGGCCGACGTCAGTGCGTTCCTGAACCGATGGGAGAACCCGGTGCTGCCGGCGCCCGGCCCGGAAGGCGTCACGCGGCTTCGGTCGCTCTTCGACCGGGTCGTGAAGCTCGGCCTCGGGGACCGGGTGCTGTTCGACCCCACGGTCGTTCGGGGACTCGCCTACTACACCTCCACCGTGTTCGAGTGCTACGCCCGACAGGGGGAGTCGCGGGCGCTCTTCGGAGGGGGCCGGTACGACCACCTGGTGGAGCTCTTCGGAGGCCCTCCGACGCCGGCCTGCGGTCTCGCGATCGGGGACCAGACGCTGGAACTTCTCCTGCGCGGTGCCGGCCGCTGGCCCGAGGGCGACCCCGCGCTCGACACCTACGTGGTCTCCGCAACGCCGGAGTTCGCGGCCGAAGCTGCGGGCTGGGCCCAGCGGCTCCGCACCGCCGGCATCTCCGCCGATTCAGACCTGATGGGCCGGTCGATGTCGCGGCAGCTCAGGGAGGCGGCCCGCCGTCGGGCCCGACGTGCCCTGATCGTCGGACCTCAGGAGGCCGCTCGGGGTGTGGTGCTCGAGCGTGACCTGGGGACGGGTGCGCAGCGTGAGCTGGCGCCCGACGAGGTTCTACCTCGGGGGTGAGCTGCTCGATCGTCGCGGCATCCCAGAGCAGGATGCCGGGCGGACTCTCCGCCCCGTCGACGAAGCCATGCCAGTAGACGACCGCACCCTCGCCGAACAGTTCGGTGTACGGACCGAGCTGTCGTCGCAGGTTTTTCCGAAGCTCCACGTCATCGCCGAAGTTGGCTTTGGACTCGATCCATTGAAGCCGCTGGCCGTAGAAGATGATCGGGGTGTCGAGCAAGGCGTCGGGCGTCTTCGGATACTTTCCGCGCAGGTCCTTCTCCGTCTTGTACGGGATTGCGTGCTTGTCGAGCCAGCCATACAGCCGGGCCTCGCCGATCCGGCCCCGCTCGCGCTGGAGCTCCATGCCCTGCGGGGAGTAGACCAGGTCGTGCGCCAGCAGTTCTCGGACCTCGGCCTGGAGCCGAGGGGTCGGCGCGGAGGCGGGCGTCAAGAAGCAGCCCCACACCTGCTTCCGGGGCAGCTGGAGCTCACGGAGCATGAGCTGTCCCAGCAGTACCGGGGGAAAGTCCAGCTCGTGCGCGATCTCGAGCATCCGCTTTCCATGCCGCCACTGCCCGAGGAGCCGGGGAAGCTGCCGCTTGATCACGTAGAAGCGGCGCGTGGCGTCCCGAGAGACCCGCTGGGTGTGGATGATGAACAGCAGCTCGCGGTCGACATGATCGGCCTCCGCCAGCCGGTCCACATCGTCCGTCGTCCTCAGCACGTCGTAGTACCGACGGTAGGTTTCGCGATCCATCCGCCAAAGCACCAACGGGCGCCGACCCCATCGGTCGGGACAGGCGACCGAGGCCGGTTCTCGTAAAACCTTTGGGAGCCTCCTCGGACGGCTGGCGGCGTCGTCCGGTCCGTCGCCGCGTGACGCGCTTATTCCCGCCAGTCGATCCCGATGGTCCGCAGGCCGAGCTTCGGGATGGGCGGGGGCCGCCGCTTGTGTCGGCTCCGCTGGACCAGGGCCGCCACGGCCCGGATCCGGTCCTCGGAGAAGCCCGTGGCCCTGGCGATCTCGGGGGAGGTGCGAAGCTGCTCCATGCCATAGAGGATCTGGTCGAGTTCCGAGTACGGGAGCCCCAACTCCTTCTCGTCGGTCTGTCCCTCCCAGAGCCCGGCGGTCGGCTCGCGGTCCAGGACCGACCGCGGCAGGGCCAGCTGTGCGGCCAGCTCCCGGACCTGGGTCTTGTAGAGGTCGCCGATCGGCAGGAGGTCCACGCCGCCGTCTCCCCACTTGGTGAAGTACCCGGTCAACAGCTCCGACTTGTTGCCGGTGCCGACGACCAGCCAGTGGTGCTCCCGGGCCTCGAGATACCAGAGCACCATCCGGAGCCGTGCCTTCACGTTGCCCCAGCTGAGGCGGTCCGTCACCTCCGGAAACAGGCTGCGGATCGCCGACTCGGGAGCGTCGATGGCGATGATCCGGAGCGAAATCCCGAGAGACTTCGCGTAGTCCTCCACCTCGGTCCGCAGGGCGGGCGAATAGTGGGCATCGGGAAGCAGGAGGGCGTGGACCTTCTCGGCGCCAACGGCATCCCTTGAGAGACGAGCGACCAGCGCCGAGTCGATGCCGCCGCTCAATCCGACCAGGAGGCCCTGCGCCCCGGACTCCGCCAGGTGCGAGCGGAGGAACTGGTGGATGCTGGACGGCGCGTGCGCCGGCAGCCGGGGCACGAGGGTCACGCCTCGACCCCCAACGGTTCGAGCCGCATCCCGGTCGCCCATTCCGAGCGGCAGGGGCAGTCGAGACCCGCCAAGGGTTCGAAGTCCTGGGAGAGCGACCCCTCCTCGAGCGCAGCGAGCACGGCTCGGTCGCACCGTCCGCAGTTGTGCGGTCCTCGGGCGAGGCCCCCGGCCGTCGGAAAGGTGACGAGCCTCGTAGAACCCCGGTCTGCCGCACCCCGCTGCATGACCTCGACGAGGCTCCAGAGCCAGGGCGGTCGGTAGCGATTCCGGTGGTAGAGCCACTCGACCACGGTTCCATTCTGGATGTGGACCGGATTGACCGAGAGCGCGTCGAAGTGCGGAGCGGCGATCCGGACCGACGTCACGACATCGTCGATGGACTCCCGCTCGGTCAGGTACGGGGGCTTGAGGAGCAGGTACCCCTTCGCTCGCAGACCAAGACCCCGTACCGTGTCTGCGGCGGCCAGGTAGGCCTCGGGAGGGGAGTTCTTGTGAACGTAGTGCAGGAGGACTTCGGGTTGGGTGCTCTCGAGGCCCATCGCCACCTCGATCTCCGCTCCGAAGCCGGCGCGCAACGGCTGCAACGTATCGGCGGAGACGAATTCCGGGAGCGTTTCGAACAAGAGACGACGCGCGCGCCCGGCAAAGCCGGCCACGATCGCCTCGCGAGACCGGGCATCGACCTCGCGGTCGTCGAGGAAGCTCCCGGAAGTGTAGATCTTGACGTACGGCTCACCCCGGTAGGCCCGGAGCGCCGCCGCGAGCTGCTCGGCCAGCTCGTCGGGGGTCGCCGACCGGCCGAGCGTGTCCTTCGCATATCCGCACATCGAGCAGCCCTTGAGGTCGGCCCAGTAGCAGCCGCGGGTCCGCAGGATCAGCACGAAGGCCCGCACGCGCTCGGCGCCGAGCGCCTCGGCCTCGGTCCACTGGTTCACGTACTGCCGGGCCGAGGTCGACCCCGCGGGCGGCGGGCGCCGGTCCTGGGCAATCGACCGGGCCACGGAAGACGGCACGTCACGACTCCTGCATCTCGACGGAGACGACATCGCCGTCTTTGACCCGCAGCGATTTGCGAAGCTCCTCCGGAGCGATCAGCTCCACGACGTCCTGATAGTGGCTCCGGTCGGGATGGATGAGATGGCAGGGACGGCCGTTGACGCGCCCGGCGTAGCACGTGGCTCCCCCAAACGTGCGGCCGCTGGCCTGGAATCCGTCGATCCGGATCCCTTCCCAGTGACGAAGCCCTTCGATCCGGACGATCTCCTTGGGGTCGACCTTGATGTTGAGCGTGCCTGGAAACGGCGTGTATCCGAGCCGCTCCTGGAACTGGAGAATGTAGCCGGGCTGGCTCAGGTAATAGCGGCCCTCGCCAAGCCCGGAGGCCACGGCCCCGGCGAAGGCGAGCCGGGCCGGGCCCTCGAAGACCCGGCGGTAGGCGTGAAACTCCTTCCGCAGGAGCTCGACCCCGGCCGCGGTGAGCGAGAGCCGCTGCTTGCGAGCTCCGAGCGAACGGGAGATGAGCCCGAGCTGGGCCAGATGGACAAGATACCGGTCGGCCGCCTGCTGGCTCACTTCGAGCTGCTCTCCGAGCTCTCCCGAGGTTACCTCGACCGGGGTACGTTCCGCGCCCTGATGCGCCAGGATCCGAAGGAGGCGGAGCTCCTCGGTGCGGAGACGGATCCGCGGGCGGCGGCCGGTCATCTTTGTGCCCCGGCGGCCTCAGGTCCGCTTCGGGGGGAGGCCGCTGGAGGCTGTGAGGCTGATAACGTTCGACCCCCGAACCAGAACTCGACCCAGGCGACGGGTGCCGGTGGCACTGGTCTCCTCGACCTCATCGAGCACGAGATTCATGTGGTCATCCAACCCCAGCAGCCGCCCGGAGAGCTCCCGCGAGTCCTTGAGCCGGAGGCTCACCGGCTGGTCGACCATCCGTTCCAGGATGGTAGTAGGCGTGGCCATCGGACGCGTGCGACCAGGACTCGCAGGATAAGTCTTTCTCGGCGCCAGACACCGGAGGTTCCATTACCGAGGGCCGGCTGACCGCCCGACAGAGCTGCCGGGGGTGGGGGTATGCCGTCGGGGTCGCTGGCGTCTGAGTTCGGAGACACCGCGATTACATCGGTCGACGGGGGCCGAGGGGTCCTCGCGTATCGCGGCTACCGCATCGAGGACGTTGTCCACCACCTCGGCTACGAGTCCGTCGTCGGGCTGCTGCTCGACGACGGGCCCTCCGACGCGGCCCGTATCGTCGCGGAACTCCGGGACCGACGCGCTTCCCCGACGGAACTGGAGAGCGTTCTGGATGCATTGCCGTCGGAGACGTCGATCATCGACGGGTATCGCACGGCTGTCTCGGCGATGAACGACGTCGCTCAGGTCTCCCCTCCGACGCGTCTGCAAGGCATGAGCCTGATCGCCCGGTCCCCTCCGATCGTGGCCCGACTCTACCGGCGGTCCGCAGGCAAACCCCCGGTCGAGCCGGATCCGCGACTCGGCCACGTGGCGAACTTTCTGTGGATGGTCGAGGGAGAACCTCCCCCCGCCGAACGGTCCCGAGCGCTCGAGCGGTACTTCGTGCTGCTCGCCGATCACGGGATCTCGGCGTCCACGTTTGCGCTCCGGATCGTGCTCTCCACGCGCTCGGACCTGGCGTCGGCCGTCGCGGCGGCGCTGGGAGCGCTGAAGGGGCCTCTCCATGGCGGGGCCCCGCCGGAAGTCCTCGAGATGCTGGACGCGGTCGGTTCGGAGTCGGAGGTCGAGGACTGGATCGACTCGGCCCTCGCCCGGAAGGAGCGTCTCTTCGGCTTCGGTCATCCCACCTACCGGGTCGAGGACCCCCGCGCCGCACTCCTTCGTGCGTTCGCAAAGGAGGTGGCGGCGCCCGCCCGGTACGCCCTCGCGCGTCGGTTCGAAGAGGTCGCCCTGGCCCGGCTGGCTGCCCGGTATCCGGACGCTCCACGGCGCACGAACGTCGACTTCTACGGCGCCGTGCTCCTCGAGGCGGTCGGGTTGCCCCGGGCGCTGTTCACGCCCACCTTCGCGCTCGCCCGGACGGCAGGCTGGACCGCCCACGCGCTGGAACAGGTGAGCCAGGACCGGCTCGTTCGGCCCCCGGAGCGCTATGTCGGGCCGCCCCTGCGACCGTGGGGACCGACCGGCTAGCTCTCGCCCTTCTCGTCCCCGGGCGGCGAGTCGACCACCTTGAAGTCTGCGTCCACCGGCCCACTGCCCGTGGGGGGTGACCCGGACTCGCTCGGCCCGCTCGGTTCGCCGGACGGTCCCGTGGGAGGCGCCGCCTGCTGCGCCGCCGATTCGTAGAGCTTCTGCGAGATCTGGTGGAGCGTCTTCGTGAGGTCGTCCGTCTTTTCCTTGAGCGCCGACAGGTCCTTCGAGTCCAGGACCGCCCGGAGGGCTTCCACCTTCGACCGCACGGCCTGGGCGTCCGCCTCCGGGATCTTGTCCTTGGCGTCCGTCAGGATCCGCTCGGCCTCGTAGGTCAGCGCCTCGGCCCGGTTCCGGGTCTCGGCCTGCTCCCGCCGGGACTTGTCCTCGGCGGCGAACTGCTCGGCCTGCTTCAGCATCCGGTCGATCTCTTCCTTCGAGAGCTTCGAGGAGGCCGTGATCGTGATCCCCTGCTTCTTGCCGGTCGCGAGGTCCTTCGCGGACACGTTCAGGATGCCGTTCGCGTCGATGTCGAACGAGACCTCGACCTGGGGGACTCCCCGGGGGGCGAGGGGGATGCCGGTCAGCATGAAGTTCCCGAGGGCCACGTTGTCGGCCGCCATCGGCCGCTCCCCCTGGGAGACCTTGATCTCGACGGAGCTCTGACTGTCCGCCGCCGTCGTGAAGATCTGGCTCTTCCGGGTCGGGATTGTCGTGTTCCGCTCGATGAGCTTCGTGAAGACGCCCCCCATGGTCTCGACGCCGAGCGAGAGCGGCGTCACATCGAGGAGCAGGATGTCCTTGACCTCGCCGGCCAGGACGCCAGCCTGGATGGACGCGCCCATCGCGACGCACTCCATCGGATCCACGCCATGCTCGATGGGTCGTCCGATGAGCTGCTCGACGAACTTCTGGACCATCGGCATCCGCGTCGGACCCCCGACGAGGATGATCCGATCGATCTGCTCCTTCGAGAGCTTCCCATCGGTGATGGCCTGCTCGACCGGTTGTCGGCAGCGCTCGATGAGCGGCCGCAGCAGCTCTTCGAGCTTGGCCCGCGTCAACGTGAGGGCGAGGTGCTTGGGCCCCTCCGCGGTGGCGGTCAGGAACGGGAGATTGACCTGGGTCTCGAGCGTCGAGGAGAGCTCGATCTTGGCCTTCTCGGCCGCGTCCCGCACGCGCTGCATCGCCATCTTGTCCGACCGGATGTCGATGCTCGACTCCTTCCGGAACTCGGACGCGACGTAGTCGGCCAGCGTGGAGTCCATGTCGGTGCCGCCGAGCTGCGTATCCCCACTGGTCGACACGACCTCGAAGACGCCCTCGCCGAACTCCATGATCGTGACATCGAGCGTCCCCCCGCCCAGGTCGAACACGAGGATCTTCTGAGACTTCCCGGCCTTGTCGAGACCGTAGGCGAGCGACGCGGCGGTCGGCTCGTTGATGATCCGGACGACCTCGAGGCCGGCGATCTGTCCGGCATCCTTGGTGGCGGTGCGCTGATTGTCGTTGAAGTAGGCCGGAACGGTGATGACGGCCTTCTGGACCTTCTCTCCGAGGAAGGCCTCGGCGTCCCGCTTGATCTTCTGGAGCAGGAAGGCCGAGAGCTGCTGTGGCGTGTACTCCTTGCCGTCCGGACCCCGGTACTTGTAGTCCGTGCCCATCTTCCGCTTGAAGGCGGTGAAGGTGTACTGGGCGTTCGAAACCGCCTGTCGCCGGGCGGGTTCGCCGACGATCAGCTGACCATCCTTCGCGAAGGCCACGTAGGAGGGAAAGGCCTTCCCGCCGCCTACCGTGGTTCCCTCCGCGCTCGGGACGATGACGGGGCGGCCTCCCTCGAGCACCGCCGCAGCCGAGTTGCTGGTCCCTAGGTCAATACCGATGATCTTCGCCATGAGTGGAATCCCTCTGTTCGCGCCGCCCCATCGGGACGATTGCAGTAGGAGAAGGCCTACGCTACTATAAAAAGATACCCTGTTAGCGGGCTTTGGGATTTCACCCAAGCCCTCGGCCCAATGGAAGGGAGTTCCGTCACAGGCTCGACAATAAAATCACAGAAACAGGCTCTGGACAAATTAAATCCCAAAGCCCTGTTGGCGCCCAGTCCCTCGGACGGGCCTTCGCCCTAGGTAGTGACCTCTTCCCGACCGGGTCCCCGATCTAGTCGGTCGACCGACCGCGACTTCCAGCAGCCGGCGATCAGCAAGGCTCCGAGCGGGATCGCGGTCAGGTACACCCAGATGTCGGTGTAGGTGCCCGACAGCACCGCCGGGGCGAGGGTGCGGGCGGGATTCAGCGAGCTCCCGGTCCAGGGGCCGATGACGTACGTGGCCAGGGCCACTACGGTCGGAGGGAGGGCGATTCTCCATCGCCGCCGTCCCTCTCCTCGGTCCGACAGCACGAACACGCTGGTGACGAGGGCGGCGGTGAAGGCCAGCTCGAGCAGGAACGCGTGTAGCTCGTTCCCTTGGGCCGGTACGGTAGCGCCGAGGTGGGCGATGTCACCGAAAGCGCAGAGGACGCAGGCGCTCGCGAGGAACGCCCCGGCGAACTGTCCGAGTACGTACAGCGGCGCTTCCCGCCAGTCGATGCGGCCGCTGGCCGCGAGCGCCAGGGTCACAGCCGGATTGAGGTGCGCCCCCGAAACGCGGATGAACAACAGGATGGGAATCCACACGGCCAGGAACCACGCGACGGCCAGCTCGGCGATCGGAATACCGCCGAGGCGGACAGCACCCACGATGGTGCCGGTTCCGATTCCCACCAGAAGTGCCGTGCCGATGGATTCGGCCCCGACGCGGCGGACGATCGAGCCGTTCACGGAAGGCCGCGCGAGAGGCGGACCACTTCGCGCCGGTCGGAGAGGGCGAGCTCCCGTCGCAGACCCTCGACCCGCAGTCGGATCTGGTCCCGGACCGCACGGAACCCCGCATCGTCCAAGCCGGCCGGGTCGGGCAGACCCCAGTCCCGAAGCTCCAACGACTTGAGGTGGGCGGGACAGCTGGCATCATCGAGACAGCCCATGGTCACTCGCACCCGGGCACGGTCCATCATTTCCGCCGTCAGCAGTTGTGGCGGGTGATCGGGCAGAGAGAAGCCGCGCTCCTCGAGCATCGGTCGTGTGCGCGGGTCGGCCGCCGGTCCGGGACGGGTCCCGGCCGAGCTGGCGTGCCACCCCCGGGGTGGATCGGCGTTGAAGATCGCCTCCGCAATCAGCGACCGACAGGCGTTCTCCACGCAGATGAACAGTACCTGTTTGTCGGCCATCAGGGATGACGTGCGCACCCGCAACAACAGCAGCAACAGCAGCAACCGGTCGGCGGGTCACAGCACGGTCCCGGACGAGGAGTGTCGGGCATCGGTTCCTCGTTCACTTCAATATGTGAAGTGCTCATAAGGCGCCGCTACGTACGGACAGAGTGTCGCAGGCCTGTGACCTGACGTGTCCCTGCCCACCGATCGGGCTGATCGACATCGTGGGCAAGAAGTGGGCCGTGTGCGTGGTGTCGTTGCTCGGGAAGTACGGCACGCTCCGGTTCGGTCCGATCCAGAGCTGTCTTGTCGGCGTCAGTCCCGCCACGCTCACGACCACACTGCGCTCGCTCGAGCGGGCGCGCTTGATACACCGGGTACTGGTGGATGGTCCACGGGGACCCATCCGGGCGTACGCTCTGACCGACTCCGGGACCTCGCTGTACGACAGCATTCGGCCCCTCGCCAGCTGGCTTCGGTCCAAGTAGACCGAAGTCCCCGGCACGCACCCGGCGGGAACGACGGGGAAGTGCGCTAGGTCGTCTCGAACAGGCCGATCATCTCGTCCCCGAGCTCGAGACGACGGAAGAGCGGAGCGTTCAGGACCTGTCCTCCGAAGCGACGCCAAGGAGCGCGAGAGGCCGGCCGGATCCGGCTTCCGGCGGGCGAGGGCGGGTTCTGCCGGAATTCCCACGCCACCGGTCGGAAGCCTTCCTGTCGGAGGACGGCCGCCAGGTCGGCCTTGGTATACTCGATCACGTGGCCGTTGTCGGCGTTGCCTTGCGCCGAGAACACGTCCCCGTCCCGGATCGACCGACCCACGCTCAGCCGGAGCCGATTGGTGAGGCGCGCCTGGTTGGGGGTCGCCACGAGGAGGCGGCCCGGGTGCCGCAGCCTCTCTCGCATGGCGCGGAAGACGACGCGAGGATTGATGAACAGGTGCTCGAGGACCTCGACGTACAGGGTGAGGTCATACGGACCCCCGGTCACTTCCTGGAGCACGGGCGGCTGCGTCAGGTCACAGTGGGTGAAGGCACGGATCCCGTAGCCCGACACCCGGCCCAGGGCCTGGGCGTCCGGAACGTAGTAGTCGGCCACATCGTAGACGCCGCCGAAGCTGGCGTGCAGGCAGGCCGAGAGACTCCCAATTCCGCCACCGAGGTCGAGCACGCTCTTTCCGTCGAGCGGGCCGAACTGGGCCAGGAATCGAAGGAGGTCCAAGTAGCGTCGGGCCTGAAACTCGGCCCGCTCCTGCCGCTCCGGACTGATCTGCAGGGCGCTCCAGTACTGCCGGAGTAGGGGGCTCAGGTCCTCGGGTAGCGATCGGACCGACGTCGCCACCCGCGATCCCTCTCCTCGGACGTGTCCATGGCGGCGGCTACGTAAGGTTTGTAGTTCGATGGTCCGGTAGACGAGTCCGTGGAGCCTGGGGCCCTCTAGCGTGCCGTAGGGAAGGACTAGGGTACCGAGCTGAGCGGTCGATCGGCCATCGCCCGGTTGGCGAGCCGATAGGTCCCGACGGCTCGCCCGATCACGATCCCCGAGCTGACCGCGAACAGCGCCTGGATCAGCACGAGGACATCCGACGCCGTGGCCGAGAGGCTCGTCGAGACGGGTGCTCCGAGAATCAACGACGAGGGGTCGTAGTACGCGGCCAGGGCGAGTCGAACCACCCAGAGACCGAGATAGACGCTGATGAGCTCGATGCCGTACTGATAGTAGAGAGCGCCGTCGTCGCGACGCGTCACCTTCACCAACCGGGTGATGAAGGGCCACGTGGCCGCGGCGGAGGCGGCCACGATGACCACGTCGAAGACAGTGAATAGCGGGAAGGCCCAGGCAACCGCGTAGATCGTAGCGACCTCGGTCTCCAGGAACAGCAGTAGGACGAGCACCGGGAAGAGGAGGACTCGGGCCTCGGAGTACCGGCGGCCCTGATACACCCGGAGGGACCGGAGTCCGATCCAGACTGCGAGGACCACCTGGACCCCGACCGCAACCTCCAGCTCGCTCGGCATGTCATCGGCTCCTGGGCTTCGAGACGCGGCCGGCGGCGCCCGGTCGGATTTACCGTTTGGCCCCGCGCCCAAAAACCGTGGCCGCCCAGGGGCCGGGTGGCTGGGCGACGGGGCCGTTATTAGCCGGGCTTCTCTCGAGCCGCACCGATGGCCCGCGGGCTGCACCACTGGACTCGGGAGGCCCGGCGGCACCTCCCGGCCTTGCGGACGTGGCGGGCGGATTTCCACCGAGAGCCCGAGCTTTCCAATCACGAGGTCCGGACCCAGGAGAAGGTGCTCCGGGCACTGAACGGCCTCGGGATTCCGGCGCGCACGTACGGGAAGGATCTCCACGGCGTCGTCGGCCTGGTCGAGACCGAGCGGGCGGGCCCCGTCGTCGCGTTGCGCGCGGACATGGACGCGCTACCGATCACCGAAGAGACGGGAGCTCCCTTCGCATCCCGGACGCCGGGCACGATGCACGCCTGCGGACACGATGTCCATATGGCCTGCCTGCTCGGGGCCGGCGCCGTCCTCCAACGGAATCGATCCCGACTCCGCGGCGCGTTCAAACTCGTGTTCCAGCCGGCCGAGGAAGACGGACACCGCGGAGGTGCGCTGCCGCTCCTCGAACGAGGGGCGTTCGAGAACCCTCATGTCGACTACGTGCTGGGCCAGCACGTAGCGTCCGAGGTGCCCCTCGGCACGATCGGCTGGAAGAAGGGCCCCCTCATGGCGGCCCCAGACGAGTTCGAGATCCGCGTCCGGGGGACTCCGGGACACGCCTCCACACCCCACCAGGGTCCGGATGCCGTGCTCGTGGCGGCCGAGATCATCACCGGCCTGCAGGCGCTCGTGAGCCGGGTCCGCAATCCGGTCGACCCGGTCGTCGTGACGGTCGGGACGGTCCACGGCGGAACCCGGCACAACATCATTCCGAGCGAAGTGGTGCTGACCGGGACCGTGCGTACCGTCGACCCCAAGACGCACGCGATGGCCGAGCAGTGGATTCGTCGGAGGGTTCGACTGCTCGCGGCGAGCATGGGGGCCTCGGTCAAGATCCGGTACCAGAGCGGCTATCCGGTTCTCGTGAACGACGCGCTCGCAACCCAGCACGTCGTCGACGCGCTCTCGACCGAGCTGGGTGCCGAGCGGTTGACCGAGCTCAAACATCCCGGCATGGGAGCCGAGGACTTTGCCCGGTACCTCGAGCGGGTGCCGGGCACATTCCTGCGGCTGGGCGTGGGCACTCCCACGATGCGAGCCTCCTCGCACAGCAGCACGTTCCTCCCGGCGGAACCGACCCTCGTGATCGGAGCGGCAACGCTGGTCGCCGGCGCGCTCGGTCTGCAGGCAGGGTCCGGCCGATGACCGATTGGGACGCGCTGCGGAAGGACTTTCCAGCGCTCGCGGGGGCTCCGGGAGCTCCGGGGCCGGTCTACCTGGACTCCGCCTGCATGTCGCTCGCCCCCCGAGCCGTGCTGGACGCGATCGCGGAGTACTACTCCGAGTACCCGGGGTGTGCGGGCCGGAGCCTGCACCGGTTCGCCGAGGAGGTGGGCCACCGGTACGAGGGGGCTCGCGAGGCCTTCGCACGGTTTCTCGGCGCTCCCTCTCCCGCCGGGATCGTCTTTCTCCGCAACGCGACCGAGGCCATCAACCTGGTCGCCCGCGGGCTCGACTGGAAGCGCGGGGACCGGGTCCTCATCACCGACCAGGAGCACAACTCGAACCTGGTGGTCTGGCAGCGACTGGCGGACGAGCGAGGCCTCCGCGTCGAGCATCTGCGGCTCCCCCCGGACGGGTCGTTCGACCTCGAGGCCCTGGACGACCACCTGCGGACGGGGGTCCGACTGGTGAGCTTCTTCCACACCTCGAACCTCGACGGCCGGTCCCTCCCGGTCCGTGAGATTACGGAGCATGCCCACCGGAGGGGTGCCGAGGTGCTCATCGATGGGTGTCAGGCCGCTCCCCATCAACGGGTCGACCTCGGGGCCCTGGGGGTCGATTACTACGCCCTCTCCCTGCACAAGATGCTCGGCCCGAGCGGAACGGGGCTGCTCGCCGGACCTCCGGAAACCCTCGGAAAACTGTCGCCTCTCATCACGGGCGGAGAGACGGTCGAGTGGACGACCCTGACCGAGCATCGGCTCCGGCCGCCGCCGCATCGGTTCGAGGCAGGACTCCAGAACTACGCCGGCGTGCTGGGTGCGGCGGCCGGCTTGCGGTATCTCGAGCGAGTCGGCCTCGAGGACGTGGAGACCCACGACCGGTCCGTGAACGCCCGGGCTACTCGGGCGCTCGAGGACGAGCCCCGGGTGCACCTGCTCGGCCCCCCGGATCCGGCGCACCGCGCGAGCATCTACTCGTTCACTCTGGACGGCGTGGACCCGAGCGATGCGGCGCTGTTCCTGGACGAGGGGTACCGGGTCATGGTACGTTCGGGCATGCACTGCGTGCACTCCTGGTACCGGGAGCGGAGCCTCCCGGGCAGCATCCGGGCCTCGTTCTACCTCTACACCTCTTCCGCCGACATCGACACGTTCGTCGCCGGCGTCCACGAGCTCCTCGAGCGGATCCCCGGCACGAAGCCCCCGAGCTCCCGCTCGCCCGTCGCACGAAGCCGGCGGCAATCCGCCCGGCGGCCGACGCGCGAACCGGTCAGCGGTACATCGGCGCGGACTGCGCCGTCGCCGGACGCTCGGGCCGCGGGTGCTCCTGGGCCGAGCGCTGGATCGTGAGCAGATGCTGCTCGATCCGCTCGGCCTCGTGGATGAGCGGCTCGGGGTCGAGGCTGGACCGTAGCAGGATGTGATTGATCGTTTCGATGATCTTCGCCGCGGCCCGGGCATCGGGGTACTCCGGGTTCGCTTCGGCGAGGAACGTGAGCACGTCGAACCCGCGGCGGCGCCCCTCGTTCAGCAGCACACCGGCGATCCCGGTGATCACCCCTTCCATGAACGGGGTCACGTTCGGCTCGATGTAGAGCTCCTGCGCGCGCCGGGTGCTGGCGATGCCGTAGACCCGCACCTCCGGGACCTTCGATGGCCGCCGGTGCTCCTTCGTCCCCGGCGACGGTTCGACCACGAGGCCCTCGGGAGAGACCAGCAGGCCGCAGCGTTGTTCCTGCACCCAGTTCAGGATCGCCGTCGCGAGCGGGTGGATGACGCCCGGAGGCGGCTGAAACTCCGAGATGAACGCGACGATCCGGTCCGCCACGCGGCCGTTGCGACCCTGCGGCGGCGTCCCCGAGTAGATTCGGACCGGGTGCTGGGGCTTCCCGTCCCGGACGAGGGAAACGGTCGGGAAGGAGGGGGACTCGACGATCCCGATCTGCTCCATCTCGAGCGTGTCGATGAGGTAGTTGGCCACGATCGAGCTCACGAGGCCGACGGAGGGAAACCCGTCCAGGACGATCGCGCCCTCGACGTCGACGCGCTTGATCTCGTAGATGCGAACCTCTTCCGCCTGCATGGGGCTCGGCTCAGAGGGATTTCTCCACGATCTGGCCCAGTTCCCGGCTGAAGAGCTCGACGACCTCGGCGGTGAGCTTGCTCCGGAGCTCCGGGGGTACCGCCGCGAGTCCGAGCCGGGCGGTCAGCGCACCGACGCGAAGGAGCGCGGCGTACTCCATGGCGCGAGCCTCCAGCAGGGCCCGGACACCCTCCCGAAGGTCGTGGGCGAGCTTCGGGTCCTCCTTGAGCGTTCTCTCGAGGTGGTGCCGGATCTCGTCCTTGACGACGTCCCGGATGGCTTCGCGGACGATCTCTTCGGGGCGGAGCAGGTCCTGACTCCCCTTGAGGAGCGTCGCGATCGGCTCGCCGGGGGCGCTGTCGTCGGCCATCTGGGTCCGCGGACGGGCCACTCCCGCATTAACTCTTCTAGACCCGATGCGTCGCGCGGTGCCGGCGGCGAAGTGCTTATTCTCCGGCCGTCCTCCGCCGCCCCGGTGGGCCGGTAGATCAGCGGAAGATCGCTACCTTGGCAAGGTAGAGGTCGCGAGTTCAAAGGGTGCGGGGCCGTCAGGCCCTGCGGCCGGAAAGTCTCGCCCGGTCCACTCCTGCGAGCCCGGAGCCCTTCGGTGACTTCGATGCCTGTCGAACTCATGGGACGACATGGGACCAACCCTTTATACCCGACCGCGGGTCGGCCGGCTCGTGGCGGCCGAGCTTCGGGAGAAGATTGCCGGCGAGGTCGTCCTCTCGCCCCATCCCGGGCGCACGCTGCGAAAGTGGCGGGAAGGGTTCCAGGTCTCGCAACGGGAGCTGTCGAAGGCGCTCGACACGGTGCCGTCGGTGATCTCGGACTACGAAGCCGAGCGTCGGGCCAGCCCCGGAGCGACCTTCATCCGGCACTACGTGGACGCCCTCCTCGACATCGACACCCGGAACGGGCGACGGATCGCCCAGCGTCTGGGCAGCCGTCCCCATACCGAGGGGATCCTCGGCATGCGCGAGTTTGCCGTCGCGATCCCGCTCAAGTCCATCGCCGACCTGCTGGACGCCAAGTCTGCGAGCAATGTGGACCTGCTCCGCGACATCCACGGATACACGCTGCTCGACGCGCCGCGAGCGATCCTGTCGATGGACGCCTCCCGGTTCGTCGAGGTCTACGGCTGGACCACCCAGCGGGCGCTGATCTTCTCGAACGTGAAGTACGGTCGCTCCCCGATGGTGGCGGTCCGCGCCCACCCGCTCAAGCCGGCCGCGGTGATCTTCGCGAATCCGGGGCGGATTGACCCGTTGGCCGTTCGGCTGAGCGAAGTCGAAAATATCCCGCTGCTCTCCACGTCCCTCGGCCCGAGCGACGTCCTGCGCCGCCTCGAAGAGTTGTGAGTCTCCTATGAAGCACAGTGAAGCCGGAATCGTAAGCTACGGAGTGTACGTCCCGCGCTACCGAATCACGCCCGCCGAGATTGGACAGGTCTGGGGCGTCGATGGGGCGGCGATGGGCCAAGGACTGAACATCGAGCGCAAGAGCGTTCCCGCCCCGGACGAGGACACCGTCACGATCAGCACCGAGGCCCTGCGCGTCGCGCTGGCCCGGGGCCGGATCGACCCGCAGGAGATCGGGGCGCTGTACGTCGGCAGCGAGTCCCACCCATACGCCGTCAAGCCGACGGCGACGATCGTGGCCCATGCGGTCGGCGCAACCCCGAGCCTCACGGCGGCCGACTTCGAGTTCGCGTGCAAGGCCGGCACAGCGGCGATCCAGACCTGCCTGGGGCTGGTCCGTTCCGAGATGATCCGCTATGGCGTGGCCATCGGTACGGACACGTCGCAGGGCGCGCCCGGCGACGCGTTGGAGTACTCTGCGAGCGCGGGCGGCGGCGCCCTGGTCATCGGCCGTGAGAACGTCCTCGCGACGGTCAACCACACGGTCTCGTACACCACGGACACGCCGGACTTCTGGCGGCGCGAGGGCCAGCGCTATCCGAGCCATGGTGGCCGATTCACCGGCGAGCCCGCCTACTTCCGGCACGTGAGCGAGTGTGCGAAGCTGATGTTCAAGGAGGCCGGCACGACCACGAAGGACTACGCCCACGCGGTGTTCCACCAGCCGAACGGCAAGTTCCCGCGCCGGATCGGTACCCAGCTCGGCTTCACGGATGACCAGCTCAAGTACGGGATGGTCACGCCGCGGATCGGCAACACCTACTCGGCAGCGGCGCTCATCGGCCTCGCGAACGTGCTCGACCACGCCAAGGCCGGGGAGCGGATCCTCGTGGTCGGCTACGGTTCCGGCGCCGGCTCGGATGCCTTCGACCTCACGGTCACCGACGCGGTGGCCGGATACGACCGGAGCGTGGGGCTCCCGGTCCAGCACTACCTGGACAGCGGCGTGGAGCTCTCGTACTCGGTCTACGCGAAGTACCGGGGCAAAATCCACATGGGCGAGGCCTGAGCATGCGCGAGGTCGCCATCCTCGGCACCGGCATGACCAAGTTCGGCGAGCTCTGGGACCGCTCGTTCCGGGAGATCGGTATCGAGGCCGGATTCCAGTCCCTGGTCGACAGCAAGCTCTCCTCGCACGACCTGGGGGCGCTCTACCTCGGCAACATGGCCAGCGGTGCGTTCCTGGAGCAGGAGCACATCGCTCCGCTCATCCTCGACTACGCCGGGCTCGCCGGACACCACCTCCCGGCGATCCGGGTCGAAGCCGGCGGGGCCTCCGGCGCTCTCGCGCTGCACGAGGGATACCTGGCCGTGGCCAGCGGCGCCTACGACTTCGTCGCGGTCGGCGGTGCCGAGAAGATGACCGACGTGTCGGACACCGAGGCGAGCCGGATCGTCGATGCGACGGCAGATACCGAGTGGGAGCTGGTGTTCGGCGCCACGCTTCCGTCGCTGTGGGCGATGGTCGCCCGGAAGCACATGCACGAGTACGGCACGCATCGGGAGGACCTCGCGGCGCTGCCGGCGCACGACCACCTCATGGCCTCGAAGAACCCGCTGGCCCACTTCCGGAACAAGGTCAGTGTCGACCAGGTCGTGAACTCCGGCATGGTGGCCGATCCGCTCGGGTTGCTCGACTGCGCCCCGCTCTCGGACGGCGCCGCCGCGGTCGTCCTGGGGCCGATGGAGACCGCACGCAAGTACACCGACACGCCGATCCGGATCGCCGCGAGCCAGGTCGCCTGCGACACGATGGCCCTCCACCACCGACGGGACCTCACGACGCTCGACTCCACCGTCTTCGCCGCCAAGCGGGCGTTCAGCCAGGCCCGGCGCAAGCCGGCGGACATCCAGGTCGCGGAGATCGACGATGCCTACTCGATCGCCGGACTGGTCGCTCTCGAGGACCTCGGGTTCGTCGCCAAGGGGGAAGGCGGGGCGGCCATGCGGGACGGCCGGTTCTTCGGCAAGGGCACTACGCTGATCAACGCATCCGGCGGGCTCAAGGCCCAGGGACGGCCGTTCGGCGCCGTCGGGGTCGCTCAGGTGGTCGAGCTGGTGCGTCAGCTGCGAGGCGAGGCGAAGGAGCGACAGGTGAGCGGCGCCCAGGTCGGTCTCGCCCACAACGTCGGCGGGACGGGAGCGACCAGCGCTGTGACGATCCTGGAGCGAGCCAACTAGGAGGAGAGTTCGATGGCGATCGCACGATTCTGGCGCGAGACTCCGCGACGATACAACCTGGGCGGGTCGCGGTGCACGGTCTGCGCCTCGGTCTACTTTCCTCCGCGCACGGTCTGCCCGACCTGTTCGACGCATCGGCAGTCGATCGGCAAGATGGAGCCGCTCCAGCTCTCGGGCGAGGGCGAGGTCGTCTCGTACACGCTGGTGCACGAGGCGGCGGTCGGTTTCGAGATGCAAGTGCCGTACGTGCTGGCCCTCGTGAAGACGACCGAGGGCCCGCTGCTCACGGGACAGGTCGTGAACGTCCTGCCCGACGAGATGCGGGTGGGCCTCAAGGTCCGCGCGACCTTCCGAAAGCTCCGGGAGGAGGGCCCCGCCGGCGTGATCCATTACGGCTACAAGTTCGCGCCCCGGGACGACTTGGAGCCGGGCCCCAGGCCCGGCCGGAACGCCGAGGCCACTCCCGTGCACTCCTCCGACGCCTCCCGCGCGCGCGCGTGACGGACCGCTCCCCGCCGTCCTCTTCCCCGCCCGCCTCGTCAGACGCGGGCCCGCCGGACGAGGAGTACGCCGAGGCCTACTCCGAAGGCTATGGCGAGGGGTTGCGCGAGGCTTTTCGAGAAGTGCTCTCCCACGTGGGCCGGGGGCATACGGTCGGCGAGATCCGGGTGCTGGTCGAGAGCCGACTCGCGCGCCTGCGGGACGACGTCGCGTCCAAGCGCCGCAGCGTGCTCGCCCCGCCGCGGCGCCCCGCCTGGGGGGCGTTGCTCCGCCCGCCGGCACGCCCGGAGCCCGACCCGATGCCGCGGCTCGCCCGGGGGACGAGCTACCTCTTTCGCGAGGACCGGCCCCGTCACGCCGTCACCTTCGTGAGCCGATCCGGCGGCGAGTACGGTCGCGTCGTGTGCGTGAGCACGAGTCCGCCGAACTTTCCGGACGTGCCCAAGAATCGCATCGAGGTCCTGCGGCTGGCCCTCCCGACGCCCGGCCTGGGGGGGGCCGAAGGCGAGCTCGACCCGGGCGGCCTCGGCGGTCGGATCAAGGAGGCCACGGAGGCGTCGGGCGGGGCGCTGGTCTACCTGGACGCCCTCGAGGTGATGAGCACCGAGTACTCCCTCGACACGGCGCTCAAGTTCGTCAACTTCGTGACGGCCCAGGTGGCGCGCACCGGCTCGGCCTTCGTCGCCTCGGTCGACCCCGGCACGCTCGAGGAACGCGACCTTCGACGACTCCAGCGGTCGTTTAATATCGTGAGCTGACCGGAGCCCGGGAGCGACGATGGAGGTCGCGTTCTTCACGGACAGCTACCTTCCTACCCGCGACGGCGTCGCGACCGTGACCAGCGCGCTGGCCCGCGAGCTCACGGACCTCGGGCACCCGGTCACGGTCTTCGCGCCGAGTCCGAACGCGAGCTCGTCGACCGAGGAGTGTCTGGGCGACGGCGTCCCCATCGTCCGATGCCGCTCCCTGCCGGTGCCGCTCTACGGCCAGTACCGCTGGGGACTCTTTCCGTTCAACCAGCTCCGGGGCCGGAACCTTCGGCGGTTCGACGTCGTCCACCTCCACACGCCGGGGATCCTCGGAAGCACCGGCTTCCTCGCCGCACGCCACTTCCGCAAGACCCTGGTCGGCACCTTCCACACGAACGTCTGGGAGATGCGCGGCAGCTTTCCCCGGACCTTGCCGGTCCGGCTCTTCTTCCGAGTCGCCTCCTGGTACGCCCTGGGTTCGTACTACCGGTGCGACCTCACCACCGTGCCGAGCGCACCCGCGCGGGAGTGGGTGGTCGCGCACAGCCGCAAGCCGTTCCGCCGTCCGGTGGAGGTCGTTCCGAACGGCATCGAGGTCGACCGGTTCCATCCCGGCATCGACACGCCGGACTGGCGCGAGCGCTGCGGCTTGCCCGCGGCCCCGCTCGTGACCTACCTGGGCCGTCTGACGGTCGACAAGGGCGTGCATCGATTCCTGGACGCCCTGGCAGAGCTCGCACCGCGAGAGGACTTCGCCGGGGTGATCGCCGGCGCCGGCCCGGAAGAGGCTCGGGTGCGCGAGCGCCTTCGGCAGGACCCGCGGCTCGGGGGACGCCTCCGGTACGTCGGCCCGGTCGCCGAGGAGGAAAAAGCGTCGCTGCTGGCGCAGTCCGATCTGTTCGTGCTGCCCTCGACCTCCGACACCTCCTCCCTCGCCCTGCTGGAGGCGATGGCCTGCGGGGCCACCTGTCTCGCGTTCGACGTCGGCGGGTTGTCGGCCCTGGTGCAGGACGGGGTCACGGGCCGTCTGGTCCCCGCCACGGGGTCGAGTTCCCTCTCTACCGCGATCTCGGAGCTGCTCGCCCGCGGCTCCGAGCGGGACCGACTGCGTCGGGCGGCGATCGACTATGTCCGCCGGGAGGCATCGATCGAGCGCACCGCCACTCGATTTATGGCGCTCTACGAAATGCTCCTCTCGGAGCGGAGACCCGATGCCGGGCGCATCACCGGATGAACTGCACGCCCTGGCACGGCGAGGCGCCCCCGAGACGCACGACAGCTACTCGGGACGGGCGCTGGACCGGGCCTACGAGGAGTACCGGGCCCGCCGTCGCGAGAAGGTCACCACGTTCGTACCCCGTGTGGACGGCGTGGAGGTGCCGTCCCTGGTGCATGCCCTGCTCACCAATACCCCGTTCGCCCAGCTGCAGCTCGACGTCCCCCAGGGCTCGGCCGCGGACCCGGCCTGGGAGTTCCTGAGACCGGCGCACTCGATCTCGATTGCCGAGGACGGCGCGGCCTTCGTGACGCCGCTCGACCCCGAGCAGAGCCCGTCCCGGGTGATGGCCCGGTTGCTGCTGCGGGACGTCTACCTCCCCCGGTCGGCGCTCCAGGACCGAGAGGCCACTCGCGGCGTGCCGACCGCCGCGCCCCGCGGCGACCTCTTCACGCCCCCCGCCTGGGCGCAGTTCGTTCGGCGGACCGGTATCGTCCCCTTCTCGGTCGCCCTGCTCCTCTACTTTCCGGACGAGCGCGTACGATACGAGCTCGACCTCATCGACAACGGACTGCTGCCCGACCTCCGTCATGGCCGACTCCGCGGCGTGGCCCATGTGCGCCAGCCGGCCCGGATCGGCCACGCGGTCGACCGGATGATCGCCCGCGGGGACATCCCGCTCCTGAACGCCCGGGCCCTCGAGATCGTGGCCGAGACCCGGGGCGTCACGGCGCTCGACCTGGCTCCGGTCTTCGGCGGCGTCCGGGAACGTGCCGCCTCGGCCCTCGAGACCCTGCGGGCCCGGGGCTTGCTGACCCTCGACCGAACCACCGGGCAGTACCGGCCCCGGATGGAGGCGCTGATGCCGACACCGGACCGGCCCCGGAGCGCCGGCCCACCCGTGGTGCCGGGCGGTAACCCGATGCTCCGCACGAGCGTCGCCGAACTGATCGCAGCCGCCGACGCGCGCGCGACCTGTCCACTCTGCGGCGATACCATTCCCCCCGGACCCCGGGGTCTTCTCTGTGCGAAGTGCACGGCGCTGGTCGGGAGCGGTGCGCCGACCTGATGGCGGAGCGGGCCTGTCGGGAGTTTCCGCCGGACGAAGGCTGTCCTCGCCGCGGCTTTTGAACCCGAGTTCGCTGGCTTAGAAGGCCAGTGCTTTGTCCCAGCTAAGCTACAGGCCCGGGGCGCGCATGTCCCCTCGGGGGCTTAATCCTTCGCGGCGGTGCTCCGCCGGCCGCGGTCGCCCGCCATCGCCCGGGCGACCAGCCGGGCCAGACGCAACGGCTCGGGCAGGTTTCCCCGGACGGTGGCGCGACGGATGACCGCGGACGCCTG
>JASHPT010000110.1 GCA_030037955.1 Thermoplasmata archaeon
TACGTCGCGGCGGCGAGGCTCGCGGCGAGAGCCGCCGCGTTGAACGGGACGACCCAGAGCACGAAGATCCAGCTGTCGAAGATGAAGAAGCCGAGGGCGACCCACACCTTCGCGAACGGGCCGATCAGCCACTCTCCCCACGTGGGGCCGGGGTCCTCGAGGGCCTTTTGCCGGAGCGGTCCCTCGAGCTTCGGGAAATAGCCGGTCGTTCGATACTTCGGGGCCGCAGGCGTGGGGGTGTCCCCGGGGTTCGTGGACATCGATTCGGACGGGCCGCTCTCAGGGAAGGGCCGCCGCCACCGGAGACAGGGAGTCGCGGGCCGGGCTGCCGAGCTTGTCGCCGGACTCGAGCGGGGCGCTGGCGAGCGCCGGGGACTCCTCGGGCGCGCCGCCGGGGGTCCAGGGGGCGGCGCCGCCGGCGCCCACGCCCTGGGGCCCGGGGTAGAGGTGGCAGGCCACCCAGTGGCCGGGCCGGATGGGGATCAACGGCGGCTCGACCTTGGAACAGACCGGCATCACGGCCGGGCACCGGGTGTGGAACCGGCAGCCGCTCGGCGGGGAGGCGGGGCTGGGCACGTCCCCGGAGAGGATGATCCGCTCCCGGTGGACATCCGGGTCGGGGATCGGGATCGCCGCGAGCAGCGCCTGCGTGTACGGGTGAAGCGGCCGGGCGAACAGCTCCTCGGTCGGAGCCCGTTCGACCACCTGGCCGAGGTACATCACGACCACGCGCTGGGACATGGCGCGGATGACCGACAGGTGATGCGAGATGAACAGGTACGAGAGGTCCTGCTCCTTCTGCAGCCGCCGCAGGATGTTCAGGATCTGGGCCTGGACCGACACGTCGAGCGCGCTGGTCGGCTCGTCGAGGACGATGAAGTCCGGCCGGAGCGCGAGGGCCCGGGCGATGCCGATCCGCTGCCGCTGGCCGCCCGAGAACTCGTGCGGGAACCGCCAGAGGTGGTCGGGGTTGAGGCCGACCGCCTGGATGAGCTCGGCGGCCCGCTCGTAGCGCTCCCGACGCGTCCCCATGTGATGGATCTCGAGCGGCTCGGTGATGATGTCGCGCACGAGCATCCGGGGGCTCAGGGAGGAGAACGGGTCCTGGAAGACGATCTGGAGCTTGGCCCGGAGCTCGGCCAGGCGCCGGCCCTTCATCCGGTAGATCGAGTACTGGTCCGCGATCTTCCGTATCTCCGCGAGCGCCTGGGTCTGCTCCGGCGCGAGCGCGGTCTTGGCTCCCTCGGCGCCGCCGTCCGTGCCGCGGCCGAGGATGTCGTAGAGCTCGTCCAGCCGGTGCGTCACCGCCGCCGACGGCCGGTAGTAGGTGTGTCCCGAGGTCGGGTCGATCAGTCGGAGCAGGAGCCGACCGACCGTGGTTTTGCCGCAGCCCGACTCTCCGACCAGGCCGACCGTCTCTCCGCGCTGGATGTCGAAGTTCACGCCGTCGACGGCGCGGACGTCGCCGATGTGCGTCGAGAACACGCCGCCGCGGATCGGGAACCACTTCCGGAGGTTCCGGACGACCAGCAGGGGGCCCTCGCCATCGTTCTCACTCAGCACGTGGGACACCCCCGGGGTCTAGGTCGACCGAACGGGGGAGCCATGATAGAGATAACAGGCGACCGTGTGGTCGTCCCCCTCGATCGTCGTCGGCGGCCGGGCTCCCTTGCAGATCTCCATCGCGTGCGGGCACCGCGGATGGAATCGGCAGCCGGAGGGGGGATAAATCAGGTTGGGTACCGAGCCCGGAATCGACTCGAGGGTCTTGTTCGGATCGTCCATCCGGGGGATGGAGTTCAGCAGTCCCTGCGTGTACGGGTGCAGGGGCCGACGGAACAGGTCGTGGACCGTCGCGGTCTCCACGACGTTCCCGGCATACATCACGGACACCCGGTTGGCCATCTCGGCGATCACGCCCAGGTCGTGCGTGATGAGCAGGATCGAGCTGCCGATGTGGGTCTTGAGGTCCCGCATCACGGAGAGGATCTGCGCCTGGATGGTGACGTCCAGCGCCGTGGTCGGCTCGTCGGCCAGGAGGAGCGCCGGGTTCGACGAGAGCGCCATCGCGATCATCACTCGCTGGAGCATGCCCCCGGACAGCTCGTGCGGATACCCCCGGGCCACCTGGGCCGGGTTGGCGATCGTGACCCCCTCGAGCAGCGCGACCGACCGCCAGAACGTCTCCTCGCGCGCCGGTTTCCGCACGTGGCCGCGGATGCCCCAGAGGCTGTAGCCGAGTCCCCGGAGCCACTCGAGCCGGAGCCGCCGTCGCGCCGACCGGTCGGCCCCGGTGCTGGAGAGCACCCCGCGACGCATCTCCTCGAGGAGCGCCGCGTTCAGCTCGCGTCGGAGCCGGTAGACCCGCTCCTGCTGGCGTAGATAGGCCCGCTGGAGTCCGCCGACGCGGAACCGCTTGACGGCCTTCTGGAGCTCGGTCCGGGCCTCGTCCGGTCGCTGACGGGCCTCCTTGAGGATCGTGTAGGCCTGCGTCGCGAGGGACGGGTGTCCGAGCGTCTCCGCGAAGGCCCGGGCCGCCTCGCGCGTGGGTCCGGACTCCTGGACCGCCTGGAAGAGCTGGTCGATCGCCGCCGTCGTCTGCTCCGGAGTCGGGGGAGGGTGGAGCAGCTCCCCGACGATCTCGACCCCGCTGTGCAACAGCAGGGCCTCGGAGATCTGGTCGGAGATGGAGAAGATCGGGTTGAGGGCCGAGGAGGGTTCCTGAAAGATCATCGAGATGCCGGAGCCTCGCACGGATGCCATCCGCTCCTGGCCGCGGCGGATCCGCGAGTACTTTCGGGAGACCTTGACCCGGTTCGTCCCGCGGATCGGCTTGAAGGTGGCCTCCTGCTGGATGCCGGTGAGCAGGTCCGCCCCCTTGAACCGGATCTGACCCGACATGATGCGGCCCGGCGGGTCGGCGAGGAGCTTCATCACCGAGAAGGCGGTCACGCTCTTCCCGCAGCCGGTCTCCCCGACCAGGCCCAGCGTTTCTCGTTCCCGGATCGTGAGGTCGACGCCGTCCAGGGCCTTGACGACGCCGTCGTAGGTGAAGAAGTAGGTCTTGAGGTCGCGGATGTCGAGCACGACGTTGGCGTCGGACATCGGACCGGTGATCAGGCGGGTGACACCGGAGGGGCCCCGGGAGGAGGCGAGTGGCGCGTCCGCCGCCGTCGGGACGCCGGGCATCGACGCGCTGGGAGGCCGAGGAACCTGATCGACCGCCATTCGTCTACCTCCGGAGCCTCGGGTCGAGGGCGTCCCGCAGGCCATCCGACAGGAAGTTCACCGAGATGCAGAACAGGAAGAGCGTTACGCCGGGGAAGAAGATCTGCCACCAGGGGAACACACAGGGAGTGTACGAGCTCGCGAGGGAGCACTGCAGCAGGAACGGCTGGAGGTTCGTGACCGCGTCGGCGGCGATCGTCCCCCACTCGGGGAAGTAGACGCCGCTCGGCCAGATCTGGTAGCCCAGGAAGATGATGGCTCCGAGGAGCAACGGGATCGTGCCGATGTCGAGGGACAGCTGGACGAAGACGGGGTAGAGCGAGTTCGGGATGATGTGCTTCCGCAGGATCCGCCCGGCGCCGGCGCCGCTGGCCCGGGCCGCCTCGACGTACTTCTGTTCCCGCGTGACCAGGACCTGCCCTCGGACGATACGGGTATAGATCGGCCACCACGTCACGACGAACGTGACGATCAGGATCCCGACCCGGGCCTCGAGCGTGGTGAAGTAGATGCCGACGGCCGCGAGCGTGATCAGCACCAGGAAGAGGCCCGGGATGGCGAGGAAGATGTCCGTGAACCGCATGATCGTCTCATCGGTGTAGCCGCCCCGGTATCCGGCCAGGGAACCGAGTAACAGCCCGAGCAGCGCCCCCGTACCCACGATGGCGGCTGCGATCCCGATGGACCAGGGTGCGCCCTTGATCAGCCCGGCCATGATGTTGTACATGATGCCGAGCGACGGGTCGAGCGTCAGGGACCCGAGCGGCATGGGCCCGAGACTCAGCGGATGTAAGCTGATGGTGGGAGGCAGGACCGAGGGTTCCTCAAAGGGCACGGAGTAGCAGGGAGGCGTCCCGGTGGGCACGGTGCCGGGCTCGTACGTGCAGATCGTCTGCGTACAGCTGGAGTTCGTGCCTTCCGTGGCCGTGCTGGAGCAGTAGGCTTCCAGGTGGCTCGAGGGAGCGCTGTAGAAGGGGGAGTAGAGGGCCACGCCGACCCAGAAGAGCACGACGATGAGCCCGAACATCGCGAGACGGTTCCGCCGCAGGAAGTAGAACGTCCGCCGGTACTGGTCGAGTCGTGGGTTCGGGCGCTTCCCGGCCGTGGCCGAGCCCGAGGTCGGCTCCAGGGCCTCGGAGGGTGCCTTTCCTGCCGCCATCTATCCCAACCGCACCCGGGGGTCCAGGTAGGCGTAGAGTACGTCAACGATGATGTTCGCCGCGACGACGATGATCGTGAGGAGCAGGGTCGACCCGAAGATCAGCCCGAAGTCCTCCACCGGCTGGATGGCGATGGCGAACAGGTAGCCGATGCCGCGGAGCTGGAAGACATCCTCGATGATCGGGAAGCCGGTGATGAAGAATGCGAACGTCAGCCCCAGGATGGTGATCGTGACGTTGAGGCTGTTCCGGCCGGCGTGGCGGTTCACGACGACCCGCTCGGGCAGACCCTTCGCCCGCGCCGTGCGGACGAAGTCGAGGTTCATGACCTCGAGCATGCTGTTCCGTACGAACCGCAGGATGCTGGCCGTGTAGGTGTAGGCGATGACGAGCGCCGGCAGGATCATGCGCTGGACCGACTGCCACGCCAGGTAGAGGCCGGAGGGCGTGTTCCAGTGGATCAGCGCGTCGATCGTGGGGAAGCCCGTCGGCGACGTGTTCTCATGAGGTCCGATCCAGCTCGGTAAAGTCGTGGGAGATCCGGGAAGGCAGGCGGGCGGGGGCCAGGAGTAGTACCAGTCGAGGTAGTGGTAGGAGAGGCCGTTGCAGTCTGGCGTGAAGCCGCCGCTGAGCACGACGGCGGCCAGCAGCACGACGGCGGCGAGAAGGAACGTTGGAAAGGCGTAGCCCGAGAAGGAGAGCACCCTCGTCCCCTGGTCCAGGGGCCGGTTCCGGTAGACGGCCGAGAGGTTGCCGAGGGGAATGGCGATGGCCAGGATGATCAGCAACGACAGCGCGGCGAGTTCCAGGGTGTACGGCAGGTACCACCCGAGCACGGTCGCGACGGGCCAGGCCGTTGCGCCCAGCTTCCCCGTCTGCGTGGCATAGCTGTGGGGCGAGGTGTACCCCCAGTGTAAGGTGAGACTGTTGAGAATGTAGATGCCCCATTGCACCGGCACCGGTTTGTTCAGCCCTAAGGCCGCGATGGCGTGGTTCCACTCCGGGGTTCCCGGCTTCGCGTCCCGCGCCGTGGTGTAGGCCGCCACCCGGGTCGTGGTCGGGATCAGGCTGACCAGGATGAACGTGATCGTCATCACGCCGATGATGACGGGGACCACCAGCAGAAGACGCCGGACGATGTAGACCCACATCTTCACGGCCCCATCTCCTCCCGTAAGTCCCCGGAACCGCCGGGGGACCCCCAGCCGATTCGGGTGGCCCTATTTATTGATTCATCGCCGGGCGGCTCGCCTCCGCCGAAGGGGGAACGTTCCCGCCATGCCCCCGGGGTCCCGCCGGGGCTACAGCAGCGGCAGGTCTCCCGTGATCTTGTCAAGGTCGACGTCGGGCGCCGGGCCCAGCCCCAGGCAGGTCCGGGTTCCCGGGGGAACCTCGGTAAATCCCGCGTCATCGACCCAGACGGACGGGATGCCGGCCCGGGATGCGCGGGCTTGGCGCTCCACCATATCGCCGAGCGAGGGAGATACGACGGCGATCTTCTTCTGTCCCTCCTCGAGCCATCGCTCCAGGGCCGCCGACTTGCGCTTCTGCTGCCGCAAGACCAGCAAAACGGCGGCGTGCGCCACCTGGACGGCGGCCTTTCCCGCCGTCAGCCGAATCTCTCCCCGGACGACCAGGACCATCTTGTACGAGCCCTTCCCACCGCTCCCCTTACTGGGCATACTGAGCCTCCCGACCGGCCCGGAGGTCTTGGGACCTCCGCTGGGCCTGCTCGAGCTGGGCTTCCAGGGAGGTCCGGGCCGGGTCCCCCGAGGGTAGCGTTCGGAGCTGGTGCCGCAGCCGGCGAATCTCCCGGTCCGTCGCTTCCAGCGTTCGAACCAGGGTCATCGGATCCTCCTCCCCGGGCGAGGGCTCCGAGGCGGGACCGACCGGTGGCGTCTGGGCGAAGGCCCCTCGGAGCACGGCGACGACCAGGGCGACGGCCGCGATCGCGGCAAGAACCGCCTCGAGGAGCGGATCGCTCCATCCGGCCTGGAAGAGACCGCCCGGCAGGTTCCCGAGAACGAACCCAACGAGGATGGTCACGCCGACGCTCAGCACGAGGCTCAGGGTCCCGATCTCTACGACCCGGAGCAGGGCATCGGGACCCCGCACCCGCCACTCCGGGAAGGTCGCCTTGGTGAGAGCGTAGCCCGGGAGCCCGAAGACCAGGAGAAGGCCGGCGACAATCTCAGGAGGAGAGGCGGTCACGTCGAGCCCGGCCTACGCCTTGAGCTCCCCTCCGGCGAGCTGGCGTTCCAGCTGGCGCCGGAGCTTCCGGTTGCTGGCGATTCCATGCGCGGCCTTCCGGGTCGTTTCCCAGAACTTGAGCAGCTGACGGACTTCCTGGGGCTTCTGCCCGCTGCCCCGGGCGATCCTCCGGATCCGGTCCCCCTTGATGACCATCGGATGATCGAGCTCGTCGGCGGTCATCGAGTCCAGCATGGACCGGAACCGCCGGAGTCGGGCCTGGGAGTCCTCCACCTGCTTCTCGTCGACCTTGGCCGCGCCGAGCCCGGGGAACATGGAGACGATCTTCGAGAACGGTCCCATCTGTCCTAGGGAGTCCAGCTGGGTCCGCATGTCACGAAGGGAGAAGCGCCCGGCCATCAGGCTCTCCGCGACCTTCTCGGCCTCGGCCTTGTTGGACAGCTCCTCGAACCGTTCCAGCAGGGTCTGGATGTCGCCCATCCCCAGCAGTCGGGAGACGAAGCGCGTCGGGTCAAAGCGCTCGAGCTCGTCGAGATGCTCGCCCGTACCGATGAACAGGATCGGAGCTCCCGTCGCGGCCACGGCAGAGAGCGCTCCGCCGCCCTTCGCCGAGCCGTCTAGCTTGGTCAGGATGACGCCGGTGAGACCCACGGCCTTCTGGAACGCCTCGGCGCTCCGCCCGGCGGTCTGACCCATCGCGGCATCCAGCACGAGAAACGTCTCATCCGGCTCCAGGGCGGCGCGCATCCGCTGGAGCTCGGCGATCAGCTCCGGGTCGATGCCCGCCCGCCCGGCCGAGTCCACGACGATCGCCACATGCGGCGGCGCCCGGGCCAGGGCCTGCTGCACGATGCGCTCCGCTTTGGTCTCTTTTCGATCGGTGTAGAACTCGGCACCGACCTTGGCGGAGATCTGCTCGAGCTGGTCGATCGCGGCCGGTCGGTGGATATCGGCGGCCACGAGCAGCGTCCGGACGCCCTTCTTCTGGAAGTATCGGGCCAGCTTTCCGGCGGTCGTGGTCTTTCCCTGACCGAACAGACCGGCCAGGAGGATCTTGCGGGGCTTGACATCGAACGCCCGGTCCTTTCCGAGGATGCCGCGGATCTCTTCGTAGATGATCCGAACCAGGAAGTCCCGAACGTTCGCGCCTGCGGGCGGCTTCTCGTCGTGAGCCCTCCGTTTGACCCGCTGGGTCAGGTCGAGGGCGAGCTGGACATTCACGTCGGCCTGGAGCAGCGCGCGCTGGATGTCGCGCACCACCTCCGCGATGAGGGCCTCGTCGACCGTGTTGCTGCGGGCGATGCGTTGCAGCACCCCGCGCAGAGACTTTCCGAGAGACTCTAGCACCATGGGCAGACCGAGGGCACGTCCGTCCGGGACGCGTGGCGGTGGGAAGGCGGCGTGGGGGTCTTTACCCTTCCCGCCAGCGGCCGGCGTGTCCCGGCGGCCGGGCCCGTCCGTCGGACGGCCGGGAGGTCGCTCTCGCAACCGTCTTATTCGTCAGTAGGGAAACCGGGGGTGAGTAGCGTATGGCGGCGGCAGCGACGCCCCCGGCTCGACCGACCCCGCCGAAGCTCAACCCGGTGCGGGTGACCGTGCCGGAAGAGCCGGTGGACGCCCGTACGGAGGATTTCCGGGAGATCCTCCACGCCTACTCGAAGGAGGATGCCGTCCTCGAGGCCAAACGGTGCATCCAGTGTCGCCGGCCCTGGTGCGTGGAGGCCTGCCCGATCTCGCAGGACTGTCGGGAGTACATCCGGCTCATCGCCGACGAGAAGTTTGACGAGGCAGCCAAGGTAACCCTCCTCGACGATCCGTTGGCCACGTCCCTGTGCAAGGTCTGTTACCGGTATTGCGAGGAGTCCTGCGTCATCACCAAGAAGGGGGTGCCCATCGCCATTCGGCAGCTCAAGCGCGCGGCGCTGGAACTCGGGAACTCGGACCTCGCCTACGTCCCGTCGAAGCCCAAAGGACAGCGCGTCGCGGTGGTCGGCGCCGGGCCGGCCGGGATCATGGCGGCCTGGGAGCTCGGGATTCGGGGCTACTCGGTGACCGTCCTGGAAGCCGAGGACCTCCCGGGGGGTCTCATGCGGACGATCCCGGCGTACCGGATGACGGACGATGATGTTCGGACCGACCTCGGCCGACTTCGGAATCTGGACATCATGTGGAAGACCGACGCACGGGTCGGCCGCGGCCTTACGCCGGAGAGCTTGCTGCAGGAGGGGTATCAGGCCGTGTTCGTCTCCATCGGGACCTCCACCCACCGTGTGATGGGGATCCCGGGCGAGGAGCTTCCAGGGGTGTACCCGGCCCTGTCCATGCTGAAGGCGATCCACCAGGGACACTACCCCGCCCTCGGCCGGGATGTCATCGTGGTCGGCGGCGGGGACGTGGCCATGGACTCGGTCCGCAGCGCGGTCCGCTTGGCCCGGGGCGGGCGAGTCCGACTCGTGTACCGTCGGGGACGTGACGAGATGCCGGCCGACCGCGAAGAGGTCCACGGCGCGGAGCAGGAGCACGTGGAGTTCCTCTTCCAGAAGGCGCCGGTGCGGATCGTCGGGACGGACCACGTGACCGGTCTGGTCGTGCAGGCCATCGAACTGGGACCGCCCGACCCGAAGGGCCGCCGAACGCCGGTTCCGGTGGCCGGTTCCGAGGAAACGCTCCCGTGCGACACGGTCATCGTCGCCGTGGGCCAACGCGCCGACCTCGACGGCTTTCCCGAGGAGCTCGACTTTCGGATCGCCCCGGGCGGTTGGCCGGAAGGCAAAGGCCCCGGGTACGCAACGGCGGTCCCGGGCGTCTTCGCGGCGGGCGGGAAGTCCGTCGTCTACGCCATGGGTACCGCGATCGACGCGATCAAGGCGCTGGACGAGTACCTGTGTCACCTTCGCGGCGAGACGCCGGGGCCCCGGCCGGACCCGTTCGGCGAGCCCATCGTCCACAAACTGCCCGTCGGATACACGGCCCCGATTCGTGAGTGATCCGCCTCGGCCGCCGCTCCGAGGCTCCCCAGGCCGGAAGGTTGATACTGACCGGCCAGTCTCATTCGGCACTATCGAGGTCCGACGAACGTGGACCGTCTTCCCTGGGTGGCTCCGGCAGTCATCGTCCTAGTGGCCGTGATGGCGATCCCGAGCGTCAGCGCCGCGGCGACGGGCACGGCGGGATCTTCGGTAACCTCCGGTGCCGCGCTACCGCCGCCGAGCGTGGTGCTGCCCGCCGCATTGCAGACCTCCTGGGCCAGCCGGTCGGGGTTCGTGTCCGGGGTCCAGCTCGATCCGGGGTCGTCGAGGCCTGCGGAAGGGACGATCAGCGTTGCCGTTACCCTCTGGCCGTCGAACCTCGCCCTGTTTGACACACAATACTCCACGACGGACGCCCTCACCGCCGCCGAGTTTGAGGAGCAGTACAGTCCCTCGGTGGCCGAGTACCAGTCGTTCCTCCAGTATTTCGAGGGCTACGGGCTCACCATCGAGCACACGTGGGCGGACCGATTGTCGCTCACGGTCGAGGGTCCAGCCGCACGGGTGGCGCAGGCCTTCGGGACCACGCTAGCGGCCGGTACGGTCTCCGGCCGGCCGGTGGCGTATCCGACGACCGTCCCGACCTTGCCGGCCAGCCTCCAGGCCGAAGTCTCGGCCGTAACGGGTCTCTCGACCGGCTTCTCGACGTTCAGCCTGCCGGTTCAGCCGGTGTCCCCGGCCCTGTTGAACGACTCCCACCTGACCACGGACCTCGGGACCACCACGACCGAAGTGACGCCGACGGGCGCTCATGCGGCCTATGACCTGAACCCTCTGTACAACCTGTCCGGAACCTTCCACTCGGCGGAGGGCCAGAACATCGTGCTCTTGCTCTGGGGCGACGGCTACGCTCCGTCCGACCTGACGACGTTCTTCTCGACCTACTATCCCTCAAGCTTCCCGGCACCGGTGATCCAGGCGTATCCGATCGACGGTGCGCCCGCCCCCGCCGAGACGGCGGTGGACGACCCGAGCGGTGCCCCGCAGGAGCTGACGCTCGACATGGAGTGGTCGGGCTCGATGGCGCCGGGAGCCACGCTGGATGCGGTGTACGCCCCCGACGGGCCGGCTCCCAGCTACTCGCCCGAGGATGCGGCGATGGAGGACGCCCTCGCGTTCGCCGTGAACAACGTCTCCGCGTCGGTCATCTCCATGTCGTTCGGGCTTCCCGAGACCGAGGATCCGTCGTTCCAGGCCGCCTACACGACGCTGTTCGCCGAGGCGGAGAGCCGAGGCATCACCGTCGTATCGGCCTCCGGCGATGACGGCGGTAGCCAGCTCTCGCACGGCGCCTGTACCACGACCCCCGAGGTGGAGTTTCCGGCCTCGTCCCCGGACGTCGTCGCGGTCGGCGGCACCGAGCCCACGCTGAACGTCTCGCTGTCGGGTCAGATCACCGGCATCGCCACGCAGCCGGCGTGGAACCTCTCGGGAGGCGGCCTCTCCCAGGAGTACACGGCACCGAGCTGGCAGCTCGTGGGTTCGGCGAAGACCGTGATCGGCACGGGAGGACGCGGAGTGCCGGACGTCGCCGGACCGGCCGCGGACAACTTCATCTATTACCGGGGAGCGACCGGGCAGCTCGCCGGTACGAGCTTCGCCACTCCCTTCTGGGCCGGGATCCTCGCCGAGATCGACGCCATCCGGGGTACGCCGCTCGGGTTCGTGACCCCGAGGCTCTATGCCCTCGCTTCCCAGGAAGAGAATGGCGCGTCCGCCGCTTTCTCGGACGTGACCGCCGGCTCGAGCTGCCTGCATCCCGCTCTCTCCGGCTGGGACGAGGTCACCGGCTGGGGAACGCCGCGCGCCTTCGACCTCTACGCGGCGCTGACCTCGACCTTCGTCGACCTGACGGTGTCGGCCTCGCCGTCGACGGTCTTCCCCGGCGGCTCGACCACGATCACCGTCACAGTCCTGAACGCCACGACCAAGGCGCCGGTGCCGGATGTGTCGGTAACCGTCGGGTTCGCAGCCGCCACGGGATACACGGGGCCGTGCGGGGGATCCTTCGGCGCGACCGTGTCCGTCGTGACGGACGCACAGGGGACGGGGTCCGCGAAGTTCTCGGTGCCATACTGTTACTTCGGGAGTCAGGCCCAGGTCTCGGCGGTGCTGCTGTCGGGGGGATTCTTCGGGCAGGCGTCGGCGACCGTCACGGTGAGCCTGCTGAGCGGCAGCGGCTTCCTCTCCCTGATCACCTCGTATCCGTACAACGTGATCTTCTTCGTGCTCATCGTCGTCCTCTCCATCCTGATCGGGCTCCTCCTGAGCTCGCGGAGCCACCACCGGCGGTCCCCGCCGCCCGCGTATGCTCCGATGGGCGCGCCGGCGGGACCCCTGACGCCGAGCACGGTTCGGCCGACCCCGCCGGCCACCGGCCCGCCCCCGGGGGCTACGCTGGAACCCGGCCCTGCCTCCACCCCGCCGGTTCCGCCAGCTCCCGTGGCGTCCTCGGCCCCGCCGCCTCCGCCGACCCCGAGTCCCGTGCGCTGCCCGGCCTGCGGAACGATGATCCCGGCCTTCAGTCTGGTTTGCCCGAAGTGCGGACTCGCACGTCCCGACTCGCAATTTACAAACCCTTAACACGCGGTTCTCTTTGGGAACCGCCGTGCCGGACGAGGAGAGCCCGACCGCCGCCGATTCCACCGCTGCGCTGACACTCTCCGGGCCCGAGCGCACCCTGCTGGAGGCCCTCCGCGCCGCGCCCCACGTGATGCAGGAGGACTCGGCACTGGCCGAGCGAACCGGACTTCCGGCGGACACCCTCCGGGGAAGTCTGGAACGGCTCCGCTCGAAGGGCCTCGTCCTCGCCTCCGACGATTCCTGGGTCGAGCGTAAGCTCACCCATCGCGGGGAGGAGGCCCGGGCCCGGGGGCTGCCCGAGCGACGCTTCCTGTTTGCGCTGCGCCGGGCCGGCGGGACCCTCACCCCGGACCAGGTGGAGGCCGAGGGGCTCACGCCGGAGGAGCAGGCGGCGGCGATCGGGTACCTTCGTCGTCATCGCTACCTCGCCGAGGGCATTCCGTTCCGCTGGGCCGATCCTCGACCCGACGTGGACGCCGCGTTTCCCGAGGAACAGGCGCTCCAGGCCGTCGCGACCGGCGCCAAAGAGGTGGACGAGAAGCTGTTCTCCCAGCTCCAGCGCCGCGGCCTCGTCGCCGTCGACCGGCACTCGGTACGGCGCTGGATCCCGTCGCCCGAGGGGCTCGCCCTCCCCCTCCCCAAGGCGGACCAGCCGCTGGTCGGCGCCCTGACCCCGTCCCTCCTCGTCTCGGATGCGTGGACACACGTCTCGTTCCGGCCGTATGACGTGCGGTCCGCCGTCCCGTATCTCCAGGGGGCCCGGCCGCATCCCTATCTCGCCTGGATCGAGGAGGTGGAGGACATCCTCCTCGGCCTGGGCTTCCAGGAGGCCGAGGGTCCGCTGCTCGAGACCGAGTTCTGGGACGCGGATGTTCTCAACATGCCCCAGGAGCACCCCGCCCGGTCCGTCCACGACATGTTCTTCGTGAATGCGGCGCCCGGCGCCCCGCTGCCGGCGGAGCTCGTCGATCGCGTCGCGGCGGCGCACGAAGGACGTCCCATGCCCGGGGAAAGGCTGCCGGTCTCGCCCGGGTGGAGAACTCCCTACTCGCGGGATCGGGCGCGTCGGCCGGTGCTCCGTTCCCAGACGACCTGCGTCTCGGCGCGGTTCCTCGCGGCGCACCCGGCGCCCCCGTTCCGAATGTACTGTATCGGCCGGAACTTCCGGCCGGATGCGCTGGACGCCAAGCATCACATCGAGTTCGAGCAGTGCGAAGGCGTCCTGGGCGACAGCGGGGTCACGATCCGGCACCTCGCCGGGGTGTTCCGGGCCTTCTCGGAGGCCCTCGGCATCTCGGAGCTCAAGATTCGGCCGAGCTACTTTCCGTTCACCGAACCGTCCATCGAGGGCTACGTTCGCCACCCCCGGCTCGGCTGGATGGAGGTCTTCCCCGGCGGGATGCTCCGGCCGGAGGTGCTTCGGCCCCTCGGGATCGACGTCCCCGTGGCGGCCTGGGGCATCGGCATCACCCGACTGGCTCTCGTCGCGCTCGGCTACAACGACATCCGGGACCTCTACCTGGACGACCGCGGCCGACTGACGGGGCGACCGGACTGACCATGCCGCAGAGCGTACTCTCCGCCAACCGGGTCCTGGAGCTCGTCGGCCAGCCGTTGGGTCGTGCCGAGCTCGAAGACCAGCTCTTCCGCTCGAAGGCCGAGCTCAAGGAGTGGACCGAGGACGCGCTCACGGTCGAGGTCACGCCGGACCGTCTGGACCTGCTGTCGGAAGGCGGCCTCGGGCTCTTCCTCCAGGGCAGTCTCGGCGCCAAGACCGGTGCTGTGCCGATCCCCGAGCCCCCGGCGGCGTTGGACCGACCCTCGGTGATCGTCGAAGCCGGTGTGGCGACCCTTCGTCCCTACCTCGCGGGAGCTCTTCTCTCCGCCCCGCCCGGCGTCGCCCTGGACGCCGGGTTGTACGCCGAGGCGATCCGGTTCCAGGAAGTCCTGCACGCCACGATCGGCCTCGACCGACGGGCGGCCAGCCTGGGGCTGTACCCTTGGGAACGCCTCCGGCCGCCGATTCGCTACGCGCTCGAGCCGGTCGACGGCGTCCGCTTCCAGCCCCTGGACGGGGCGGCGGAGGTCGAGGGACCCCGGTTCTTCGCCGAGCACGCGATGGCGCAGAAGTACGGCCGCCTGGGTCGGTCGAACGGGGAGTGCCTCACGCTGCGCGATGCCGAGGACGAGATCCTGAGCCTTCCTCCGATCCTGAACAGTCGCAAGGCCGGCGAGATTCGGATCGGGGACCGGACTATCCTGCTGGAGTCTACGGGGACCCGGGCGACGCGCGTCGAAGAGGCCGTTGGACTGATGCTTCTGCCCTTCATCGCCCGTGGCTGGGCACCCAGTGCGTTGCGGGTGGAGTACCCCGACCACGCGGACTCCGGCATGGACTGGATCTCTCCTCGGAGGCTGCCCTTCACCGCGTCGACGCTCCGCGACGTCGCCGGACTCTCCCTCCCCGACCCAGAGGTAGAAGCGTGGCTCGGACGCGCCCGCCTCGCGGGTTCGAAGGCGGCGGACGGCTGGTGGGTGTCGACACCCCCCTGGCGACCGGACCTGCAGACCTCGGTCGACCTCACCGAGGAGGTACTGGACGCCCGCGGTCTTTCGCCCGAAGAGGCGCTGCTGCCCCCGAGCGCTACCCGGGGCCGTCGGCTGGCGGACACGCGGTACCGACGACAGGTCCGCCACTACCTCCTCGGGCTGGGTTGCGTCGAGCTCCGGACCCCGGTCCTGGTGTCGGCACGGCACACCGACCTGCTGGGCCGGAGCTCGGCGATTCGTATCGTCAACCCGGTGTCCGAGCTCTACGCTTGTGTGCGGGATTCGATCCAGATTTCGATCGTCGGCGTGCTCGAACGGAACGTCCGATACGCCTATCCGCAGGCCTATTCGGACGTCGGCCCGGTGGTCGTCCCGGACCCCCATGATCCCTCCGGCGGAGCGACCCGGTGGCATGCCGGCATCGCCCTGGCCGGAGAACGGGCCGGGTTCGCGGACGCCGCCGCGTGGACGGATTACCTCTTGGGGGCCTTCGGGGCCCAGGGCGTCCGCGAGCCGGCCGAGCTGCCCGGTACGATTCCCGGCCGTGCGGCCCGGGTGCGGATCGCCGGCGAGGTCGTGGCCGAGGTGGGAGAGCTCGCCCCGGCGGTCCTGACAGACCTCAAGGTACCGATGCCGGTCGCCTGGGGAGAAGTGGACCTGACGGCGCTGTGGCCTTTCGTCCGGCGGACGGAAAGCGCATAAGCCCCGGCCTCTCCGGACCCTCGATGGGCGAGCCTCGGCCCCGGCCGGACCCGGCGAAGGCGGAGTGGGAAACGGCGGCTCGGACGGCGATCGGTGATCGCGTGGAGGGAGGCCGGCTCCCTCTCCTCGTGGGCCCGCCGGAGGACCCGGAGGCCGTCCTGCTGAACGACCTCGGCTTCCCGGGCGAGCTCCCGTACACGCGCGGCATCTACCCGACGATGTACCGGGGCCGCCTGTGGACCTTCCGGCAGTACTCGGGGTTCGGAAGCGCTACCGAGACGAACCGTCGGTATCGATACCTCATGGCGAGCGGCCAGACCGGCCTCTCCGTCGCGTTTGACCTGCCGACGCAGATCGGATTCGATTCGGACCACTCGCGGGCCGTCGGCGAGGTCGGCCGCTGCGGCGTGGCGATCTCGACCCTGGGCGATATGCGGACACTCTTCGCCAGGATCCCGCTCCAGAAGGCCACGGTGTCGATGACGATCAATGCCACGGCGCCGATCCTCACCGCCCTGCTCGTGGCCGTGGCCGAGGAGAGCGGCGTTCCCCGGGCCGAACTGGGCGGAACCGTCCAGAACGACATTCTCAAGGAGTACATCGCCCGAGGCACGTACATCTACCCGCCCGAGGCCTCGCTGCGCCTCACGGTCGACCTGATCGAGTTCGCGACGCGCGAGATGCCGAAGTGGAACTACATCTCGGTCTCGGGCTACCACATGCGGGAAGCCGGGGCCACGGCCGTCCAGGAGGTCGCCTTCACGATGGCGAACGCGCTGGCGTACGTCCAGGCGGTCCGTGCCCGCGGCCACGACCTCGATGATTTCCTGCCCCGTCTCTCGTTCTTCTTCTCCTCGGACCGCAACTTCCTCGAGGAGATCGCGAAGTTCCGCGCCGCCCGTCGGTTGTGGGCCCACCTGACGAAGGAGCAGCTCGGCGCGAAAGAGCCGCGGTCCTGGCAGCTGCGGTTCCACACCCAGACCGCCGGCTCGTCGCTGACGGCCCAGCAGCCCGAGCTCAACGTGGTCCGGACGACTCTCGAAGCCCTCGCGGCGGTGCTCGGCGGGACCCAGTCGCTCCACACCAATGCCCTGGACGAGGCGCTCGGTCTACCGACGGAAAAGGCGGCCCGGCTGGCCTTGCGGACCCAGCAGCTGCTGTCGGAAGAGTCGGGCGTCGTATCGACCGTGGACCCGCTCGCCGGCTCGTACGAGGTCGAGTGGTTGACCGACCACATCGAGACGGAGGCGCGCCGGTACCTCGACCGGATCGCGGAGATGGGCGGGTCGCTCGTGGCGGTCGACCAGGGGTTTTTCCAGGCCGAGATCGCCCGGGAGGCCTACCGAGTGGCCCGCGCCCGGGAAGCCCTCGAGGAGAAGGTCGTGGGGGTGAACGCCTACACCGAGGGCAACCCCGGGTTCTCGCTGTTCCCGGACCGTCGGTCGAAGGGGACTCCCATCACCCGGATCACGCCCGAGCAGGAGGCCCGTCAGGCCCGGCGGGTCCGTCGGTGGAGGGCGCAGCGGGACGCCCGGCGCGCCGAGCAGTCCGTCGATGCATTGCGGGCCGGGACCCTCTCGGGCCAGAACGTCATGCCCCTGGTCGTGGCGGCGGTCCAGCGCCACGCGACGCTCGGGGAGATCGCGAATGTCTGGCGCGAGCTCTTCGGGGAGCACCGTCCATCTCACGCGTACTAGGGGAGGGCAGGGAAGTGCAGGTCGACCATCTGGGCATCGCGGTCCGGAGCCTCGCCGCGACGGTCCCGAAGTGGGAGCAGCTGCTGGGTGGCCGCGCGAGCCCCCCCGAGGAGGTGGCCTCCCAGCGGGTCCGTGTCTCGTTCCTGGATGCCGAGGGGACGCATGTCGAGCTCCTGGAGCCGACCGACGCCGACTCCTCGGTCGGCCGGTTCCTGGACGCCCGGGGCGAGGGGATGCACCATGTCGCCTTCGCGGTGGCCAACGTCACCGCCACCCTGACCGGTCTGTCGGCCAAGGGCGAGCGGGTGATCGATAGGGAGTCGCGGCCCGGCGCCCGTGGCCGTCGGGTAGGGTTCGCCCATCCGGCCGCCTTTGACGGGGTCCTCGTGGAGTTCGTGGAGTGGCCATGAGTCGGGTCGTGGACGCCTCCATGCGACTCATCTACGACAGCCGGGGGCGTCCGACGGTGGAGGCCACGGTCTCCGCCGAGGACGGGGGGCAGGGCCGGGCCGGCGCTCCCAGCGGCGAGAGCACGGGCGCGACCGAGGTCCAGGCCTTCCCGCCCGGAGGGGTGCCCGAGGCGCTCCTGCGCTTCCGCTCCGACATCCGGCCGGGCCTTCTCGGGCTCTCCGTGGAGGACCAGGCCGGCGTCGATGCCTTCCTGCACCGGACCGATGGCACGGCGAACTTTTCCGGAATTGGAGGGAACACCGCGACGGCGATCTCGGTCGCGGTAGCTCTCGCCCATGCGGCCGAGGCGGGCACTCCACTCTGGCGGTCCCTGCTGCGACCGGGCCTCGACCGACCGACAGACCCCGCGATCGTGGGGAACTGTCTCAATGGCGGTCGGCACGCGATCGGCGGGCCGGAGATCCAAGAGTATCACGTGATCTCCTCCGGTCGCCCGTCCGAGTCGATCCCCGCGGCGATCGAGGTGCATCGGGAGATCGGGGAGCGGCTCAAGCGGAAGTACCCCGGCATGGCCCTCGGGCGGGGCGACGAGGGCGGCTGGGTCGCGCCCCTGGGCAACGTCGAAGCGGTGGAGCTGCTCGCTGAGAGCTGCGCCGCCGTCCGAGACCGGCGGCATGCCGAGGTCCACCCCGGCCTTGACCTGGCGGCCAGCGAGTTCTTCCGGGACGGGAAGTACGTCTATCGGGAGAGGTCGCTCGACCCAGACGGCCAGGTGGCCTTCGTCGCCGAGCTGGTCGACCGGTTCGGCCTCCGGTTCCTCGAGGACCCGATCCAGGAGGGCGACTACGACGGGTTCACCGCCGTGACCCAGGCGGTCGGGCGGAAGGCGCTGGTGGTCGGCGACGATATCTACACGACCGCGAAAGACCGCGTGGCGGAGGGTGTGCGCCGACACGCCGGCAACGCCGTGCTCATCAAGGTCAACCAGGTCGGGACGCTGAGCGACACGCTCGCGACCGTGGACCTTGCGCGGTCAGCGGGATGGAAGACGGTGACATCGCATCGGTCCGGCGAGACGCCGGATGGGTGGCTCGCGCATCTCGCGGTCGCCTTCGGCTCCGCGGGGCTCAAATGCGGCCTGCTCGGCGGAGAGCGGGTGGCAAAGCTAAATGAACTCCTGCGGCTCGCGAGCCCCCCCGGAGCGTAACGAGTGCCCGACGAGGACATCCAGGCCACGGAACCCCTCACGTCCACCTCGAGCGAGGGCCAGGACATCCGGCCGGGCGAGCTCCTCGTTCCCGAGGACACCTACCTGACGGCGGGCGTCCACATCGGCACCCAGCAGAAGTCGGCCAGCATGCGCCACTTCGTGTTCAAGATCCGCTACGACGGGCTCTACGTTCTCGACATCAAGGAAACCGACCGTCGGATCCGTCTCGCGGCGCAGTTCCTCGCCCGATTCCCGGCCGACAAGGTCCTCGCGGTCTCCCAGCGCCAGTATGGCCAGAAGCCGGTCCGGATCTTCGCGAAGACGACCGGCGCGATCGCGTTCTCGGAGCGGTTCGTTCCCGGCAGCCTGACGAACCCGAACCTGGCGGAGTACATCGAGCCCAAGGTCCTGGTCGTGACCGACCCGGCGACCGACCAGCAGGCCCTCTCGGAAGCCGTCTCGGTAGGGATCCCCGTCGTCGGGCTGTGCGACGTCAACAACGAGACGCGGAACGTCGACCTCGTCATCCCGTGCAACAACAAGGGGCGGGTCTCCCTGGCCACGATCTACTGGCTGCTCGCCCGGGAGATCCTCCGGGCGCGGAGCGGCTCGGAGGCCGAGCCGGCCTACTCGCTCACGATCGACGACTTCCAGGCGGCGCTGTAGCCTCGACCGAAGGCACCGTCACGGCCCCGGTACGTTTTATCGCCGGTCCCGGTGGTACGCTCCGTGGCGCGTTCGGGCGCCGGCCTCGTTCGATTGCTCGCCGAGCGCGGAGTTCCGGAGAGGGCGGCCCGCATCTACATCGCGGCCTCCCGCGAAGGTCCTCAGACGGCGTCCGAACTCGCTCGGATGAGCGGAACCCATCGGGTCGAGACCTACCGGCATATCCAGCAGCTCCGGGAGGCCGGCCTGTTGCGACCGATGGGCGGACGTCCGATGCGCTTCGGCGCGCTATCGGCGGAGGACCTCCTGGAGCGCTGGATCCGGACCACCTCCGAGGACCTGCGGCGCCTGGAGGCAGGACGCGACCAGCTGCTGCGGGAGTTCCAGGAGCACCTCTCCACGCCCGAGTTGAGCGACGGACGCAAGTACGTGGTCATGGAGCGCCGCAAGGCGCTCTACAGCTTCCTGCGCAAGCAGATCGGCCTGGCACGGAAGGAGATCCTGCTCTCGCTGAGCCCGTCGGCGCTCGCCCGCTTCATCGATGGCGGACTGGACCGCGACCTTCGGACCGCGAAGCAGCGGGGCGTGAAGCTTCGGGTGATCACCGAGATCAACCGAGGGAATCTCGCCGACGTCAAGCACTTCTCTACGTTCTCCGAGATCCGGAACACCCGGACGATGCCGGCGGCGCGCGGGGTGCTCTTCGACAAGACCGGCGCGGTGGTCTACGTCGCCGGGGACCTTCGGACCGGCGGCAACGAGGACCATCTCGTGACGGTCTGGACGACGGACGCCGAGTTCCTCAACCTGGTCCGGGTGCAGTATCAGCAGCTCTGGAATCACTGCACCCCCGCCGATCACCGGATCGTAGAGCTCGAGGAGCCCCCGGCCGCGGCCCTGCCGGTGCGCCTCGGTCGCGAGGTCGAGTCCTTCAACCGGCTTCGCGAGATCACCCAGCTGGGCATGCAGGTCGGCGGGCTCCGGGACCTGCCGTTCGATGTGCCCGAGTTCATCGACACGGTGGCGCGGCAGGTCGGCCGCCAGATCGCGTCGGAGATCGAGGGGGAGTTGCCGCTGGAGGTCGCACGCTCCCTCCAGGAGTACTACCGGGGGCGTAACGTACGGTTCGAGATCCTGGACTCCGAGCCGCTCGTCGTGCGTGCGGACGGATGCATCGCCTGCGACGGAGCCTCTCCCGAGGTCGGCCGACTCCTGTGCCCCGCGATCCTCCGCACCGTGTTCGAGGCCCGGACGGGTGGACGGTGGGAGGTTACGCGCCCCGAAGGACGCCGGCGCGGCCCCCGGGGGCACGTGTTCTCACTGAACCCGCTCTAGGGTCCTGCTGTGGCATGGTAGCACGCATCATCTTGTAGCAACTGTTCAAACACCAGTGACAAAAAAACCGGCCAATCTATAAATAGTCCCAACCCCCTCCTCCCCTCGGAGAAATCATGCAGACCCACACCCCACTTTCTACACGCTCGGCGCGTAGCAAAACCTCGAGTCCGGCCGCGCTCCGCGCGGCCCCGACGGCGCCCGATGTCGACGCCGCGCCGACGATCCCGGAGGACGCCTGTACCAACTGCGGCTCGACCCACCTGACGCGCGACGATATCCGCGGGGAGATCGTCTGCGCCGACTGTGGACTGGTCGTGGACGCGAGCGCGCTGGTCTCGGACCGCGGGCAGCGCGGGAGCAAGGAGGACACCGGCCGCGAAGCCCGAGGCTGGGGCCCCGTCATCTCGCCGCTGATGCCCGACAAGGGGCTGTTCAGCGAGATCGGCGTGCCCACGCGGGACTTCCAGGGCAATTCGCTGTCCCGGAACACTTCGCTCAAGTTCTACCATCTCCGGAAGCTGAACCACCGGCTCCGGGCGGCCCGGACGCACCAGCGCAACCTCGTCGTGGCGCTCGGAGAGCTCAACCGCCTCGCCGGGGTCCTCGGCCTCTCGCGCGAGGTCAAGGAGTCGGCGACCTACATCTACCGTCGGGCCCTCGAGCACAAGGCCACGCGCGGCAAGAAGATCGTGGCGCTGGTCGCCGCCTCTGTCTACGCAGCCTGTCGCCAGTGCCGCGTGCCGCGCACGATGAAGGAGATCATCCAGCACTCCAAGGCGACCAAGATCGAGGTCGGTCGGGCCTACACGCTCCTCGCGCGCGAGCTCAAGCTGGGCCTCAAGCCGGTCGAGCCGCGGGATTACCTCGTCCGCTTCACGCAGGACCTCAACCTGTCGAAGGAGGTCCGGCAGAAGGTGCTGGGACTGCTCGAGCAGGTGGAGAAGGTCTACTCGACGAGCGGCGTCCTGCCGAACGGGATCCTCGCGACGATCATCTACATCGCCTCGAACCTGATGGGCGAGCCCCGCAGCCAGGACCGTATCGCCGCGGTCGCGAACGTGACCCCGGTGACGATCCGCAACCACTACAAGGAGCTCCTCGACCTGCTGGGCCTGCCGAAGAACCTCTCGAACCCGCAGGCGCGGGGGACGCTCCCCGCACCCAAGCTCGGCGAGGACTCCCTGGCGGACGCGCCGCTCGCGGCGGGCCACTGAGCCCTCGAACGGACCGGGGGTCGTGCCCCGGCCCCCAACCCGTTAAGGGTGCGGACGTCTGGGCCTCGCCGTGGCCGACCTGCGTCCGCTGAGCTACTCGTCGCTCCGGACCTACCTCGAGTGCCCACTCCGCTGGAAGTTCCTCTACGTCGACAAGCTGCCCGAGGCCCCGCGGTCGTACTTCTCCTTCGGTCGGACGATCCACTCCGTCCTCGAGGAGCTGGTCCGGCCGTTCCTCGTGCCGGAGGCCGTTCCCCGCAAGAGCGCGGGCGCTTCCCAGCGCCGCCTGGACGAGTGGCAGGCCGGCGAGGCGATGGTCGAGGGCCACCCTCGACCGCTCACGAAGGACCAGCTCCTCGCGACGTACGACCGGTTGTGGGTCCGGGAGGGCTACGCCAGCCCGGAAGAGGAGCATCGATACAAGGGCCTCGGCGAGAACCTGCTCCTCCGGTACTACGATCAGTTCCTGGAAGAGCATCCCCGACCGGTGGCGATCGAGGAGTACCTCCAGTCGACCCTCGATGGGATTCCGGTCCACGGCTACGTCGACCGGATCGACCTCACGTCCCGCGGGGGCCTCGAGGTCCTGGATTACAAGACCAGCCGGGAAATGGCCGCCCACGAGGCACGGCAGTCCGACCAGCTCACGCTCTACCAGGTACTGGTCGAGAACAACTACGCCCTCCCGGTCGAGCACCTCACGCTCTATCACCTGCGGTCGCTGACGCCGCATCGGAGCGCCGCCCGCAGTCCCACCACCCTGGCCCATCTCTCGCAGAAGGTCGGCGAAGTCGCGGACGGGATTCGGAGCCAGCGCTTCGACCCCACCCCGGGCCGTCAGTGCGAGCGCTGCGACTTCCGCGCCCTCTGCCCCGAGTTCCGCGAGGTCCCGATCGAGGAGAAGCAGCGGCTCGAGGCGCTGGTCGACCGATTCATCCAGCTCCGTCGGGACGGGGAGAAGGTCGACGCCGACCTCCACCGGGTCGCGGACGAGCTGCACGCGGAGGCGGAGCGGCTCGGCGTGCACCGGCTGCCGGGCCGGGCCGGCGTGGCGATCCGTCGGCGGGAGGAGGAGTGGAGCTACGCCCCGGACGGCGTCCGCCCGCTGTTGGAGCAGCATGGGCTGCTCCCGCGGGCCAGCCGACTGGATGCCGCCGAGATCCAGCGGTTGGTACGGGACCCGACGATCGACGCCTCGGTGCGGCAGGAGATCTCGAAGCGCGGTGGCCGCCAGGTTCGCTGGTACTGGGAGCTCGACCATCCGGAGCCGGACTCCTGAGCCGTCCGCGCGCAAAGGCTATCTCCAAACCCTGGTCCTCTTCCGTATGGGAATCGAGCTCGCCCCGTCGTCCCGCGTGGCGGCGGTGAAGGAGCGGACCCCCACTATCGCCACCCTCTGCTCGCACTCGTCGCTCCAGATCTTCCACGGGGCCCGGCACGAGGGCCTCGGTACGCTCGGGATCGCCGTGGGCAAGCCGCCGCGATTCTACGAGGCGTTCCCGCTCGCGCGGCCGGACCGGTTCCTCTCGCTCCCCAAGCTGGCCGACCTTGGACGCCATGCCGCCACGCTCCAGCGCGAAGGAGCGGTCATCGTGCCGACGGGCTCCTTCGTGGAGTACCTCGGGCCGGCGGCGTTCAACGCCCTCGAGGTCCCGGTCTTCGGTAACCGGAAGGTGCTCGGATGGGAATCGGACCGCGAAAAGGAGCGCGAGTGGCTCGAGCAGGCCGACGTGCCGATGCCGAAGAAGTTCGCGAACCTCGACTCGGTCGATGGGCCGGTGATCATCAAGTACTACGGAGCCAAGGGCGGCAAGGGCTTCTTCCTCGCCAAGAATCCGGAGGAGCTCTCGGACTTCCGGCCTACGGGACCCTACGTGATCCAGGAGTACGTGGTCGGGACCCGGTACTACGTTCACTTCTTCTACTCTCCGCTGTCCGAGGACGGCTACCGGGTCCGGCACGGGTCGATCGAGCTGCTCGGCATGGACCGGCGGGACGAGGCCAACATCGACGAGCTCTACAAGCTCGGCGCCCAGGAGGGCCTCCGGCGGGCCGGCATCCGGCCGACCTTCGTCGTGACCGGAAACGTCCCGGTCGTTCTCCGGGAGTCGCTGCTCCCTCAGGTCTTCGATGTGGCGGCCCGGATCGTGGACACCTCCGTCGACCTCTTCGGAGGCATGGTGGGCCCGTTCTGCGTCGAGGGGATCGTGACCGAGGAGCTCCAGTTCAAGGTCTTCGAGATCTCGACCCGGATCGTCGCCGGAACGAACCTGTTCCCGTCCGGGTCGAGCTACTCCGACCTGGTGGCGCCCCAGCTGTCGACCGGGCGCCGGATCGCCCTCGAGCTCAAGCGGGCCCGAGCCGAGGACCGGCTGGCCGAGGTGCTGAGCTAGTGGCCGGGCACCGCGTCTCTCCGGGACGCTCCCGGTAGCGGCTCGGGTCGGGAGGAGGGGCGGAGGGCTCGTGGCGACCGCCGTGTCCGCGCAGCATCTGTCGAAGACGTACACCTATCGCGGCGGGTCCACCCAGGCGCTGGACGATGTCTCGTTCGACATTCCCGCCGGGGAGACCTACGGGCTCATCGGGCGGAACGGCGCCGGGAAGACCACGTTCCTGCGGATCACGGGGACCCTGCTCCTCCCGTCGAGCGGTACGGCGACGGTCCTGGGGTACGACATCCGGACCGAGGAGCGGGAGATCCGCCGGCGCATCGCGATGGTTCCGCAGGAGTCGCGGCCGCTGTACTTTGCCACGACCGAGCAGTTGATCGACGGATACCTCCGGATGCGGGGGATGGACGGCACGGAAGCGCGCCGTCGGCGCAACGACGTCATCGACGAGCTCGGACTCGCCGACGTGCGCCGACGTCTCGTGAGCCGCCTGTCCGGGGGCCAGCGACGCCGGGTGATGGTCGCGATGGTGCTCGCGTCGGACGCCGAGCTCCTGTTCCTCGACGAGCCGACCACCGGCCTCGACCCGCTCGCGCGTCGGGAGGTCTGGTCGGCCATCCAGCGCGCCACCCGCGAGCGACGTACGGTCCTGCTCACCACGCACTACCTGGACGAGGCCGAGGCCCTCTCCTCGCGTCTCGCATTGCTCGAGGGAGGCCACCTGCGGATCGAGGGAACGCCCGACTCGATCCGGGCCCGGGTGCAGCTCCCCTACCGGGTCACCCTCGATTCGAGCTGGAGCGTGGACGAACTCACCTCGTTCGGACCCGTGACCTCCGTCGTCGGGGGCCACCTCCTCTTCACCCGCGAAAAGGAGGCCCGCGAGATCGTGCAGTCCGCGCTCGCCCGGGGAAGCCGGGTCGCGCTGGCCCCGGTGAGCCTCGAGGACATCTTTCTCCAGCTCGTCGGCCGCCCGCTCGATGAGGGCGAGGTCACCGAGAAACCGGAGGAGCCCGAATGAGCGCACGCAACCGGGCCCGGTCGTTCCTCTCGATCGTCTACCTGAACGGCATCCTCCCGATGCGCGCGCAGCCGCTCTATCTGCTCAACACCATCGCCTCGCCGCTGGCCTTCCTGTTCTTCATCGACGTGGCCTCCCGGGGCGCGCTCAGCTCCTTCGCGATCACCGGCGGGCTCATCCTGACCATTCTGACGACCGGCACCGGGATCCAGGCGGACCTGGTCCACTACAAGCAGGACCTCAAGTTCCAGGACGTGGTCGTGGCGTCGCCGGTCGAGGCGCCGATCTACGTCGCCGGGATGGCGTTCTCGGAGTTCGTCTACTCGATCCCGGGTCTCGCGGTCTTTCTCCTCCTCTCGGTCGGCGTCCTCGACTACACCGTCGTCGGGACGCTGACGCTCGCCGGCGCGCTGGTCCTCATCTGGGGCTTCTCGACCGCGTTCGGCTTCACCCTCGCGACCTACTTCTCCGATATCCGGGAGGCCTTCGTCTTCGCTCCGCTGATCTCGATCCTGATGACGACGTTGCCCCCTGTCTACTATCCGATCACGTACATCCCCGCCAGCATCCGGTGGGCGGCGTATCTCTCGCCGACCACGTACGCCGCCGACCTGGTCCATCGGGGGCTGTGCGCCGCGGGCTCGGCCTGCTACGAAGCCCCGTCCGCAGCGGCGACGGCGGTGGACTGGGGCGTGCTCACGGGCCTCACAGTCGTCCTGATCGTCCTGGCCGCGACCAAGGCACGGTGGCGGGAGCCGTAGGCCGCTGCGCGGGCCGGAGCCCGCCCCGGAGGGTCGGAATCCCGGCGAGGGCAACAGGGCTTATGTACGCGAGCAATGGTCGAGCCGCCCGGATGCTGGCCCAGTCCGATCGGCGTTTCTTTTCGAGCGCCGAGGACCGGTACCAGCACTGTCTGTTCTGCGGCAAGTCGATCGTCGTGCTGCCCTCGGACCGGCGCGGTGGCGCCTGCTTCGACTGCATGGCGTTGCTCGGCCCGGAAGCGATGCCCTGTCCGGAATGTGGGACGGAGATCGAGCCGACCTCGAGGGCGGCGGGCTGCGTGCGCTGCGGCTGGTTCCCGAACCCGTAGCCGCCGGCGAGTCCCGGCCAAAGAGGTAATAGGGCGACCCCCGTCCGATTCGGCGGGCGTGCCGAGGTGGCTCAGTCCGGTACGGCGCGAGTCTGGAAAGCTCGTGGCGGCATACGCCTCGGGAGTTCAAACGCCGGCATCGGCCGACCCGGTCCGGCGGAAATTCTCCCCCTCGGCGCTCCCTCCCGCCGTTCCTCCAGGTGATCGCCATGTCCGTACGGACCGTCCAGGTGACTCCCTCGCTGCTGCAGGTCGACTCGATCCTCACGCACCTCTCCGGCATCGACGCGCTCGGCGAGGTCTGCCGCTTCCTTCGGCATGAGTTCGGCCACTACCGCTGGGTCGGGATCTACCTCCGGGACGGGGAGACCCTGCGGCTCGCGGCCTGGGCCGGTCCCCAGGCGACCGAACACGTCACGATCCCGGTCGGTGCCGGTATCTGCGGCAAGGCCGCGAGAGAGGACCGGACCGTCATCGTGGACGATGTCCGAACCGCGCCGGAGTACCTCGCCTGCTTCCTGGAGACCCGAGCGGAGATCGTCGTACCGATCCGGAAACACGGTCAGGTGATCGGCGAGATCGACATCGACGGGAACGAGGTCCGGGCCTACGACGCGTCGGACGATCGGTTCCTCACGGCCGTGGCCGAGCGGGTGGCCGCCGTCGCCGAACAGGTCCAGCCCGAGGTCGCCGGCGGCCGGCCATCCGTGCGAGGCGGCGGCTGATCGTGACCAGGGCGGCGGCTCGGGCCGCTGCCCCATCGAAGGCGGGGAACGGATCGCGACCCGGGCGCGTCCGAGGGGTTCGGATCGCGGCGGTGAGCCCTCGGAGCGTCCGTCCCAGCTCGTCCACGATGGGAATGTCTGCCGCGATGGACGTCCGCGATAGCGGGTTCAGGTCGATCGCGATGACTCGCTTCCCGATCCGACGCAACGCTTCGGTCCGATCTCCGTCCTCGAGGGGGACGAGCACCACATCCGCCTTGGCGATGCCGTTCCGGTCGACGAGCCGGCGATCCGAGGGGAGGCCGGGGATCCGGGCCGTGGGGCGGACACCACGTACGGTGGGGACGCCCGCTGCGCGGAGGCGAGCGGCGACCCGGGCCGCACGTCCGGGGGTCCGATGGAAGAGGTTGACTTCCACCGTCAGCGAAGGGAGGGCCCGCGCGAGTGCAGCAATCTCGGGAGCGGCCAGTGCGGCCACGTTGCCGTTCACGCTGATGGCGGGGGCACGGGCCCCCCGGAGCCAGCGCGCCGCGGCCCGGATCGCCCGGGAGGCCGAAGGAGACGTGCGCTCGCCGAGCAGGTAGTCGAAGGCCTCCGCACGTCCGTGCGCGATCAGCCCCTCGGGAACCACGATCCCGGACCGGAGCTCGTCCGCCAGTCGGGCCCGCGTGGCCAGGCTCTGATAGCGCGGATGCGACCGAGGGATTCGCGTCATCCCGCGCCGGTGGACCGGGCGCTCACGCCGGGGGCGTGGTCGTCCCGTTCGGCTCTACGGTCCCGTTGGTCGCCGGCCGGGACGTGGGCGGAGACGCCGGAATGCCGAGGTGAGCCTCCAGGGCGCTCAGACGCTGCTCGAACGGGAGGAGTGCCTCCTCGAGGGTTTTGCCGACCACGAGCTTCAGGCTGTCCTCCAGGGCCAGAAGGTCACGGCCCAGGTCCGTGATCCGCCGAGCGTTCTCGTTCAGCAGGAGACGCGTCTGGGTGGCCACACGGTAGGTGTCGGCCACGTCCTTGAGGATCTGCTTCGAGCCGGTCGCGAACGTCTCGACCGACTCGCTGATCGGCTTCCACTTCCGGTCGAGGTTCTCGTTCATCGACGTGGTGAGGGTGCCGGTCATCTGCTGGACCGAGCTGTCGATGCCCCGCTGGAGCTGCTGGACGAGGCTCCCTTCCAGCGAGTCGAACCGTCCCCGGAAATCGTTCTCGACGGACGTCTCCAAGTCCTCGACGTGCGCCAGTCGATCCTCCAGCGCCTGGAACCGTGCGAGCAGGTTGGAGTAGGCAGCGCCGATCAGCGTGTTGACGTGGGCCTGCTCCTGCTCAAAGGCACGGAGCAGCAGATGGAGGACCCAGTGCTCCCGGCCTTTCGTCTCGGCCAGGGGGCCCCGGTCGAGCCGGTCCCTCTGGTCCCGATTCTCGAGAATCTGCTGAAGCTCCTTCAGCACCTCGGTACGAATCTGGGGTACCGGCGCAGCACCCGCGGGACGGCCAGCCATCAACTCGCTGATGGACCGAGAGAGGGCAAAAACCTTCGCTCCTCGGGGGGTTGAACCCCCGCCGAGGAGAATTCGTTCCGGAGGCGCACCGGGGCCGTGCTGGGACGCCGCCGCGGAACTCGGGCCGGATTAGTTCGCGTCGAATCCCTCCCCCAAGAGTTCCCGGGCCACGAGCAATCGTCGGATCTCGGACGTGCCGGCTCCGATCTCCAGGAGCTTCGCGTCCCGCGCCAGGCGCTCGAGCGGAAGGTCCCGCATGTAGCCATATCCGCCGAAGATCTGGATCGCATCGAGGGCGACACGGGTCGAGGCCTCCGAGGCGTAGGTCAGTGCGGTGGCGCTGGCCCGGTGGCTGCGCTGGTCGCCCGACACCGCCGAGAGCGCCTGGTAGAGCAGGAGTCGGGACGCCTGCAGCTGGGCGTACATGTTGGCGATCTTCTCCTGGATCAGCTCGAACTGGCCGATCTTCTTGCCGAACTGCTCCCGTTGCCGCGCGTACTCGAGGGATCGGTCCAGGCACTCGGCCATGATGCCGACCGGGATCGCCGACAGGACCGCCCGCTCGACGTTGAGCCCGCTCATCATGACCGCAACGCCACGGTTCTCCTCGCCGACGCGCTGGTCCAGAGGGATCCGACAGTCCTGGAATGCGAGCTCCCCCGTCGGAGACCCTCGCATGCCCATTTTGTCGAGGCTCCGTGCGACGGAGAACCCGGGGGCATCCCGGGTCACCACGAAGGCACTGATCCCCTGGGCACCCTTCGTCGGCTGCGTCTTCGCATAGACGAGAAGCGTGTCCGCGACCGGACCGTTCGTGATGAACTGTTTGGAGCCATTGAGGATGTAGGAGTCCCCTTGACGCTCGGCCCGCGTACGCAGGGACACGGCGTCGGATCCCGACGCGGGCTCGGTCAATGCCAGGGCCCCCACCCGACGCCCGGCCACCAGGTCGGGGAGGAACTGCTGTCGCTGAGCCGGGGTGCCGTTGCGACAGAGGTTGTCGGCGCAGAGATTGGAATGAGCGCCGACGCTCAGGGCCAGGGCGGGGCTGGCCCGCGCGATCTCCTCCAGGATGATGGCCTGCGTCCGGTAGGTCTGGCCCAGGCCGTCGTACTCCGACGGGATCGTCGGTCCGAGAAACCCTTGCGTTCCCAGCCGGGTGAAGAGGTCCCGGGGAAAGTAGTCCTCCCGGTCCATCCGCTCGGCGACCGGCGCGAGCTCCTTCTGGACAAAGCGGCGTACGGCCGACTGAAGCTCGACCTCATCCGGCGAGAGGTCCAGGTCCACGACGTCGCTAGGGGGTACGGGGGATAATGGTTGGCCCGCGCGCACCGGCGGCGGCCGCCCGGCGGGCTCCTTGGTGATACTTCCACCGGGGGGAGGGGCGCGGGAAGTCCGACCGGTAGTGGGCCCCGCGGCTCTCTTCGCGCGCCAGCGCGGCGTTCGCGATGAGGAGTGCGGTGAGCGCCGCGTTCGCGGAGGCGTTCGGCAGTGACGTCGCGTCCGGCGGGTCGGATCGGGACCGCCACTCCTCGAGACGCCCCACGGCATCCCGCAGACCGGTGCGGTCCCGTACGATCCCCACGTCGTTCCACAGGATGGCGCCCACGTCGCGGAAGCACGCCAGCCGGTCATCCTTGCCCTGGCCGGCCGGCAGCGGGAGCGATTGCATTCGAGGCGCATCCCGCGGCCCCCCCGGCACCGGGCTCGCCAGCTGCCGGGCGACCCGCTCGCCGAACACGACCCCCTCGAGCAACGAGTTGCTGGCGAGGCGGTTGGCCCCATGCACCCCGGTCGACGCCACCTCGCCGCAGGCCCAGAGTCCCGGCAACGAGGTCCGGCCGTCGAGGTCGGTCGTCACGCCGCCGATCATGTAGTGCGCCATCGGGCTGACCGGAATGAGATCCCGGGAGGGGTCGAGGCCGTGATCCGCGAGGAAGCGGCAGATGCTCGGGAATCGGACGTACAGACGCTCCCGCGGGATCCGTGTCGCGTCCAGGTAGACGAACGGCTCGTCGGTCCGACGCATCTCCTGGTGGATCGCACGACTCACGACGTCACGCGTAGCGAGCTCCGCATCGGGGTGGTAGCGGAGCAGGAATTGCTCGCCGGCGTGGTTCCGCAGCACGGCGCCTTCGCCGCGCAGGGCCTCGGTGATCAGAAAGCGCGGCGCTCCTTCCTTTGCGAAGACCGTGGGGTGGAACTGAATGAACTCCATGTCGGTCACGAGCGCCCCGGCTCGGAAGGCCAAGGCGACCCCCTCACCGGTCGCGGTCGCCGGGTTCGAACTCTGACGGTACAGGCTTCCGGTGCCGCCGGTCGCCAGCACCACCGGCCGTCCCGAGACCTCCTCGACCTGGGTTCCATCCTCCCGAGAGAGGACCGCCGTCACCGTGCCGTCGGGTCCCGGGCGCAGGGCGCGCAGGCGAGAACGTTCCCGGGCCTCGATGCCTGCCTCGAGGACGCGGGCGCGGAGCGTCTCCTCGATCTGGAGCCCCGTGGCATCGCCACCCGCATGGACGATCCGGGCGCGAGAGTGGCCTCCTTCGCGGCCGAGGGCGATGCGTCCCTCGATCGTGTCGAACGGAACGCCGTAGCGGACCAGGTCGGCGATCCGTCGGGGAGCCTCTGACGCGAGTACCTCGGCGGCATGACGGTCCGTGATTCCGGCTCCGGCCCGGATCGTGTCCTTGCTGTGCAGTTCCGTGGTATCGTCCGCGCCGAGCGCCGCGGCGATGCCGCCCTGGGCATACCGGGTGTTCGACTCGGCCAAGCCGCTCTTCGTGACGACGACCGGACGAAGGCCTTCCTCTCGGACCCGCAGCGCGACGTAGAGCCCCGCGATTCCGCTTCCGACGATGAGCGGGGACCCGGACTCTGGAGCCATGCCTGCCCTACCGTCCGCTCGGAGGACGCACCCACCGAAAGATCGAGGCGGACGTGTCCTCCACGAAGCCCAGTTTCTCGTACAGCGAGCGCGCGGGCACGTTTCCGTCAGTTACCCAGAGGTGCGCCCGCGGGTAGCCGAGCGCGAGCAGTCCCCGAAGACACCGCAAGAGGAGCGCCTCGCCCAGACCCCTCCGCTTCACCTCGGGATCGACGGCGATGTCGAGGACGACTCCGGACCGAAGGGACTCTTGGCAGCCGATGGCAAAACCCAGCAGGCGGCCCCCGGGGTCGCGGGCGGCCGGGGAGGCTTCGTCGAGATACGTCCCGAACAGGCCCGCGAGCGCATTCTCCAGGACCTCTCGGTTCCCCTCCGGGGTGGCGGAAAGCAGCGTTTCATCCGGCGTCCCCCGGTAGGTTCGCCAATCCAGCGCCGTCAGCTGTTCCATCGGGACCTGTCGAACGGTCGTGAGTTCGACCCCCGAGGGCCACCGGGGCTCCGGGGGCGGATGCTCGGCGGACAGCGGGCGGGTCATGGAGTGCCGGAGGAGCGTCGAGAACCCGGCCTCGGCACCGAGCAGACGGCCCGCCACCAGCTCGTCCGGCTGGGCCAGACCCGTGGACCCGATGTCGAGTCGACCGACCTGAGGGGCTAGGGCGTCCGTAAGCCGTCGGGCGAGCCGAGTGATGTCGGGAACGGCGGAGGAGCCTGCGAGGGCATGGAGATGTCCGTACCCGTGGCCCTCACGGACCCAGAGGATTGCCAGGGCGGAGGGTCGGGCTTTGTCCCCGGTGTACCACGCCGAGCCTGCCCCTTGCACGATGGAGTCGACCGTCTCGTCGACCCAGGCGGGGGGAAGGATCTCCCCCCGGGCCGCGAGGTCGTGACGAATCGTTCCAACAACGTTCCACAGCTCATCCCGCGGAAGCTCGCGGGCAGGCCTGGGCTCGGTCGGCATTGCGGTCGCCGTATGCTCAGCCGGCCGCCGGACCTGCGAGATGGCGCTTCACGATGGCCGCCAGGTCCGGGGCGACCGACGCCTTCTCCGCCGGATTCGCGAGAGTGTCGGTCGAGTAGATTTCGTCGGTCACGGCCTTGATCCGTTCGAAGGCATCCCGCAGGAACAGGCCATGGGTGCACGCGGCCGTGATCGCCCCGACCTTGTGCCTCGCGAGGAGACGCGCCGCCTCGACGATGGTGCCACCCGTCGAGATCACGTCGTCGACGATGACCACATGCTTGTCATCCAGCTCCATCGGTAGCTCCACCGGTAGCTGCAACTCGACATGCTCGCTGTCGATGCGATGCTTCTCGAGCGCCATCCAGGGCCGGTCGAGCAGCTGACCCATGCGACGGGCACGATCCGTGCCCCCCTTGTCGGGGGAGACCAGCAGGTCCACGGGCCGCTGGCGGAGCAGGCGTGCCATCGCCGGGATGCCGCTCGCCTCGTAGGCAGGTTTGGTGAACGCCTTGAGGGTGTCGGTCGAGTGGAGGTCCACGCTGACGACGGCGTCCGCCTCGAGCGCGATGTGCTGGGCGAGCGTCTGGGCGGTAGCGGGCTCGCCGGGGAAGAAGACCTTGTCCTGGCGCGCGTACCCAAAGTACGGAACCACGACGACGAGCCTGCGGGCGCCAGACTGCCGGACCGCATCCTCGAGAAAGAGAAGTTCGAGCAGGTCCTGGTCGCTGCGCGTGGATTGTACCAGGACCACGTCCTCGCCGGCCATCTGCCCTCCGATCCGAACGTAGAGCTCTCCGTCGGGAAACCGCTTCAGGAACGGCATCCCGAACGGCACGTTTCCAAGCTCCCGGGAGATCCGTTCCGCGAGGGGGGTGGACGCCGTGCCCGCTACGACGTACATCGATTCCGCCCCGGCGCGGTTCACCGAGAGCGAGGCAAAAGCGTTGTGGGGCCGACCCACGTCTGTGTCTCCGCCGAGCGCGCCGCCATGTCTCGCGGGCCGCACACGGAACTCGGACGCGCGTGCCCTGCCGGTGTGACCGCCGTCAAATGTCGAAGGCATTCTCGATGAGTACTAATACAGGAACCCGGCCCTCGCGCATCTTCAGGACCTACGATGCTTCGAGCGAGTGCCAGATGTCCACGGATCTCCGGAACGCGACGACGATACGCCCACCGGCGCGGCGTCTCGGATATCGTCGCCGTCATCATGATGGTCGTCATCGTTGTCGTACTGGCGGCGGTGTTGTTCGTCATCATTCGGGGCTACACGGCGGGGACCGCTACAACACCCGGGCTGGGCACGGCCTTTGCCCTGGGGACCCCTCAGGAGTCCGTAGGCAAGACAGGAAGCATCGCCGCGTGCAGCGCCTCGCCATGCAACTTCTACAATCTCTCCGTCCAGGCCACTTCGCACACGCTCGAGCTGCACGACATTGCGGTGGAGATCATCGCGGCCAACGGCAGTTTGGTTCTTCCACCGGGCGGAGTAGTAGTGGTCAACGCCACCAACCAGATCGTTGGTCAATCGACCTGGGCCGGGACTTGGACCGTCGGCGGCTCCCTTCCCGTGACCTCCTCGTTCACGTTCGTGGTGTATACCTCCGGAGTCACACCGACGAGCCTCTCGGGTGAAACGCTCCGTTTTATCGGTGTCAGCGCGTACTCTGGGAACATCGAAGTGCACGTCTTCTAGGGCTCCGGCCGCCTCGGGCGCGGCAAACGCTGTCGCGGCTGGAGTTGGAGGGTGCCTCCAAGGCTTCTCCGACGCCGAGGTTACCGAGACAGGATCGCCTCCACGCGCCGTTCTAGCACGGGCCCCGGAGACCGGTTTTCGTGCCGGCCTCTCGAGAGAACGGATGCGTATTCATGCGTGTGTCGTAGTCGGAAACGGCGATTGCCGACACGACCGCCGCTGGATTTAAATAGGCAACCCCGCCCCCTACGGCTTTCTTAGGGGAGTGCCACTCCTCGGAGGAAAAACGCGAATGAACATTTGGGGCAAGAACGAACGAAGCTGGCGCCGGAAGAACAGGCGCGCGGTGTCGCCGATTATCGCTACGATCCTACTCGTCGCGATTACCGTCGTACTGGCCGCGGTCCTGTACATTCTGATCAGCCAGTACACAAAGAGCGGCGGGTCCGTGACGATCGGAAGCGCACTGGCCATCGGGAGCTCGAACGACGGCACGGGAACGGTCAACTACTACAACATGACTGTTGAGTCCGCTGGGTCGACGCTGACCATGAGCTCGTTCATCTTCGAGATCAGGTCCCCCACCGGAGCCATCACTACCGTCGGTAGCACCGTCGCGGGCGTCGCGATTACCAAGCTGTACATTCAGCTGGTGAGCCCTACCCTCAGCTACGCCGCGACCTACTGCGTGGCCGCCGGCGAAGCAGCGCCCCCAGCGGGACCGGCCTGTCCGACGACTGGCGGCGGCGTGGGTTGGAGCTACGGCTCGGGCTGCACCTCCCCGGCCTTCACTACGGCCTGCAGCTCGACCAGCACCATGACCACTCAATACACGTTCTCGGTTCAGGTTGGACCGACCACGGTGAGCTTGAGCGGCTACAGCCTGGTTGCGCTCGGTCAGGGATCGTTCTCGGGTACGACCAGCGGCACGATCACGTAATCGGGCTGTTCGAGGACCACGCTCGTCGAACCTTTTCCCTCCTTCCGGGGGACGGAATACCGTCCCCCGGGAGTTCGAATTTTGTTGGGCCCGCCTGGGTAGGGGCGCTGCCGTCTAGAGCGTGTCCTCGTCGGGGTGGGACGAGGGCTTCTTGGGGGTCTTTCGGGACCACAGGCTCCTCGACTTTCGGACGACGGGCTTGGGCCGACCGCGGTTCCGGGCCGTCGCCGAGGCGGTCGGGGTCTTCCGGACCGGCGCTGGACGGGCTGCGGACGGCCGGCGGGCCGGAGCGGGCCGAGGCTCCTCGGATTCCTCGTCGTCCGAGGCGGGCGCGGCCAGCCATTCTCGGAGGCCGTGCCAACGGCCCCCCGGGGGGCGGTCCCTCCAGGGCGGGCCGCCATCCTCCTCCTGGTCGCGGCGTTCGGCGCGTTCCTCCTCCCGGCGCCGGGGGTCTTCGATGCCCTCGACACGGAACAGGTAGTGGATGCCGAACCCACCGAGGACCACGGCGGAGATCGTCAGGGCGAGGAACTGCCAGGACTGCGCGGGCACCTCCTGGGCGTTCCCGTCGATGAGCAGCTTGAACGCGCCCACCCAGGGGACCATCCCGCGAGCGACGCCGATGACCCAGCCCGGAGCGACGAGCGCCGAGATGCCCCAGGCCTGGTCGGTCTTTCCCTGGGGGGGCGAGCCAGCGATGAGATTGTTGTCCCCCATCGTGATGAACCCGGAGTAGCGACCCAGGCCGCCCAGCGGGATGGAGACCGTCGCGTTCTTCCATCCCACGTGATAGAGGGTGATCGTGGTGATCAGCCCCGTCGATCCGCAGCCGGTGCTGCTGCCTTCGATGGAGTACAGGGCGCCCGGCTCGCTGCCGCAGGGCAGGCTGGCGAGCGCGGGGGCGGAGTAGTCCCCGGCGGCCGCATCCCACACGAGATACAGGATCGCGCGGTGGATCACCGGGGTTGCGGCGGTGTCCCCGTACGGATGGTACAGAATCACGTCTCCATACTCCCCGTAGGTCGAGAAGCCGCTCACCTCGCCGTCCACGTAGGTGACGACCGAGGATGGGTTGACCTTCTGCACCAGCACGAGGTCCCCCGTGTTGATCAGGCCCACAACATCCCCGTCGCCGTGCTGCATGCTGTCCGATTCCACGACGAAGATCGGTGGCCAGTTCGACGTGTAGGCAAAGAGACCGACCAGGAGCAGTACGATGATCGCAAGAGCGACCAGGGGCTCGAAGTACCAGCTGTCCCGGGCCCGGAAGAACACCGGCCGGCGGAGACTCGCGAAGAAACCGCCCGTGTCGTCGGGCTCTTTGGCCTTCCGCCGCTTCCGTGGCCGTTCCTTCTCCTCTTCGTCATCGAGGTCGGCGATGGTCCACGGCTTGACCGGCCGCGCCGGCCGGCTGGAGGAGGAGCGACGGGCCCGGGGTGGCGGACGACGGGGAGGAGACTCCTCCTCATCTTCCACCGATCCCCCGGTCTCGTCGAGGACGCGTTCGTCTCCGTCGTCGTCCTCGACGAGGCCGTCCCCGAGGTCGTCCGGCTCTCCCCGCGGGGCCATGCAGGTCCGGCGGGCCGGTCCGGCCTCTTAGCTCTTGGTCTCGACCGGCAGGGAAGTCCGGCC
>JASHPT010000011.1 GCA_030037955.1 Thermoplasmata archaeon
CGGAACGGCCCCGATCCGTCGAATGCCCGTCGACCGTACGGCCAGATATACCCCGTTGGCAGTCGGCGGAGGAGGTCAGACGCCATGCCCGGTCTAGGTCCCCTGATCCCGGTCCGTGCGCGGCAGGCCGGAGCCGTCCTGGTCGTCGGCTCGCTCCAGTTCATCCTCGCGATGATCGTGGTCCAGCTCAAGTATCCCGGGTACAGCGACCTCACGAACTACATCAGTGACCTCGGGGGCGCTCACTCCCCCTGGGCCGTGGTCTTCAACGCCTCCGCCATCGTCCTGGGCCTGCTCACGCTCCTGGCGGCCTACCTCCTGCTCGCCGCCTTCAACCACCGGCTCAGCCGGACGCTGGGACTCGGCTTCCTCGCCATCGCCGGCATCGGGGCGTTCTTCGTCGGGATCTTCCCCGAGACCTCGACGGCCCTGGGCGGCCACGCCCACGGCCTCTTTGCCGACATCGCCTTCATCGCGTCGGGACTGGCGCTGATCAACCTGCCGGGAGCGATGCTCCGCGACACCCGGTGGGAGGGCTACCGGGCCTTCACCTTCCTCCTCGGGGTCATCACGCTCCTCGCCATCGTCCTCTTTGTGGCGGGCCGATGGGGGCCGCTCGGGCCGGGCGGCATGGAACGGCTCGTCGTGGCGCCCATCCTCCTCTGGGCCCTCGTGGCCGGCATCCACCTGCTGAGCATGCCCACCTACCAGCGCGTACCGATCGCTCACTCCACGTCGACCTGACGGCGGGGCCCGGATGGCCTTCGTTCAGGTCTACGTCTACCGCGTCCCGAGCCAGCGGGCGGCCGAGTTCCTGAAGGTCGTCCGTGCGGCGCGGGACATCTACCGCCGGCACGGAGCGGCCGGCGAGGAGTTCTTCCGGCTGAAGAACCAGGACCGGAAGTACCACGAGATCCCCGGGCTCTGGGAGGTCGTGCCGCCGTCCGAGGGCGAGGAGCTCTGGGTCGGCATCGACCGGTATCGGGATGCCCAGAAGTGCGCCGAAGTCGCCGCGGCCGTGGACCGAGACCCGGAGATCCTCGCACTCTACGAGCGCGTGGTCGACCTGGTCGGTGGGGCCAGCCGGATGGTCCACGCCGAGTTCGAAGAGCCCGACTGAGGGCGACTCCGCCGAACCCTCCCGCGGTTACCCGGCCGCGGGCGGAACGTTAAGCAGAACCCGGCCCTTCACGGCCCGGCTTCCCCCGGCTGCGGGCCATTGTGGGGAGGAGGACGGACGATGTCACCCGAACTTGCACCTGCCCGACTCCCTCAGGTGGTCATCCTGGGCGCGGGATACGCCGGCCTGTCGGCGGCCAAGGCCGCCCACCGTCTGGGCGGCGGTCGAGTCCAGGTGGTCCTCGTCGATCGGTCGCCGGATCACGTGCTGCGGACCGAGCTCTACCAGGTCGACGAGATCGCTCGGGAGGGCACGGCCCACCGCCAGTGGGCGGTGCCGATGGCCGATGCCCTCGATGGGCGCGTCGCACGCTTCGTCCAAGCGTCGGTGACCGGCATCGACCTCTCGTCCCGCTCGGTACGCCTCGACACCACGACGCTTCCCTTCGACGGTCTCGTGATCTGCCTCGGTTCCGTTCCGAGCTACTTCGGTATTCCGGGTGCCCGAGAGATCGCGCAGGAAGTCTATTCGCTTTCGGGGGCGGAGCGCCTGGCCGCCCGGCTGCGAGATATGGAGAGGGCCGCCGCTCGTGCCCCGGCTCCGTCTCGACCGCGCGTCGTCGTCGTCGGAGGAGCTTCCACCGGGACGGAGGTCGCGGCCGAGATCGCGACGGCGGACTGGAAGACCATCGCTGACCCGAGTGCGCCGACGCCCGAGGTGCTGCTGCTGACGGGTCCCCTGCCGCTCCTGCAAGGATTCCCCGAGCCCCTCATCCGCCACGCCCGGGAGTTGCTGACGAAGTCGGGGGTCGAGATCCGGGAGAACACGCCGGTCGTTCGGGTCGAGGAAGGACGGCTGACGCTGAAGGACGGCTCGACGGTGCCGTTCGACGTCTGCGTCTGGGCCGCCGGCGTGGAGGCTCCCCCCGTCGTGGCCCAGCTCCCCGTGGAGCACGGGCGCGGGAAGCGTCTCAAGGTCACTCCGAACCTCGAGATCGCCGACCACCCCGGGGTCTTCGCCGTCGGGGACGTGATCGAGTACGCGAACCCGGGCAGCGGCGTGCTCGTGCCGGGGACGGCTCAGGCGGCCCTGGCCGGCGCCCCCGTCGCCGGCCACAACGTCGTCGCCCGGCTGCTCGGGAAGCGGCTCAAGAGATTCTCCTACCACGAGAAGGGCGTGATCATCTCTCTGGGTATCGGAAAGGGGATCGGCCGAGCCGGGCCGGTCAGTCTCTGGGGACGGCCTGCCTACGTGCTCAAGAGCCTGGTCGAGGCCGAGTATTCGCTTGCCGTCGAGCGGGGCTGAACGCCCCGCCGGACCGGCCCTCGACGGGCGCAGCACCTTCCACACCCTCAACTGGCGGAGCGGGGTTTATCTGCCCCTCGGGTCCATCCTTTTTCAGTGCCGCCCCGGCGATGGGACGTAGGCAGCGGGGGGCAGCTCGCGGTCGCGGTCCTGGTCCTCGCTGCACTAGTACTAGGTAG
>JASHPT010000111.1 GCA_030037955.1 Thermoplasmata archaeon
TCCTGGCGGCCACGAGCGCGATCCTCCTGCTCCCGGCCGTCCTCCTGTCCTCGAAGCCGCGCGACCCTCGCCGCTAGCGGTACGGTTCGCTGCCTCAAGTCGCCACCGGCACCGCCACACCCAGGCCGTGGCGCGAGACCCCAGGGGGCGGTGTAAACCCTCCGAGCAGGTTCCCAGGATCCGGGGCAAGGGGCTCGGGCTGCCGAACCCCCTGGGGCGGAAAGAATCGCTGGAGTCCTAGTATTGAGAATAGTGGACACGGGGGGATTTGAACCCCCGACCTCTGCTTTGCGAAAGCAGCGATCTTCCGCTGATCTACGTGCCCGCGCCGCGGGCGACCGGTGCCATCGCTTAAGCGTTTGGCGCGAAGCGTGGGCCTCAGGCCGCCACGGTGCTGGCCGGGTGCGCCAGATCCCGAGGAGAGTTCGAGGCGTCGCTCACCGGGTTGTCAGCGGTCGGGGACACTCTCGCGCCCGGGCTTCCCGGAGCGGACGGTGGGGAGGATGGGGGAGACCGGCCCTGAACTCGCGAACGGACGGCGACGAGCACGTGCTCGTCCGAGTCGTACCGGAAGAGCTCCGCATACCGTCCCCAGTTGATGATGTTGAGGACGTAGGAGTCGCTCGGAGCCGTCGTGAAGGCCAGGAGACGCTGGACGTCGTCCTCCGTGAGCTTGCCCTCGGGGGCGCTTTCGAGCGCCCGGAGGATTGTCTTGAACAGTGTCGTCTTCTTGAGGAGATCCCGCAGGATGGTCTTCCGCTCGCGGATTGATACGGAGAGCATCTTCCGTCCTGTATCGCTCAGGGTGGCGCGTCCGTCCACCACCTTGACCAGCCCGAGCGTCTCGGCATAGTCCAGCGACGGAAGGATCTCGTCGATCTCGAGGTCCAGGTCATCGGCGAGTCGTGCGACATCCTCGGTCCCCTTGTGCTCGTTGATCAGGACCAGCAGGCCCTGGAGCTCGGAGGGGGAGGCCTTGGGGAACATGGTCGGCATCGTTGTCAGTGACTCCTATGAAACGGACCGCCACCGGAAACTGGGGCTAAATAGTTTGGTCTATCGAAGGTTACTGCAAATCGCCGGGGCCCGCCGGCGGCGGTTCACTGGCCACCGGCTTGGCCGGCGCCGACAGCGGCGGCGAGCCCTCGGTAATCAGGGAGTACAGGTAGTCCGTGAGTTCGTAGAATGCCTCGGACTTTCGGTCTCTGGGACGGGGCAGCGTCACCGGTACGACGGCGAGCACTCGACTCGGGCGGTGGGACATTACGACGACTCGGTCGGCCATCAGCAGCGCTTCCTCGATGTTGTGGGTCACCAGGATCACGGCCTCCGGCGGCAGATCGGGGTCGCGCCAGAGTTGCAGCACCTCCTCGCGAAGGCCCTCGGCGGTGAGCGCATCCAGCGCCGAGAAGGGCTCGTCCATCAGGAGGACGGCGGGCTCGACAGCCAGCGCCCGCGCGAGTCCGACGCGCTGACGCATTCCGCCGGAGAGCTCCCGGGGGTAGGCCTCCTCAAACCCGACCAGCCCCGTGACCGAGATGTACCGGTCGACCTGACTTGCGATTTTCTCGGGAGTCCAGCCCCGCGCCGTGAGGCCGAAGGCAACGTTCTCTTTGATGCTCAGCCACGGCATCAGGGCGAAGCTCTGGAAGACCATTGCCATCTCGTTCGAGACGGTGTCCACGAGACGCTCCCGAAACCGGATCTCCCCGGACGAGGCGCGCTCGAGCCCTTGGATGATGCGGAGGAGGGTGGACTTTCCACAGCCGGACGGTCCCACGATGGCCACGAAGTCGCTGTCGGCGACCTCGAAGCTCACCCCGTTGATGATCGAGATGGTCCCGTGGTGGGAAGGGTAGTCCTTCTTGATGTCCCGTACCTCGATGAGCGCCATGGAGTCTCCCCGGGATTGGTGTGGTCAGGTGCTCCGAAGTTGGTCCACCCGTTAGTCGTACCGGTATTTCTCAACGGCGCGACGATATAGGGGCTTCCAGACCACTTCGTTGATGGCCACGACAGCGGCCACGAGCACCAGGAGGGCGGCTACGTACACCGACGTCAGGCCCTGGTGGAAGCCGACGTCGATCAATTGGCCCACCCCCGAGACCTGGTAGATCACTTTCGTCGTCGTTCCGGCGGTGACGGAGAGATACTCGGCGACGATCAGGGTGTTCCAGCCGCCGCCGAGCGCCGTGATCGAACCGGTGATGAACGCGGGGAAGATGGCCGGGAGCAGCACCCTACGGTAGTAGGGCCACCCCCGGACTCCGTAGGAACGGGCGGCCTCGTCCAGGTCGGGAGGCAGGGCTCGGAGGCCGGACAGGAGGTTGAAAAACAGGTACCAAACCATGCCCGTCATGAGCATCAGGACCGACGTGAGTTCGGAGCCAAGGTCCGCGAGCAGGGCGAAGACGATGAGCGGGAAGACGGCCGTTGCCGGGACCGACGCCACGATCTCGACCAGGGGCATGCCGACCCGGCCGGCCTTCGGACGACGGGTCAGGAACAGCGCGAGAGGAAAGGCGATGGCCAACGACACGCCGTAGGCGGCGATGAGCCGACCGATCGACGACCCGAGAGCGGCCGGCAGTTGCCGGATCAGCGCCACCGCCGCCGCAGGCAGCGGATGCACGAAGATGGAGTAGATTGCGACGCCGGCCGCGATGAGGATGAGCCACGACAGGATCAGGATCACTCCGAGGGTGAGGTATCGCACCCCCACCGTGACAGCCGACCTCCGGCGGGTAGGGCCACGGCCCAAGGCATACGACCCCAGCGAGACGATCGGGGTACTGGCGGTAATGAAGCCGGTCCGGACCCGGCGCGCGATGCCCGCGACTGCACGCCGCAGCGGGGCGATCCCCCGGCGCGTCGGCGTGGCCGCATCGGCATCCCCCGACGGCGTCGTGTCGTACCGGTATTTCTCTGCCCACCGACTGAGCGGGCGCCAGAGGAGGAAGTCGAGAATGACGATCAGGATGATGAGAACGAGGAGACCGGCAACAAGCGCGTTCCCGTTCCCATCGGCTGCGGCCGTGCTGAGGTAGCTCCCGATCCCTGGCAGTGTGGAGCTAGCGATGATCTCGGCCGCCACGAGGAAGAACCATCCGCCAGTCCACGACAGGATGGAGTTGTAGACCAGTCGGTTCACCGTCGCGGGGAGCAGGACCTCCCGGACCCGCTGCCACCCACGTACGCCGAACGAGTCCGAGGCCTCCCGAAGGTCTCCCGGCAACGACTTGAGCGACTCGTAGACTCCGAAGACCATGTTCCAGGCCATCGAAGTAAAAATCAAGAAAATGGACGCGAGGTTCGTCCCGATCCACGGAACGCCGGCGCGTGTGCCCGCTTCGACGAAGAACAGCAGGGCGACCGGGAAGAATCCGAGGATAGGGACCGACTGAAGGATATCGAGCACCGGAATCATCACGCGCTCCGCGCCCCGGTTCGCCGCGGCATAGTACCCGTACACTAGGGCGAAGCCCAGCGAGAGCGCGTACGCGAGGACCATCCGTGTGAAGGAGAATGAGAGGTAGTAAGCGGCGCGGGGAAGGTCGGAGACGAAGCCGTACTGATGCGAGCCGAGCGTAAGGGCGGCGCTGGCCACCACGAGGACTGGTGTCAGCAGGAGGATGCCCCGGCGGTATCTCCGGAGTCCGGCCAGCATGGATCCCTCCTCCGCGCGTTCGGAGGCCCGCGCCGTCCCCGGCCCACGCGGACCTGAAAGCGCTTTGCCTCCCGAGACTCTGGGCGGACGGTCCCGAAGTATATGTCGCTTAGTCGGAATTCCCGGTCCAAGGTGCGCCCTGCGCAAGCACCTCGAAATTCGGGCAACCGTTAAGTTCCGGCTTTGCCCCTCGCCCGCCCGTAGCCCCGTAGTGTAGTGGCCAATCATGCGAGACTCTGGATCTCGCGACGCAGGTTCGAATGCCGGGGGCCCGAACGGGTGCCCCGACCGAGACTCCTGCCGGGGCTACCTCTCTTCTGCTCGGCGGTCTACGGTCCCCGCGCGGGGGTGCTCCAGCTCGGCCAAACTTCCGGCAGCGCCGGTAAGGGTCTCCGAGGCAGGGCTTAGAACCCTGTTGCCTAGGGCATGCGCCGGTTCAAAGGGGCCCCGACGCCGCGTCGCGGCCCGGAAACTCCGGCCCCCCGCACTCCGGTGAGTCTGTCGCCCGGAGACCCCCGATGAAGGCGACAGTCCCGCCCATGCCACCCGATCAGATCCAGGGGCTCAGCGCGGACGAGGTCGACAGGCTCCTCGATACTCTCGAGCCGTCGATCCCGACTTCTCCGCCGCTCGTCCGAATCCACCCTCCCGGCGTGGAACAGCTCGAAATCATCGGTGACACGCACGGGGACTGGCGGAGCACCGCCGCCGCCGCCGCGTGGTTCCTCGCCGCTCCGGAGTCCCGTGCATTCGCGGGCCTCGGCGACTACATTGACCGCGCGCCGCCCGACTGTCCGGGAGGCTCAGCGGTCAACGCCCTGTTCCTGTTGTCTCTCAAGGCGGCGTACCCGGATCACGTCACCTTGCTCCAGGGCAACCACGAGGCCGCCCGCCGGATTGAATTGACGCCCCAGACCATCGCGGACGAGATGGCGGACCGGTGGGGAGCGGATGCACGTCGGTACGGACGCCTGATGAGTCTGCTCGAACGGGGTCCGCTGGCGGCCTACACCGACTCGGGGCTCTTTCTGGCCCACGGAGGCTTTCCGCCAGATCTGCCCACGCCCTGGCAGGAGCGGTTTCGGCACGTCGACACGTCCTTGGAGATGGACCTACTCTGGCGGGACATCGCCGTATCGAATGTGGACCGGGGAGAGTCTCCCGCATTCACCGAGCAGGATCTGGACCGGTTCCTCGCCGCCACGGGGCTCTCGGTGTTTGTCCGCGGCCACGACCCTCGGGTCGTCGGGCAGGTCCTCTATCGGGACCGCGTGCTCACCCTGCACACGTCGCGAACATACCGGAGGTTTGGCGGCATTCTCGTAGCTCGGGCGCCGCTCACCCGACCGGTGCGCAAGATCACCGACCTCCAGGTCGAGTCCCTGGCGGTCGAAGGCCCGGCTTAGAAGAATTCCCGTTCCGCGGCTCGGAGCTCGGCGGGCGAGTGGGCACGCGCGTAGACGGTGAGGGGCTGTTCGTTCAATTGCAGGAAACCGGGGCCCCCAGCGAAGGTATCGGCGATGCGTGCGGCGAGGTCCGTTTCGCCCAAGACCCAGAGCGCAGCGGCGAACGCCTCGGCGGTGTTCAACTGCCCCAGCCGTCCATAGTGCTGCGGATTTCCGGCGAGCAGCCAGGGAAGCCGACGGCGGGGAAGTCGCTGGGACCCGGTGGCTCGCGGGTCGAGCCCGCCGCGTTGGCCAAGTCGGTTCCAGGAACAATCGACGACGAGAATGCCTCCAGCCGCCGCGATGCTTCGGTCCGCCGGGCTGAGGATCTCGGTGGCCCTGGGGTCGAGCAGGATTGGCCCCGGTCCTGCGGTTCGGTCGGAGGCCCAACGGGTGGCCCACCCGAGACGGATCAGTCGGCGTCCGGTACAGGCCTTGGGATGGTCCTCGCCCGTCACCGCAACGAACAGACGGACCGAACCGTCACTCGAGCGGCTGCGCGTACTCTGCGAAGAGGGCATGGATCTTCTGCGTCATCGCGAGCGCCTCGGCAAAGGGTCGCTGCCAGAGGTTGCGTCCGAAGATGATACCGGTCGCGCCGGCGTCCATAGAGGAACGCACCTTCGCGAGCAGCTCCGCGTCTCCCACCTTCTCCCCGCCCGAGACGAGGACGAGCGCCCGGCCCGCGCTCTGGACCACCTTGTGGAAGGCCTGCTCCGGGCTCAGCGTGAGGGTGTTGTACGGTGCCGGGGACTCCTTGTCCTTCTCCGAGGGAACCGGGTAGTTCACCTTCACCACGTCGGCGCCGAGTTCCAGCGCCACCCGTGCGGCGTAATCGATGGCGTACAGGCTGTCCCGTCCGCCCTTCTTCGCGATCGCTTCCCCGCGCGGATACGCCCAGACGATGAGCGGCATCCCGAGGCGGTCGGCGTCGGCCCGAACCTGGCTGAGCTGGGCGAAGTCACGGTCCTGGCCGGGCGACCCAACGTAGACGGTGTATCCGACGGCATCCGCTCCCAGCCGGACGGCGTCCTCGACGGTCCCGGTCAGCGCCGAGAACGAGTGCGTGTCGGACGGTATGTTGGTCTTTCCGTTCAGCTTCAGGATCAGCGGCACCTCCCCCGCGTAGCGATGAAAGTACTTCCGGGCCAGGCCGACGTGGAGCGCGATCGCGGAGAAATTGCCCTCCCGGGCCAGTCGGAACTGATAGTCAGGGTCCAGCGCCTCGGGATTCTCGAAGAAGTCGGCCGGGCCGTGCTCGAGACCCTGGTCAATGGGCAACACGAGCAGCGT
>JASHPT010000112.1 GCA_030037955.1 Thermoplasmata archaeon
GATGTCCTGCGGGTCGGGGCATTCATGGTCCTCGTTCTCCTTGAGGATCTGCTCGACGACCGCCTTCGAAAGACCCATGCCGCGGGCCTACCCAATGGGGGCCTTATGACGGTTCGGAGGCCCGCAGGCCACCGGGCCGCCCGGAGCCGGGCCTTCCACGGAGATGCTCCGGTGTCGGCGAATCCCGAGGGACACCGCGAAATTTTTACGCCGGGAAGCGACGAAGGGGACGGAGTACCGAGCGTGCGGAGGCGCCGTGCCGACCGACCAGAGTAGCCTCGGCGGCCGGCCAACCGTTCCGGGGAAGCGGCTCCCGCGCTCCGCTGCGTCGACGGCAAGCGACTCCGGCGAGGGATACGCCCTCTTCCGGATCGTGGCCCAGCTCGGGAAGGACTCCTGGGGCTACCGATTTTCCCGGAACCACCCGGGCTGCCGGCTGGAATTGCTCGACCGGATGGAAGTGGAGCCAGACCTCATCCTGGTCGAGGTCCGCATGATGGGCCCGGGAGCGTTCGAATGGGCCCAGGAGTCCCAGAAGGAGCCGGGCGTTGTCCACGTGGAGTCCCATGTCGAGGACGCGCGCACGGTCCTCTACCGGGTGACCTTCCGGGCTCCACGGATCCACATCATCACCCGGCAGCACCAGGTCCTGATCCACTACCCGATCATCATCCAGAATGGCGTGAGCCAGTTCGAGACGTTCGGCACCGGCCCTCAGATGCGGGCCTATCTCGAGGACCTCCGGGGCCGGATCGGTCCGAGCCATGTGTCCGCGGTGCGTCGTGCCCACCTCCCGGCCCAGTCGCTCGGGCTCTCCCCCGCCCAGGATGCGATCTTCCGGGACGCGGTGGCGATGGGTTACTTCCAGTCGCCCCGCGGGATCTCGGTGACCGAGCTCGCCGAGCGTCTCGGACGGAGCAAGTCCACGATCTCGACGGCGCTCGCCAAGATCCAACAGCGGCTCGCGGAATCGGCGCTTCAGCTGGACCTCAACTCCTACAAGACGACCTCGTGAACCGGCCCCGGTACGAACCGGTTCGATTCCTCGAACAGGTTCGGTTCAGACTCAACTATGCCGGGCCCCCTCAGCTCCCTTGGTCCGAGACCCGGACCGAGCTGCACGCATGTCCGAACCCCCCGCCACCGAACCCGCGCCGAGCCCGAGCCCACGCGCACTCGTGACCCTTCAGAAGGCCTCCTCGCGGGTCCGAGGAGTATCCGGTCGGAACCAGGACCCCCCCATCCGAGCTAGCGGGACCCCGCATCCGACCACCGTGTTCATCGGAGGAGACTGCCGGCCCGTGGTCAATGCAGTGGCCTTCGCCATGGCGGAGCTGCTGGACCTCACGCCCTTCTGGCTCGAGGTGCGTGACCCGGACGCCCCCCTCGATGGGCCGGACCCCGGGACGACCGGCTGGATCCCACCCGACCGGCTCTTCGTTTCGGAGGGCGGCACGGGCCTCCAGGCCTCCAAGCTGGCCTCGACCGACGCGCTCTGGACGCTGGTACGCGCCGACGAGCCGGAGTCCGTGTTGACCTTGCTGACCGACTTCCTCCGGCTCCCGGAGGTCATCCAGGAGATCGTCAGTACCGCCTCCGCGAACGGAGGTCCGAAAGCCGTCGTCGCCGCCAATTCCGACCGGTTCGCCCACCTGTTCCCGCGCACGGCTGCCGGCCTCCAGCGATTCCTCCAGACGCTCGAAGCCTCGTCGCTCTCGATCATCGCCGCCCATACCGGCCGAACCGGACCGGGACGGTTCGGGTTCCGTCAGGTGTTCCGCGTGTCGGCCCAGAGTCCGGAGAAGTGGATGGAGGGAACGATCACGTGCGAGCAGGGGATCGACCAGGGGACCTTCGCGGTCGGTCGCGCCACCCGGCTCTCCGATGTCCCCAGCATCGCTCGCGTCTGCATCGGCCTGTTCTCGAAGCGCCAGTAGTGCTTCCAGGAGCCGTCCCGGGTACGCGTCGGGCTTAAGATGCCCCGCGATGAGCCACCCGCTCGGCGATGAGTGCGGAGTCAACCGTCGGCCGGAGCCCGGGGGCAGCTACTGCCGACCCGGCCGAGCTCCGCCGGCTGCGCTCCCAGATCCTTGTGATGGGAGGCCTGCTCCTGACCTTTGCGTCGCTGGTCGGGTACGGCCTCCAGCTTCCAGTCGCACCCGCTCTCCTCGACCGGGTCATCCCGTGGCTGGCCATCGGCTTTCTCACGACCTGGGTGGGCGGAGTCTTCCTAGGCAACGCGATGAACTCCCCACCTGCTGGGATTCCGCCCGCGCTCCGGGGCCAGGCCGGTGTCGGTCTGCTCGGAACGGTCGCGGGTGCCCTGTCCGCCGTCGTGGTGATCCAGAGGCTGACGCCCGGTGCAATGGTGTCGACCGGCCCACTGACCGTGGCCGAGGCGGCGCTTCTCGGAGCCGTGCTCGCCTGGGCCGGGGGCCTCCTCATGGGCCGCGGCATGCGGCGGTTCGTCCGCCGGCGCGCCACTCGTCCGCCTCGGGAGCCTCAGCCCGGGCCGAAGTGAACGATGGCCGTTGCTCTCTAAGATTTCTTATACGCGGGGCCGGCTTCTTCCCCACCGCATGGAGTACGTGGTCCTGCGGGCCGTCCGCCCGACCTGGCTCAATCTCCAGCTCCCGACCGAGGTGGCCGCTCTCATTCGGTACGCGCCTCACGAGACGCGGGGGTTGCGAGCCCCCGGCCGGGGGATCGCATTCCTGGCCCGGGGGCCGGGCATTGTCCGGGTCGTCGCGGCCCACCGGGCCGGCGATGTTCTCGGGATCGAGACCCTGCACAATCGATTCATCGCTCCGGCCCACCTCACCGAGAAACTCGTGTTCAACCTGCCGGAGGCGGTCGAAGAGCATCTCCGGCTCAAGATCCAGCGTCGGGGGGCGAATGCCCTCAAGTCAACGGACGACGGACTGATCTGGTTCGTTCCGGCTCCCGAATACTATGAGTATCGCTCCTTCGAATGGACCGAGAAGGAGTGGACCGGGCCGGCCGGGGGTGGACTCGCCCACGTATATCTCTCGAAATCGGTCGTCCCGATCGCAAGCGACCTCGCCGACCTGGAGGCCCGGATCGAAACGGCCGAGTGGCGACCGCGCCTGGAGGCACTGCACCGGGTGCAGCGGGTCCGGCATTGACCGGTCGAACGGGTTCGTGGACGGGTTTTCTGACGAGGAATAACCCTCGCCGTGAGGCTGATATAGCCATCGCTTCACGATGAGTTCAAATATCGCACCGTGGGCTAGTTGGGGTGTATGCAGCGTTCTGGGGGCACTGAGCGGCGCACGGCCAAGTCCGGCTACACGCTGCGGAATCCGCTGCCGCTTCGGTCGACGGACGACTTGCGGACGACCCGGACGGGGTTGCCCGAGGACCCGGTACTTGCCTCTGCCGGACCGGTCGACGTGGATTCGCTCGCGAAGGCGATCCGTCGTTCCGTCGGGCACGAGGGGATGCGCCCGGAGGACGCCCGCACGATCGCGGCTCATGTCCTGAACTTCTTCGGCTTCAACGAGAGGATCATCGACAACGTGCTCGAGCCGGACGACCGAGACACATTCTACATGCTCGAGGACACGGGCATCCTGCAGACCGAGCGGGACGAGACCACGCTCTACGACGGTCGCGAGTGGCGCATCCATTACTGGATGTTCCGCAAGGACCGGATCTTCGACCTCGCCCGCCAGGAGGCGCAAGCCATGGCGGAGGCCGGGGAGCAGGACGTCGTCTACTCGTCTCGGAGCACCCGGTCGGGAGCGTTCCGCATGCCGCACGGGGAGCTCGCGAGCAGCCCCGAGGCCCGGGCCGTCTACCACGAGCTCGGCGACGAGATCTGGCTGGAGCGGACGGGGCCCGCCAAGTCGCGGCGACCCGCACCGCCGGGCTCGCAGCACCCCGCCCTGTAGGCCGCCGGTCCCCGTGGGATTAATCCGCCGGGCCGACTGGCTGCCGGTGTGATCCGGCGGATCCTCCTGCTGGCGCACCGGGTGCCGGTCTCGGGAGAGTTCTCCCTCAACGACCTAGCCGGCGCGGGCGGTCGGATGGATGAGGTCGCCCGGGCGGTCTCCACCGCATTCACCGTGTCGAACGGCCTAAGGCGGGACACCGAGCTTACGATCCTGTTCGTTGCTGAACCACCGCCGCGAGCACGTCGGATCCGACTGCGAGGGTCGGGGCTACGGTACCTGAATCCGGACGAACGCTCGACTGCCGCACTGCTGAAGAACGCCCTGGTCCGCTCCAGCACGTTGCCCCGCGACATCGAGGCCTCTCCCGGGCTGGTCGTCGGCCCTATCGACCCGGCCGCGGCCCTCACCGAGTTCGCTCGTCAAGAGACTACCGTCTGGCTGACGGAAGAGTCGGCCCCGTACGTCACGCCAGCCTCGGCGACGGCCGGGGTCGGTGCGATCCTGAGCGACCCGCAGGACCCGGCGCCGGAGGAGGCCGCCCTCCTCGAACGGCTGGGCGTTCCGCGAGCGTCGCTCGGACCGGTCCGCCTCCGCGCCTCCCAATGCGTCGACGTCCTGCAGAACCGCTGGGACTCCATCCCGGGAGCCGGCCTCCCGGAGCGCACCTGAGTTCTCGTCGCGGCGCCGCTCAGTGCACCATCGGGAGCGGCAGGCTCGGTGGGGGTGTGGTATTTAGGGCCTGCCGGGCCGTCCGCCGGCGGAGCCCTCCGACGACGGCGGTCATGCGGACCACCTCCCGGGGCTCGGCATGGGTCCGGGTTCCGAACATGAGACGCCCGGGCCGACCCAGGCGGTGCTGTACCGCATGCAGCACGCGGTCGAGGGTCCGAAGGGTCATGTTCGAGCCACCGTCGAGGTGGATGAGCGCGGACGCCGACTGCGCCTCATCCAGGTCGAAGTCGAGCAGCGTCTCCGTGAGGGCCTGGTGGATGAGGCGCTCGGGC
>JASHPT010000113.1 GCA_030037955.1 Thermoplasmata archaeon
CTCGCCTTCGTACAGCGGCTCTACACCGGGCTCGACGGCTTCCCCTTCGAGCGGTTCCCGCCGAGCGTGAAGGTCGCCGGTAATGTCGGGGCCTTTGCCGTGTACGTGGCGGAGCAGGCGATCACGCTGACCCTCGCCCAGCTCCGTAACCTGTCGGTGGGAATGGAGAACGTCCGGGCCGGCCGGTTGCGGCCGGCGCCCGAGGGACGCACCCTCGAGGGCCGGACGGTCCTCTTGCTCGGCTACGGCGAGATCGCCCGGGCCATCGCCGCCCGTCTCCGGCCGTTCGGCGCCGTTCTCGAGGGCCTCAACCGGGACGGGTCCCCCCGCGAGGGAGTCGACCGGATGTTTCCGGCGTCCCAGCTCGGCACGGCCCTCGCGCGCGCCGATGTGGCGATCGACTGTCGGCCGCTCACCGTGGCGACGCGGAACTCGATCGGCGCCTCGGAGCTGGGACGGATGAAACCGGCCGCGCTCTACGTGAACGTCGGGCGAGCCGGGACGATCGACGAGGCGGCGCTCTTCGCCCACCTGCAATCCCACCCCGACTTCCGCGTGGGGCTCGAGGCCTGGTGGCAGGAGGATTACGTCCAGGGAACCCTGGGCTCCCGCTTCCCGTTCGCCACCCTCCCGAACGTCATCGGCACCCCGCACAACGCGGGCTTCGTGGGCGGCAGCCGGCCCGGCATCCTGAACGCCGCGCTCGACAACCTGGCCCGGTTCTTCCGCGGCGAACCGCCGCGGTTCGTGGCGAACCCGGCCGACTACCGGGGTCTGCCGCCGGCTCAGCCGAACCCCTGAATCGCCTTCGGGTCCTTGCTGCCGGGACGGAGCGGCGCCTTCCGGAGCTCCTTGGGCGTCTCGACCAGCCGGACGAGCGGCGCCGACTGGACGACGTACGTCGGCAGCCCGGTGTTCGGGTCGTTCCCGGCCCGCAGGATGTTCATGATCTCGAGGCGGACCTCGACGACCGACCCGTCCTTGAGCTTGAGGCGGACCCGGCCGTCGCCCTCGACGATGGAATAGTCCACGATCTCCGCGTTCGAGAGGTCCGCCGGCGTTCCGGGAGGCCCCATCATGCGGCCCCCTTCGGGGAGAGGCGGCTGGCCAGGACCGCGCGCGGGTCCTGCCCGTCGATCGTGAGGCCCATCGAGACGGCGGTGCCGAGCACCTGGTTGACCCGTTGCTCGACCGTGCGGCCCTGGAGGTCCTCGCCCTTCGCCTCGGCGATCTGGCGAACGGCATCCATCGAGACGTCCCCGACCGTATCGGTCTTGGCCTTGCCGGACCCCTTCTCCTTCCCCGCCTCCTTGAGCAGGAGCGCGGCGGTCGGCGGACGGCCGACCTCGAGCGTGAACGTACGGGTGCCGGCATCGACCTTGACGATCACGGGGACCTTCATCCCGGCGAACTGCTTCGTCTTCTCGTTGATCTGGGTCACGACCTGACCGACGTTCACGCCCAGCGGCCCCAGCGCGGCGCCGAGCGCGGCGCCGGCGGCGGCCTTGCCTCCCTCGACGAGGACGCTGACCTCAGGCGCCACTCTTGGCCCCTCCCTTCTCCAGCATCCGGACGTGGTCGCCGCGGACCGTCACCGGGATAGGGACGACCGCCTCGATGAGCTCGACGGTGATCTGCTCCTTCCCCTGGTCAATCTTCTTCACCCGGGCCTTCTCGCCCTTGAAGGGGCCGGCGACCAGCTCCACGATCGCGCCCTCGACGAAGCCCTCGACCGTGATCTTCGGGACGAGCAGCGGCTCGACCTCTTTGAGCGTCGTCTCGCCCGCGACCAGCCCCCGGGCCTTGCGGATGCCCCGGAGCATCTCCCGGACGCTCTCGAAGCTCATCCCTTCGGCGAACACGTAGCCGCGGAGCGCCGCCGGGACCAGGATGGCGAACAGGACATCCGGCTTCTCCTCCGCATGGGTGAGGAGCGAGTCGGCCACCTCGCGCTCGTATCCGCGCGAGGTCTTGATCGCGAGCAGGGACTGGCGCGCCGTCCAGGTGAGCGTGAGCTTTGCCGGCGCCACGTTGCCGCTGTCGAGTCGGGCCGTGAGCCGGACCTCGAGGCGGTCCCCGTACCGGACGCCGACCGGCGCCGTGACCTCGTAGGTGAGCGCCACCGGAACGTTCGGCTTGAGCGTGAGCGACGCGTCGGTCCGACGAGCGACGAGCTCGACGAACTGCTTCTTGCCCGGGAGCATCCAGGAGACCGGCCACTCCGCGCCCTCGCCCGGGTAGGTCGAGGTGTACGCCACCTCGGTCATGAGCTTCAGGGTCGCGTCCTCGGGGAAGGCGCTCTTGATCACGACCGAGATGTCGGTGACCGTCCCGGCGGTGACCTCCCGGCTCTTCTCGTCCGCCACGTCCAGCGAGAGGACGCCGGTCTGCAAGGGAGGCGGGGTCGGCGTCGGCGCGACCGGAGCGCGGGTCACGGGCGCCGGCGTCTCCTTCGCCTTGGGGACGACCGGCGCGACGGCCTCCTCGCCGGTGAGGAGACCGATGCCTTCCTCGGGGGGAGTGCCTTCCATGGTCGCGTTCAGAGGCCGAGGGAGGTCAGCTGATGCCAGAGCCACGGACCGGCCTGGTTGAAGAAGATGTACAGGCCGAAGCCGACCAGGCCGATGATGATCGCTCCGATCGCGGTGATCTCCAGGACCCGGACGTACTCGTCGACCTCGGGCTTCCGCGCCATCCGGAGGATCCGGCCGTACTTGCCGTGGCCCACCTGACGGAGCCGCCCGTCGAACTGGTCCTGCACGCGCCGCGCGCGGTCCAAGAATGCCATTGTACCTACGTTACCGAACCAGGTCGAGCTCGGGGCCCGACTTCCGGGCCGTGGGCCCGCTGCTCGGTGACGTACCGAGAATCTGGGGGGATTTAACTCCGGTGACCACGAGCATGACGCGGATCGTGTTCTGCATCGTCGGGTCGACCGCCGCCCCCCAGATGATCCGGGCCTGCGGCGAGACCGCCTTCTGAACGACCTCGGCGGCCTTCTGCGCCTCGCTCACGGTCATGTCCGGGCCCCCCGTGACGTTGATGAGCGCCCCCGTGGCGCCGCCGATGTCGACCTTGAGGAGCGGCGAGTTGATCGCCTCGAGGACGGCATCCTCGGCGCGGTTCTCGCTCTCCGACTCCCCGATGCCGATGAGCGCCACGCCGCCGCCCTTCATGATCGTCCGGAGGTCGTTGAAGTCCAGGTTGACCAGCCCGGGACGCGTGATGATCTCCGTGATGCCCCGGATGGAACGGGCCAGGACCGAGTCGGCGACCTTGAAGGCGGTCTGGATGGGCAGCCGGGGGACCAGCTCGAGCAGCCGGTCGTTCGGGATCGTGATGACGGTATCGATCGACTGGCGCAGCCGCTCGAGGCCCCAGGCCGCATTCTCGCCCCGGACGAGACCCTCGCTCGCGAACGGCAGCGTGCACACCGCAATGGTGAGCGCGTCGCCGCCGTTGGTCTCCTTGGCGAGCTGAGCGACGACACCGGCCGAGCCGGTGCCCGTGCCCCCGCCCAACCCGAGCGTGATGAACACCATGTCGGAGTCCTTGAGCGCCTTCTTGATCTCGTCTTCCGCCTCGCGGGCCGCCTGCTCGCCGACCTGCGGGATCGCCCCCGCCCCCAGCCCACGGGTCAGACGCCGGCCGAGCAGGATCTTCTTCGGTGCGTGGATCGCCAGCAGATGCTGTGCGTCCGTGTTGCAGGCGACCATCTCGGCTCCGGCGAGGCCCTCCTCGGACAGCCGGTTGATGGTGTTGCAGCCGCCTCCGCCGCACCCGACGACCTTGATGTTCGTCTTGAGCGAAGCCAGTACCGCTTCGAGCTCCGCGTCGTCGCTCGTCGGCGGCGGAGTGCTCGCGGCGCCGGTTTTCTTGTCCGTCGGAAGGTGCGCGAGTATCTCCTGGGCCAACGGGCGCATGTTGAGCGTTCCTCGGCGAGGAGAGCATCCGCGCGGTTATAAAGGGTCACGCTTCGACGGCATCGAGAGGCCGTGCGCTATCGGCAGTGGGCGCCCGAATACGAGCGAATCCAGGCGGAATTCGGCTTCTCGCTCGAGAAGGAACGAGCGGCCTCCGACCGGCTCGTAGCGCTCCTGCCCCGCCCGGCTCTGGACCGAGCGGAGCAGCGGATCCGGGCGCGGATCCGGGGCCGCGAGACGATCGTGGTCGGGCTCGCCCCGCGGACCGGCGCTCCGCCGGTCTGGATGCTGCCGCGAACGGAGGAACCGCCGGCACTGATCGTCGCCGACGGCGCCGCGGAACGATGCCTCGCCGCGGGACTCGTACCCGACGTGGTCGTGACGGACCTGGACGGCCCGGTTCCGAGCGAGGTCACGGCCAACGCCCGCGGGTCGCTGGTCGTGATCCACGCTCATGGGGACAACATTCCCGCGCTCGAACGGTGGACGCCGGAGTTCCCCCGGGAACTGGCCGGCTCCTGGGCGGGACCGCCCGAGCGAGGGCTCGTGGACTTCGGCGGCTTCACCGACGGGGACCGGGCCGCCTATCTGGCCGAGGGCGTGAATGCTCCCCGGGTCCTCCTGTTCGGCTTCGATTTCGACCACATCGACCCGTCCGAGCCCTCCCCCGACATCAAGCGCCGGAAGCTGGCTGCGGCGCGACGGGCGCTCGACCTCCTGGCACGCGAAGGCCGGGCCCGAGTGGAGGTCTGGGCCGCCGACGGGACGATCGCCCCGTATGCTCCCGGCGAGCCGGAGAGCCCGTCGAGTTAGGGCCCCCAATCGACCCAGTAGACGACCTGGTCCCCCGATTCGTAGATCGGCACGAACGGCGGCGCCGCGAGCCAGGCCTGAGCGGCCGAGCTGAGCGGCGGCGCCAGGTCTGCGGGGTTGAGCGCCACACCGGTATGCATGGTCGCGTCGACGGCGACGGCCTGGATGACGCGGGGCTGGAGCGGCGCGTCACTCGAACGTAACTCGGCGGCGGCGACGCTCCAGCTGCTGCCGATGAACAGACCGGGGGTCGTCTGATAGGTCGTGGCCAGGTCGTCGAAGCCGAACATCATCGAGCTCAGCCGGTGGTCCGACGCGACCGCCGT
>JASHPT010000012.1 GCA_030037955.1 Thermoplasmata archaeon
GGCCACGACGGCTACGTCACCGTCGGCCTCTACCCCGACGGCCGGCCCGGCGAGCTGTTCTTCCGGGTCACGAAGGAGGGCTCCACGGTCAACGGCCTCATGGACTCGCTCGGGATCTCGATGTCGATGGCGCTCCAGCACGGGGTGCCGCTCAAGGACCTCGTGCGGAAGCTAGCGCACCTCCGGTTCGAGCCGGCCGGCGCCACGAACAACCCCAAGATCCGGTTCGCGAAGTCGATCCCCGACTACGTGGCGCGGTGGCTCGCCCTCGAGTTCCTGACCGAGGCCGAACGGCGCTCCATCGGCCTCGAGGCTCCGGCCGAAGGGAACGGCAACGGCCACGGGAATGGCAACGGGACCGGCAACGGCGGGGGGACCGCGACCAAGGCTCCTCCGCCGGCGGCCTCGCCCGCGACCTTCCAGACGAAGTCCCTGGATGCGTTCAGCCCGCCCGCCGACGTGCAGGTCACCGACGAGGACGCGCCGTCCTGCCACGTCTGCGGCGGGATCATGGTCCGCTCCGGGACCTGCTACGCCTGCACGGTCTGCGGCGCGACCAGCGGCTGCTCGTAGCGCGAGACGCCTACTTGGCGGCCTGCACCGCCGGTGCCGGGCTGCTGGCCGCCGGGGCGCCCGGTGTCGGCTGGGGTCCGGCGTGCCGCGTCCCGTCGGCGCCGAAGCGGTAGTTCCGTAGGCCGATCGAGAGCAGGAGCCCGGCGAGCGCGATCGTGGCGGTGAGCGCGAACAGGATCACGAAGCCCGTGGACGCCGGGACCTGCGCGTAGACCGGTGGGATCGGTGGCTTCGTGACGAGCGCCAGGGTCGTGTAGCTGGCCGTGATGGTCGCGGCGAGGACCGGTCCCACGGCGCTCCCCAGGTTCCGGAACGTCTGGTTCATCCCGGTCTGGACCCCGAGCTCGTGGCGGGAGACCGAGAGGACGATAATGTTCGACATCGCGATCAGGACGGCGACGTTGCCGACCAGGGACGGGATGGTGAAGATCATGACCTCGAGGATCGTGGAATGGAACAGCGCGAGGCCCAGGCCTCCCGCCCCCATGACGCCGAAGCCGGCCATCATCACCGGCTTGGGACCCTTCGCGGCGACCCATCGGCCCCAGAGCGGGGCGAAGGCGAGCATGCCGAGCGAGGTCGGCAGGGAGACGAGGCCCATCTGGAACTCGTTGAGGTTGAAGCCCGGGGCGAACGGGTCCTCGACCAGGATGGTCACGGTGACGAAGATGAGGAACATCCCGACGCCGACGATCACGCCGTTGACGTTCGAGATCCAGATGTTCCGCTCCTTGAGCGCCTTGAACGAGACCACCGGGGTCGGCGCCCGCGGCTCCCAGAGCAGGAAGAAGGCGAGGGCCCCCGCGGCGACCACGAAGAACTCGGGGACGCCCCAGGGGACCCCGCCGAGGTGCACGGCGGAGAAGCTCGTCCAGCCCCAGTAGGTCCCCTCGGTGATGCCGAACATCGCCATCGCGAGGGCAATGCCCAGGCTCCCGATGCCGGGGACATCGATCGGCGCCGGCGAGAGATGCGGGGATTCCCGCAGGACGAAGTAGGCCAGGATGACAACGAGGACGGCGATCGGTGTGACGGTGTGGTAGGTGATCTGCCATCCGTACTTGAACGCCAGATAGCCGCCGCCGACCAGCCCGAGCGAGGCGCCGGCAGCGAACATCCCGGAGACGATGCCCTGGGCCTGGCCGACCCGGGAGGCCGGGAAGACCTCGGGCATCATGGCGAACGCGAGGGGGAACATCCCCATGCCCAGGCCCTGGAACGCTCGAACGGCGATCAGGAGGTAGATCTGGTGGGCGCGGTCCACGCCGAAGTAGGCACCGATGTTGGGAGTGAAGCCCGCGAGGCTGACGGCGACGGCGTAGAGCGCCATCACGACGAGCAGCATCCGCTTCTTGCCGTACTTGTCGCCGAGCTTGCCGAAGATCGGCGTGGCGACCGTGCCGACCAGCAGGTAGGCGGAGACGATCCAGACGACGGTCGTCGACGGCGCGTTGTCGAAGAAGTCGATGAAGGCCTTGAAGGCCGGCAGCACCATCGTCTCGACGTAGGTGACCATCAGCGCCATCACGGCCAGGACCAGGAGGACGGCCCGCGCCGCCCGGGCGTCGTACGGGGTGCCGGCCGCCGTGAGGACCGGGGCGGCGGACTCGCTCATGCCGGCTCCGGAACGGGGGAGGCTTCCGGCTGGAGGTGCCGGGCGATCTGCTCGAAGACCCGGGTCGCCGTCGCGAGGTCCTCTCGGGAGATCCCGACGATGGCCCGCGCGACGCTCGCGTTCACGCGGGGCCAGATCCGATCCTCGACCCGGCGTCCCTTGGCGGTGACGGCGAGGTCCACGGTCCGACGGTCCCGGGCCGACCGGTGGCGGACCAGGAGGCCCTTCGCCTCCAGTCCATCGACGTTCTCACAGACGGTGGGCGCGGAGAGCGCCAGGTGCCGAGCCACGGTACTGATCGAGGCGGACTCGAGGCTGGAGACCAGGTGCAGGGCCCAGTACTCCCCCTTCGAGAGGCCCTCCGCCTCCAGCGCCGGGTGGAGGTCGTGGTTCATCGAGCGGACGACCTCGAGGACGCTGTTGACCAGCGGCTCGGGGCGACCCGCGAGGCTCGGGCGCAGGGGGCGGGAGAGACTTGCGACCATGGCTCCGAATGGTTAGGCCCCCTAACGATTCGGAAATATAATCATTTGGTTTCCGAAAGATGTCGACCTACGCGAGGGCGTACCGGGCCAACTGGACCACGTCCGCGAACGGGAGCGAGTACTGCGCGCCGACCGGGTCCCCGCCCCACCGGGCCTCGATCGCCCCCTCCGGGAACTGCGGGAGTTCGCCGGCAGCTCGGGCATCGAGGCCGGTCGGCATCCCGCGGCGGACGCACTCGCCGAGGAGGACCAGCGCGCCGACGGGTCCCGAGGTCACGAGAAGGGTCTCCTGGGGCCCCGTCTGCCGCTGCTCGATGCGGGCGGTCTCGTCATGGTAGTACGCCAGTCGAGCGTTCTCGGGTCGGTGGGCCGATGGTCCCCGGCCGGCCCGCGTGCCGGAGCGCCGGGGCGGCGCCGGCGGGGCGCGCCACTCGATGCCCCGCTCCGCCTCCAGGAATCGCTCCAGCAGACCGGCGTCCACGGGGATGGCCCCCGAGGCCGGCGTCAGGAGGCCCCCCGCCGGGGCCGCCATAGGAGACAGTCGGGACGCACGACGCAGGGGCCGCAGACCCGCATGTCTCTCTCCTTCGGGCAGTCTCCCGAGATGCCGGTGTGGCAGAGCACAAAGTCGTACTTGATGGGGTCGACCGGGTCGACACGACGGAGGCCGGCGGTGACCTCCTCGACCGTCATCCAGTTCCGGGTACGGCGGTGGGTCAGCCCGAGATGATACGCGATCCAATGCACGTGGAGGTCGAGAGGGATCCGGAGCTCGGCTGCGGGGATCCCGGTCCATACCCCCAGGTCCGGAAAACCGGACCGGCTCATCCACCGGACGTACAGGGTCTCCCGTTTGCACGGACTGTGGGCCCCGTCGAGGGGGCTCGGAAACAGGGCCCGGTACCCCCGCGGTGGACGGCGGGGACCGTTTCCTCGAAGTCCCTGGGCCAGGCGGTCCAGGCCCCGGGCGAACCCGTCCTCTTCCAGCCCCGAACGGAACAGGTTCTCCAGCGAGCCATGTTCTCGGCGGAGTTCCCCGACGGTTCCCGCGAGGTGGGCGAGCTGGTCGCCCCGGATCCACCGGTGACGGAAGGTCCGTAGCGCCGAGCGGAACCTCGCTCCGGCGCCCGCTTCTCCCAGCGCTGCGAAGTCGTGATCGACGCGGCGGTCGAGGTCGGCGAAGGCCCCCCGGATCGCGGTGACGTTCCCGATGGCCAGGGTCGCCGCGAAGATGCCGGCCACCTCGGCCGCCGCGCGATCCTTCGCGAGGGGCCGTATGCACGACAACGGGTCCTGGGCCAGCGACCGTTCGAACGGGAACTGCCGGTACAGGGCCTCGAGGTGCGCGGGGAACTGCGGTGTGGGATGATGGGGCGGGCTCACGATGGGGGCGCGAGCCCGGCCGCTGATTTACCGTTGCCCGGAATGCCGGACGTCGCGATTCCGCGGCCGTAAGTAAGTCGCGGGCCTGAGGCGACCGATGGCTTCGCCGAAGGAGACCCTGGCGGAAGGGATCGACCGCTCCTGGCTCCAACGGCAGGCCCAGAGTGATCCCGTCGCACATGCCTGGGCTCTGTGGGATATCGACCACGAGCCGGGCCGGTTCCGATTCGTCTCCCGGCTCCGGCAGGGTGTGACGGTCGGATACCTGCTCATCTGGTACGCCGGAGACGTGCCCCGGGCCCACTGGATCAGCGACGAACTCGACGATGGGCTCCTCGCGCTCGGCCTCCCGCTTCCGCCGGTACTCGCGTATGTGCCCGAGCGGGTCGCCTCGGCCGTCCAGGAGCGACTCGGTGCGCGCCGGTCGACACCGATGGACGTCCTCGTCTGTTCCGGCCGCACCGTGACGCCGCCGGACCCCCGGGTCCGCCGGCTCAGCCCGGCCGACTCGGCGGTTCTCTCGGAGTTCCTCGCCACGCATCCGGACACGGAACTCGGAGGCTTTGACCCCCAGGATCTCGATCATCGACCCGCCTGGGGCGCTTTCGAGGCCGGCCGTCTGGTGGCGGTAGCTCGGGCGGCCGTGCGCTTGCCGGCTGTCTGGATCGTGACCGGGGTCTTCACCGACCCGGCCCACCGCGGGCGGGGCCTGGGCAGGGAGGTCACGACCGCAGTCACCACCGCCGCCTTGGCCGCCGGCGCCCGCGCGGCGCTCTACGTCCGTGCGGACAATGCCCCGGCGAAGACCATCTACCGGGAGATCGGCTACGAGCCCGTGGGCCGACGGGTGTTGATCGACGCCCGGCCCGAGGCTCCAGCATTTTGACCCGGGGCTCTCTCCCCGTCCCACCGACGATGTCTACGAACACCGAGGTCGCGAAAATCTTCTACGCGATCGCTGACCTGCTCGACCTCCAGGGCGAGCGCTTCAAGCCGGAGGCCTACCGCCGGGCCGCGCGGTCCCTCGAATCCCTGGGCGAGGACCTCCGCAAGGTCGCCCAACGAGGCGGCCTCGACCAGATCCCGGGTATCGGAGAAGCGCTCCGGGAGAAGATCCTCGAGTACCTGCGCGACGGCAAGATCGGCTACTACGAGAAGCTCCAGGAGGCGTTTCCCCCCGGCGTCCTGGAGCTGATGCGGATCCCGGGAATCGGGCCGAAGACCACCGGTCGATTCTACCTGGAGCTCCACCTCGACAGTCCGGCTGCGCTCGCGCAAGCCATCGAGGAGGGCCGGCTCACCGGCCTGGCCGGCTTCGGGCCCAAGAAGATCGACAACCTGCGGGAGGCTCTCCGCGCCCGAACTTCCGCGGCACCGGCGGCCCGCACCCCCCTCGGGCCGGCGTGGCGACTGGCTCGCTCGATCGTCGAGGAGCTGTCCCGTCGGACCCCGGTCCATGACATCCTCGCGGCCGGGAGCCTGCGTCGGTGCCGAGAGACCGTCGGCGATCTCGATATCCTCGCCACGTCGGACCGGCCTCCCGAGACGATCGCGGAGTTCACGCGCCTTCCGACCGTGCGGACGATCGTCGTGCAGGGAGACACCAAGGCGACCGTGATCCACGAGCCCGGCATCCAGGTCGACCTGCGCGTGGTCGAGCCGGCGAGCTTCGGAGCGGCGCTCCAGTACTTCACCGGCTCGAAGGATCACAACATCGAGCTGCGGTCGCTCGCCCGGGACCGCGGCCTCAAGATCAACGAATACGGCGTGTTCCGTGGCGAGGCCCGCGTCGCCGGCGCCAGCGAGGCCGAGGTCTACGCGAGCCTCGGCCTCGACTGGATGCCGCCCGAGATCCGGGAGAACCAGGGAGAGATCGAGGCGGCGCAGCGCCACGAGGTTCCGGCCCTCGTCGAAACCCGTCACCTTCGAGGCGAGCTCCACCGCCACGTCCCGGTCGCCCTCAGCGAGACCTGGCTCCGAGGGGTCGTCGCCGAGGCGCGCCGTCTCAGCCTCCGGTACCTGGGACTCGTGCTTCCGCTGGGGTCGAGCCCCCGGTCCGCTGCGGCCCGCGTCTCGGAGCTTCGAGCGCTGTGGCCCCGGGCCGACCCGGGCCCGCTCCGGCTGCTCGTCGGCCACGAGGTCGAGCTCGGTGCCGAGGGGATGACGAACGTGCCGCCGGTGGATTACCGGGTCGCGGTGCCGGCAGCCGGGTCGTCCCCGGCGCCGCCTCGCTCCCCGACCCCGGTGCCGGTCCGGTTTGTCGGCCATCTGCGGTTCGCCCCAGAGGGCGGCGAGGTGCCGCGGGAAGTGGTGATGCCCTGGATCGAGTGGTGCCGGGCCCACGGAGTGGCCCTGGAGATCACGCCGGCCGGCGCGAGCGACGGGCTGGACGCGGCGGCCGCGCGATGGGCTCAGGACGCCGGCGTGAGTCTCGTGCTGAGCGCCGGCCCGGACGACCTGACCGAACTTGATCTCACGACCGGCCGGGCCCGACGCGGGTGGGTGCGCGTCGAACAGGTCGTCAATTCACGGGACGACGCGGCTGGATCGACCGAGGGGGCGGGGTCGGTCCGGCGGCGGCGGTCGGCCGTCCGAAACTGACGGCCGGGGTCGGCGGACGCGGGACCGAGTGGTTCTGCACGCACGTGGCACACAGGTGTGCCTGGGGCCCGGAGGACGTCTTCCAGTAGCACCGGGCGCAGAGCGCGCGGCCACAATCGCCGCACGCCTCGAACCGGGGGGGCGAGCCAAGGGACTCTCCACAATCCGCGCACCGTCGACCCGGAGACGACGGGAGGCCCGTCCCCCGGGGAGTGGGGATCTGGGAGAGCCGCTGAAGCAGGGTCACCGGCCCCGGCTCGGCGGGGGCTCGGGTCGACCGCGGGGGCGTGGGGGGAGGAAGGGGGGTGGCCCTTTGCAGGGCGTCCATCCGACCCACGAGTCCGGTCACGGTCTGGGGGGTCGGCGCTAGCGTACTGGAGGAGGGACCGGCCTCCGCGGCGAAGGGGATGAGCAGCGTGGAACCGGAGGTCGCCGCGGCGGCCAGTCCGACCGGGGCAGCGGTCGGAAGCGGCGGCGGAGGAGAAGCCGACGATGGAGTCCCCGTGTGAGCGGGAGCCCCGACGTCGTCCGACCCGTCGGACGTGACCAGAGCCGGGAGAGCCATCAGGCTGGCCCCGGCGTGGGAGGTTCGGGGCACGGGCGGGGCTCGCCCCCACGGGTCCGGCAGCGGGTCGAGGACGAGAACGAGGAGCGCGAGGAACAGGGCCACGATCCCGGCGGCCAGGAGGGTCATCTCGACCCACGGGGCTCGCAGGCCGGTCGGGGCGAAGCGCCAGTCGAGGCCCAGGGCAGCCGCGGCGAGAAGGGCGGCGCCCAGGAAGAGGAGGCTTCCGAGGCGCAGCGCACGTTGCGTGGAGGGGGCGGTCATGGACTGCGGGCGGAAGGGGGTACCCAACCGGCCTCGAAAACGTTGTGTCCGTGGCGGAAACCGATGAACACTGCGAGTCCAGCACGAGATTCATGTACCGGAGCGGGGCGCTCGCAGACCCGTGTACGTCCGCCCGCGCTATCGCCGGAAGGTGACCGCGGTCGAGCCGGTCTCCCCGGCGCCCGCCGCCGCTGCCGTTCAGCGCCGGTCGCACGTCGCAGTGGTCCCGGCCCTCCTCCTCCTGGGCGTGGGCTGGTACCTGGCTCGGTTCTCGATCCTGTTCCCGGCGCTCATCGGATTCTTTCTGCTGAGCGGAGCGCTCGGTCTCCTCGGGTCCCGTCTGAACCCGCTCTCGACGGCGTTCTACCTCACGACCAAGCCGTCCTGGAGCGCCATCGGAACGGTGTTCCTGGCGGGAGGGGCTCTGCTCTGGATGACCTACGAGTATTACCTGCACTCGTGGGCGCCGGTACTGCCTCACCTGCCGGCGTTCTGACGAGCCGGCCTACGCCGCGATCATCCGCTCGAGGGCTTGGCGAGCCCGGGCGGCGACGGGCCCGGGCACGTCGATGACGTAGCGCATCTGGGCCAGGGAGTCCCGGACATCCGTGAGGTCGATCTCCTTCATGTACGGGCAGATCGCCCCGCGGGAGAGTGGGAGAAACTGGGTCGTAGGGTTGAGCTTCTGCATCCGGTGCAGGATCCCGACCTCGGTGGCGACGATCACCGTCGGGGCTCGTGTCTCCTCCGCGTAGCGGACCATCCCGTCGGTCGACAGGACCCGGTCGACATGCTCGAGCGTCCCGCTGGCGCAGCCACACTCAGGATGCGCGATGACCGGGGCGCCCGGATGGGCCTGCCGGGCCGTCTCGATCTCCTCCGGCCGCATCTTGGCGTGGACCGGACAGTCCCCGGTCCAGAGGTGCATCTTCCGGCCGGTCTTCCGGCGGACGTAGTCGCCGAGGAACATGTCCGGAAGGAACAGGATCTCCTGGTCTGCCGGCAGGGAGCTCACGGTCTTGATCGCGTTCGAGCTGGTGCAGATGAAGTCCGACTCCGCCTTCACGTCGGCCGAGGTGTTGATGTACGACACGACGACGGCGCCGGGATGTTGCGCCTTCCAACTGCGGAGCTGCTCGGCCGTGATCGAGTCGGCGAGACCGCACCCGGCCTTGAGGTCCGGCAGCAGGACGGTCTTGGTCGGGTTCAGGATCTTCGCCGTTTCGGCCATGAACTGGACGCCGGCGAAGAGGATGACGGGCCGGTCCGTCTCCGCCGCCTTCCGGGACAGGTAGAGCGAGTCGCCGACGAAGTCGGCGACCTCCTGCACTTCCGGCAGCTGGTAGTTGTGTGCCAGGAGGACGGCCCTTCGCTCCTCCTTGAGCCGGTGGATCTCGTCCTCGAGTGACATGGCCGGACCCGAGGTCCAAGGACGACGGAACGGCACTTAAGCCGAGTGTGGGGGCCGCGTTACCTCGACCCACGGGGAGGGACGACCACCAGGTGGAACGGTAGGGCCGGGGCCGAGTGGGTCAGGCTCCCGAGGCTCGCGGCATCGGCGCCCGAGCGCGCGTAGGCCGCCACGTTCGTCCCATCGATCCCGCCCGAGACCTCGAGGTCGGCTGTGGCGCCCGCGGGGAAGCGGCGGATCGACCGGATGAGCCGATGGGCCGCTCGCGGGGAGAGGTTGTCGATCAAGAGGCTCCGCGCGCCGGCTCCCAGAGCCGCCCGAGCCTGAGCCAAGGAGTGGACCTCGACCTGGAGCGGCCGGCCATCGACCCGCCGTCGTCCCCGTCGGACCGCCTCGGCGACGGGGACGACGGCCAGGTGGTTCCCCTTGATCAGTACCGCATCGGAGAGGTCTCGTCGATGCGGCTCGCCGCCACCGTGCACGACGGCAGCCTTCTCCAGGTCCCGGAGCCCGGGAAGCGTTTTCCGGGTGGCCCGGACCCGGAACCCGGGCCGGACCATCCGCGCGGCGCGGACCGCCCGCTCCGTCGCCGTCGCCACGCCCGAGAGATGCATCAGGAAGTTGAGGAGGGTCCGCTCGACCGACAGGATCCGGCGGAGGTCGCCCCGGAGCTCGAGCACGACGCTCCCCCGGTGCACCCGAGCGCCGTCGACGAGCCGGGCCGTGGCGCGGAGTCCGCCGATCCGTGCGATCATCTCGGCGACCTGCACGCCCGACAGCACCCCGGGGGCCTGGGCGATCACCTGCGCCCGAACGTCGAGTCGGCCCGGGAAGAGGGCTCGCGTCGTGGCGTCGTGGGTCCACCGGTCCTCTCGCAACGCCTCCCGGAGCTTCCCGGCCGTTCCCGGCGGGAGGCCGGGAGGTCCCGGCTCAGGACGCCGGTGCCGCATGTTCTCCCTCCCGCTCGGTCACCCGTCGCTCCAGGGAGCGGTAATCCTCGAGCAGGTCGGGGCGGAGGCGGGACAGGGAGCGGCGGTCGAGGTCGCGGATCTTGTCGCGCGCGAGGGCCAGGTCGTCCCGGGCCAGGTCGACCTCGGCGAGACGCAACACGACCTCGACCTCGTCGCCCGGGAGGTGCTCGTCCCGGAACAGTTGCCCGGCCTGCTCGAGCGCCCGCGTGGCGAGCTCGAGTTCGCCGGCGAGGAGGTGCAGCTTCCCTTCGTTGAGGTAGGTCTGGCCGAGACCGAACCGGTCTCCGATGCCCTCCAGGAGCTCCCGCGCGGTCTGGTTGTGCTTCTCCGCCTCGGGAAGCCGCTGCTGGACCCGTTCCAGGTCCCCGATGTTGAGGTGCGCCCAGCCCAGGCGTCGCAGGTCATGCGCCCGGTCCGCGAGCTCGGCGGCGATCACGAGCTCCTCGAGTCCCTGGTCCACGTCCCCATGCTGGCTCAGCACCACGCCGTGACAGAGGTAGGCGTACGATGCCTCGGCGTTGTCCCCGAGGTCGCGCAGCGTCTCGCCGGCCTCGTGGTAGAGTGCGAGCGCTTCGACCTCCCGGCCGGGCGTCATCGACAGGACGTTCGCCAGTCGGACGCGTTGGATAGCGACCTCGTGCGGGTTCCCGGTCGCTTCGGCGGCGGAGAGCGCTTCCTGCTGGTGCTCGAGGGCCTCGGCGTACTCGGCCCGATAGAACAGAATCTCCCCGCGGAGGCGGAGACCGTAGACCTTCAGCAACGGGTCGCTCGCGGCCTCGATGCTCGCGAGCGAGTCCCGCATCGTCCGGTCGGCCTCGTCCCAGCGGCCCTGGTCGGCCAGGATCCGTCCCAGGAGCAGTCCGAACAGCGCACGCTGGTCCGCCGTCGCCGTCGTGGGAACGGTCGGCCGTGCGAGGGTCTCGCGAAGCAGCTGCTCCGCCCGTCGGAGCTCCCCGACCCGGTCCCGTTCGAGCGCGATCTGCAGGATCAGGTCGAGTTCCCCGGCAAGATCGTCCGGGAACGCGCGCTGGTGGGCCTCGAGGGCCTGCTCGTAGTGGACCAGCGCCACGTTCGACGTGTGCGCCCGGCGAGCGAACTCGGCCGCGCGTCGGTTGAAGTCGACGGCCTGAGCGTCGGCGCGGCCCAGATAGTAGTGTCGTGCGAGGGAGAAGATCGTCGCGAGGTCGGCGGCGCCGATCGATTCCGTCGCCTCACCGACCCGACGGTGCAGGAGCCTAAGCCGCGGCCCCGTGAGACGGGAATACAGCTCGAACCGGACATCCTCCCGGAGGAACTCGAAGACCTCGCCGGGCTTCTCCCGAAGGATCCCGAGGTCGACGAGACGCTCCACCTCTTCGGCGAGCGCCTCCTCCTCCTGGCCGGTCGCCTTGAGCAGGAGCGGGAACGAGACCTCGCGGCCGGCGACCGCCGCCAGGGTCAGGAGCTTGAGCTCGGGCTCGGTGACCTCCTGGAGGAGGGCCCGTGGCTCGAGAGCGAGCCGACGGTCCTCGTCCCCGCGGGAGGATCCGCGCACCGCCGCCTCGCGTCCGCGGATGAGCTGTTCGAGGAGCACCGGCACGCCACCGGTCGCCTCGAACCAGCGGCTGACCTCGGCCGCGTGGACCTCGCGCTTCGGGTCGACCCAGCGGATGAACTCCGGGACCTCCCGCTCGGTGAAGGGGCGGAGGGTCAGGCGCTCGGCCTGACCGGCTTTGACCCACTCCTCCAGCGACGTCGCGAGCTGGGCCGGCCATTGGGCCGCGGGAAGCGCGGTGGCGAACACCCACAGCGGCCGGTCGGCGAGCTTCGGGACCAGGAAGTCCAGGAACTCCACGGTGGCAGGGTCGACGAACTGCAGGTCGTCGATGGCGAGGAGCACCGGCCCCGACCGCGCGGCGAGCAGCAGCGGCTCGGCAAAGCCTTCGAAGAGGCGCTGCCGGCTCGACCGCAGGTCACCGGCACCGTCGCTCGACGAGAGCAGGTGGGCGGCCAGCGGCGGAAGGTCGGTCCGGCCGTGCTCGGCCTCCGGCAGGAAACCGATCGGTACGACGGGGGCGCTGGCAACCCCGGCCACCTGCGCGAGGGAGGCCGGCGCCTCGTCGCCTCCCCGCGCCGCTGCCTCCTCGTCCGCCTGCGGCCTCAGGATCGCTTCCTGGAGCACGAGGAACGGGGGCGGGTTCTCGAGCGAGACGGCCCGGGCGTGGAACACCCGGAACCCGCCCCGCTCGCTCTCCTCCACGAGGGCGGCGAAGAACGAGGATTTGCCGACGCCGTTGGTCCCTTCCAGCACCGTGAGGCCGCCGGCGCCGCCTCGGGCATTCTCCCGACGGCGGAGGATCGCGTTCCAGACCTCCACGCGGCCGATGGGGGGGATCGAAGAGGGCCGGGCCTGCATCGTCCTCGCCCCTTATCGGCGGGGCCGGGGTATATGAGGGTAGCTCGGCGGAGCGCTCAGCGGCCCGGACGCGCGGCCTTGCGCGAGCGCGGGAGCCGCCCGCGAAGCTCCTCGTAATCGTGGGTCAGGTCCGGACGAAGTTCGGAGAGCCGACGACGCTCCAGCTCCTCGACCTGCTCGCGCACCGCCGGCCACTCCTCCCGGGTGGCCGCGACCTCGGCGAGGCGCAGCAGCACCTCGACGATGTCGGCCTCCATGTTCTGTTCCTCGAAGATCGCGAGCGCCTCCCGGAGCGCGTGCTCGGCCCCGTCGGGGTCGTTCCTCGACCGGCGGATCTTGCCTTCGTAGACATAGGTCTGCGCGAGCCCGAATCGGTCCCCGACCCGTTCGAGCTGCTCCCGCGCCTGCCGGTTATGGGCATCCGCCTCGTCGAGGCGATTGAGGTCGTGGAGGGTGTCGGCGATGTCGAAGAGTGCCCAGCCGGTACGGCGGGGATCGTTCGCCTCCCGGGCCAGCCGGAGCGCGTGGTGGAACTCCGTGAGCGTCTTCTCGGGGTCGTGGGTCATGCCGAGGGCCACGCCGATGTAGATGTGGGCCTCGGCCGCCTCGGCCTTCTCCCCCATGCGCTCAAGCTCGGTCGCGGCCTTCCGCAGTCGCTCGATGGACGGCTCGAGCTCGCCGGGCCGCATCGTGAGCGACCTGGCGTACCGGACCTCCTCGAGCAGCGTCTCCCGGGGGTCTCCCATCTCCTTCGTGGTCGCGAGACCCTCGGCGTGGTAGCGGAGGGCCTCCGGGTAATCTCCCCGGAAATAGGCGAGCTCGCCGGCGAGCCGGACGGCCACGAGCCGGACCGGCGCCTCCCAGTCCTGCTCGGCGCGCGAGCGGATGAGCTCCCCCACCAGGCGGTCCGCCTCTCCCCACCGGCCCTGGTCCGACCGCACGAGCGCCAGGTAGAGGGGGAGCAGGTCCCGCTGCTGGGGCGTCGCCGCCGCCATCATGTCGGAACGGTCCGTGACCTGGCGCAGCGCCCGCTCGGCCCGGTCGAACTCGCCCACCCGGCGGAGCTGCCGGACCATCTCGAACAGAAGCTCGATCTCCTCGCCGAGCTCCACCGGCCGGCTGCGACGATGCGCCTCCAGCGCCCGCTCGAGATGCACGAGCGCCGTCCCCGGCAGATAGGCATCCGCCGCGAACCGCGCGGCAAGTCGGTTGTACTCGAGCGACTTTGCGTCGACGCGCCCGAGATGGAAGTGCCGGGCGAGGGCGAAGACGGAATCGACCTCCTTGGGGGCGCCGGCTTCGATCGCCTCCGCGACACGACGGTGGAGGATCCGGCGTCGGGTGTCCGTGAGGCCGTTGTAGAGCTCCTCCCGCAGGTCGTCGCGCGGGAACTCGAAGACCTCGTTCTCCGACTCCCGGAGGAGTCCCTGATGCACGAGGCGTTCGACGGCCTCGGCGAGCTCCTCCTCGTTCTCGTCGGTGGTCCGCGTCAGGATCGAGAACCGGGCCTTCGGGCCCAGGACGGCCGCGATCGTGAGCACTCGCCGGTCGCTCTCCGAGATCGACCGGATCTGGTGCCGTAGCTGGCCCACGGGGTCCTCCGGCTCGGCGCTCTCCGAAGGAGCCCGGGCGGGTGAGGCGTGGATGAGCTGCTCCAGGAAGAGCGGGTTCCCCGAGGTCTGGGCGAACCAGCGGTGCAGCTGCTCGGGCGGGGTGACCCGGTCCGGCCGGGCCCAGCGGACGAAGTCCACGACCTCGCGCTCGCTCAGCGGCCGGACGGTGAAGCGGCGGGCCCCGGCGGCGACGAGACGCTCGAGACCGGCCCGGCCCCGGGGCTCCAGGCTCTCGAACGGCGGCGTGGTGCCGACCCACCAGATCCGCCGGGCCTCGAGCCGAGGCGCCACCTGCTCGAGGAACTCGATCGACCCTTCGTCCGCCCAGTGCAGGTCCTCGACGGCCACCAGGAGCGGCACCTGGTCGGCGAGGGCGAACATCGGCCCAGCCATCTCCTCCATCAACTGGACCCGGTCGGCCTGGAAACTGTCCCCGAGGGCCACCGACCGGAACAGCGAGGACGATTCCCCGGCCCCGCCGGGTCGGAGTACGGCGGCCGGCGCGGCTCCGACGCCGAGCGCGACCGTCGGAGACACGATCGGTTGGGCGACGTACGGGAAGGCCAGCGAGGAGGGGGTGGTGGCGCCGAGCGCCGCCGCCTCCCGGTCCACCGCCCGAACCACCGCCCGGATCAGCTGGAACGGCGCGGGAGCCTGCGCCTCGGAGCGGGCGGTGACGAGCCGAAAGTTGTGGAGCTGGCTTTCCTGTCCCAGGGCGGCCAGGATCGTGGACTTTCCGACGCCGGTCTCCCCCTCCAAGAGGGTGATCCCGCCGCGACCCCCGAGGACCTCCTCCCGACGATGGACCAGCGACTGGTAGAGGTCGAGGCGACCGATGAGCGGCCGGTCCGCCCGCGACGACTCCATCGATGTACGATGGGTCTCTCCGTCTATTTCAGTCCGGGGTGCCCGGCGGGGACGAACGGGAGCGGAACGACCGTGGCCCCCACCGGCCGCCCCCGGATATCGACCGAGAGGCTCGAGCCGACCGACGCCACCGGGGTGGCGACATACGCGAGGGCGATGCCTCGTTGCAGGGTCGGAGAGAAGCCCCCGCTCGTGACCGAGCCGACGGGCTGGGCTCCCGAGAGCACGACCTGACCGTGGCGCGGGATCGCGGACGGCTCCGCGAGGGTCAGGCCCACCCACCGGACCGTGGGCCCGGCGGCTCGCTGCTTCTCGAGCGCGTCGCGACCGACGAAGGCGTGGTCGAATTCGATGAAGCGGTCCTGACCGGCCTCGAGCGGCGTGCGGTCCTCGTGAAAGTCCTGTCCCGAGAGCAGGTAGCCCTTCTCGAGCCGCAGCGTGTCCCGCGCTCCGAGGCCGCAGGGTCGCACCCCCGCCCCGACCAGGCGCTCGGCGAGGGCATCGGCCTGCGCGCCCGGAACGAACAGCTCGTAGCCGAGCTCTCCGGTGTATCCCGTCCGCGACACCCAGGCGGCCGTGGCGAGGGGCTGCGGAAACGCATCGTCGAGCAGATGTCCGCCCGACCCGCCCGGTACCGGGGTCCACGGAAAGTAGGCTGCGTGGAACGGCCGGAGCTCCGCGAGCGACCAGCCCCAGAGACGCTCCAGGGTCGTGCGGGACGCCGGGCCCTGGACCGCGAGGATTGCCACGGCGCCGTTGTGCGCCTCGATGTCGGTGTCGGGACGCCGATGCTCCTGCAGGAGGTCCCGGATCTTCTCGGCGCGGGCGGCGTTCGGGACCGCCACGAACGCCGGAGGCGCCTCGCCGGCGCCCGTGTCGGCACGCGTGAAGATGAGGTCGTCGACGATCGCGCCGTCCGCATCCAGCAGGAACGTGTACCGGCACTGACCGGGCGAGAGCTTCGCGGCATTGGCGGTCGTCCGTCGGGACAGCAGCGCCGGCCCGCTCGCGCCGCGGACGGTCAGGATGCCCATGTGCGACACATCGAAGAGACCGACGGACGAGCGCACGGCCCGGTGCTCCTCCACGATGCTGCCGTAGTGGAGGGGCATCTCCCACCCCGCGAAGGGCACCATCTGTCCGTGGTGTCGGAGGTGGAAGTCGTAGAGCGGAGTGCGACGGAGCGGCGCCGGGCGGGGCGGGGGCGCCTCCAGGATCGTCGGCCCCTGCGTCACGTCACGACCTCGGCGAGCCGCCCCTCGGCGAGAGCGGTTCGGATCTCGATCGCGATCCGGCGTCCGGAGCTCATCGGTCCCCTCCAGAGCGCGTTGCCGTACGGGTGGCCGAGGGAGAGGTGGATGTTGGTGCCGCCGCCGATCCGCGCGGCGACGTCGAAGACGAAGGCCTTTCCGTCCCGGTCGATGCAGGTCTGGAGCGTGAACGGACCCAGAATCCCGGGAGGTGCCCGGCTCCGGGTGACCTCGACGAACCGCTCCCCGTAGTCGAAGATCTCTTCCAGCAGCGATTCGCGCACGGTCAGGGTCCCGTGACCGACGACCGTGTAGTGCGGGATCGCATGCGAGCCCCGGATCTCGAGCTGCTGGGCCGCCGGCAATCGGACCAGGCCGTCCAGCGAACTTTCCCGTCGCTCGTCCACTCCGAGCAGCTCGAGGCCGTCCTCCCGGGGCACCAGGGGGGAGAAGAAGAAATTGAAATTGAACACCGGGCCCAGCACGTACTGCTCGATCCGCGCCTGCTCGAGGTCCGCCGCGGCGATCGTACCGGCGGCGATCAGCGAGTCGCTCTTCCGCTGGTACTCCTCGAAGCTCGCGGCGGTGAAGAAGCCGCGTTCCAGCCGGCGGGTGGCGTGCGGAAGCTTGACCATCGCGAGCGACTCGATCTCCGGCGGCGACGGAATCCGCTGCGGGGTCGGGATCCCGGCGGCGGCCAGGAGGGCATAGTAGTTGTCCCGCTCGGTGCGCTCCTCGATCCTCAGGAGATTCCGGGAGCCGACCAGCGGGACACGGAAGGAGTCTTCGAGCACGTCCAGCGAAACGTAGGAGCTCAGGGCCCGGTTCGGAACCAGGAGGACCCCGTGGTCCCGAAGCCGCGCCTGGCTCTCCGGGGTTGCGGCGTCCGCGAACTTCGGAAAGCTCCAGACCTCGTCGACGCAGCCTCGCGTCACGTGGCCGGCCGCATCGCGGTGGGCCCGATAGTAGACCGAGTAGGTACGGTCCCGGCCCTTCTGCGCGAGTACGAGGGTGCGAAAGCCCTCTTCGACCGCGCCATCGGCGATGTCCAGGGCGGAGTGGGAACCGATCGCGCCGATGACCGGCGGGTTCGGATACGCGTGGGCCAGAGACTGGAGTTCCGACCGCGGGAGGACCATTGGGGGTCCGGACCTTACAGGAGCTTAAGCGCTCGGGCCACGCGCTCCGGCGTCAGCGGGAGTTCGAAGACTCGCGTACCGGTCGCATCCGCGACGGCGTTGGCAACGGCCGCAGGCACCGGAATGATCGGCGGCTCGCCGATCCCTTTGGCGCCGAACGGCCCGGCACCGGCAAACCCCTCGATCAGGTCGACGTGGATCGGCGGCGCGTCCCGGATCCGGGGCAGCCGGTAGTCCAGGAGTCCGGGGTTCAAGAGCCGGCCGTCGGGCGTCCACATCATCTCCTCGGACAGCGCCGTGCCCAGCCCCATCACGACCCCGCCCTCGACCTGCGCCTCGACCGCCGGTCGGTCCACGGCGGTGCCGACGTCCTGGAAGGCGGCGTAGCGTACGATGCCGATGTGGCCGGTCTCCCGGTCCACGGCGACCTCGACCAGATGGACGGAGGCGGCGAAGTCGTTGTACGGATAGACCGTCCCCTCCAGCACCCGCGACGCATCGACCTTCTTCTCCGCCCCGTAATGCTTCCCGTGAGCCTCGAGGCCCCCGGCGGCCCGCTCCGCCGGCGTCAGCAGGTCGACCAGCTTCTGCCGGCGACGGCCCGAGACGACCAGGACCTGCCCGTTCTTCGTCTCCAAGCGGACCTGCGGCGCCCCGACCCGAGTCGCCAGCGTCTTCTCGAGCGCTCGGGCCGCTTTCTCCACGGCCTGCCCCAGGGCCGCCAGGGTCCGGCTCCCGTAGACCCCGGAATCGAACGGCGCCGTGGCCGTGTCCCCGTACTGGATCCGGATCGCATTCGCGGGGAGACCCAGCACCCGCTGCGCCACCACCGAGAGGCCGCGAACGACACTCCCGTTGCCGATCTCCCGCTCTCCCTCGAGGATCACGAGGCCATCCGGCTGGAGGAACAGGCGGGCCTCTCCGCCGGCTCCCACGCCCGTCGACCAGAAGCCACAGGCGACGCCGATGCCGTGCCCGGCCGGAATTCCGGTTCTCCAGACGGCGGCCGTGCGGGCCGCGGCCTCGAGGCCGGCTTCGAGGCCGAAGGGACCGACCGGCTGGTCGTAGGCGGTTCGGTCGTTCTCGCGCCACGCATGGATCTTTCGAAACTCGATGGGGTCGGCGCCGAGGCGACGTGCCAGGCCGTCGATATGCGACTCGAGGGCGAAGACGGATTGCGGTGCGAACGGGGCCCGGTGGGGCCCGAACGGCGGCTTGTTCGTTCGGAGGGCGTAGCCCTCGATGTCGTAGGCCTCGGTGCGGTAGGGTCCCAGCAGGAAGCCAATCGAGTACCCGACGGCAAAGTCCCGGCCGGGGAGGGACGCGCCGGTGTCCAGGAGCAGGCGCACACGACGTGCAACGATCCGGCCGCGGGCCACGGCCGTGTCGAGTCGGATGACTGCGGGCAGGGTCGTGCGGCCGAGTTCGAACTCCTCGGCGTAGGTCAGGGCCAATTTGACCGGGCGCCCGCTCGCGACCGCCAGAAGGAGGGCGTACGGTTCGATGAACGCCGACCCCTTGCCCCCGAAGCCCCCGCCGACCCAGCTCCCCTCGACGAGGAGCTTGGCCTCGGGAATTCCCAGGACGGAGGCTACGTCTTCCCGCAGTCCGAAGGGTGTCTGGGTCGAGGTGCGGATACAGAACGTGCCGTCCCGGATCTCGCCGAGGCAGGCGTGCGGTTCGAGCGCCACCTGATGGACGCCGCTGGTACGATACGTCTCCGAGTGGACGAGCTCCGCGGTCCGGAACTTTCCGTCCACATCCCCGTGACGGGCATGCACGTGGCCCACCACATGCGGGTCATCCGCCGCCGCCGCGGAAGGCCACTCTGGAAAGATGTCCTCGATGCGGGCGTCGACCCGAAGGCTCTCGACCTCCACGGCAACGGCGGCGGCGGCCCGACGAGCCTGCGCGAGGGTCTCGGCCGCCACGGCGGCGACCGGTTCGCCCCGATAGCGGATCTCCTGGAGAGGGAACACGGGCCGCTCCACCTCGAGCGCGGCTTTCGGGAGCAGGGTGCGCAGGTCGTCCGGGCCGACCACGGCGACCACTCCGGGCATCTTGCGGGCGCCGGCCAGGTCCATGTGCACGATCCGGCCGTGAGCCACCGGCGAGCGGACCAGAGCGGCCCACAGCATCCCGGGCGCCTCGAGGTCGGTGCCGTACTCGAGCGCCCCACGGGCCTTCGGCTCCGCGTCGGAGCGCATCATTGAACGGCCTTCCGCGCCAAGGCCACCGCCCGCTCGATCGCCCGGTAGCCGGTGCACCGGCACAGGTTCCCTTCCAGGCCGTCGACAAGCGACTCCACGTCCGGTGGGCTTTTGCTCCGGCCGAGCTGGGCCGCGAGCGCCACGACAAATCCGGGCGTGCAATAGCCACACTGCACGGCCCCGGCCTCGGCAAAGGCCTTGATGACTGCCTGACCGATCGGTACCGCCGCGACGCCCTCGATGGTGGTCACGGGCTCGTCACCCACCTCTCGGGAGAGGAGCAGGCAGGAGAGCGTCGGCTCGCCGCCCACGAGCACCGTGCAGGCGCCGCAGTCCCCGGTCCGGCAGCCCTCCTTCGTGCCCTTGAGGCCGGCGCGCCAGCGGAGCGTATCGAGCAGCCGCTCCGCGTCCGGGACCGACGCAAAGCGTCGGCTCTGACCGTTGATGTGGAGCGCCAGCGCCGCGTCGGTCATCGAGACGGCTTCCGGGCCGCCGCGGGCCGCGGCATGCGGTCGATCGTGGTCTGCAGGGCCCGCCGTACCATGACCGCCACCAATCGGCGACGATACGACTCGGTGGCGCGCTTGTCGGAAACGAACTCCGCCCGCCGGGCCGCCTCCTGAGCCGCGAGCTCCTGCTCCAGGTGGGTCGGTCTGGCCGACCGCAGCACGGCCTCCGCCTCGCTCAGTCGACGGGCCCGGGGCTGAAGCCCACCCAGGGCGATACGCCAATGCGGCGCGTCCGGGAGGTACGCGGTCGCGACACCGACCTGAGAGATGTCGTTCACGGGCTGCACCCGTTGCCACATGTAGGTCGACGGAGCCGCCGAGGGAAAGATCAGCGATTCGATGAGCTCTGCCGGTCCCAGGTTCGTTTTTCTCGACTCCTGCAGCACCAGATCGACCGGATGTTCCCGAACACCGCTCGGTCCGAGGATGCGAACGCGTGCGTCCAGCGCGATCAGCATCGGAAGCAGGTCGGAGGCAGGAGAGCAGCGGCCCACGTTGCCCCCGAGCGTCGCCCGGGCCCTGAGCGCGGGACTTCCGACGTCCCGGATCGCCTCCCAAAGGCCGGGCAACTGCTGCTGCACACGCCGATCGAGCTCGAGGGTTCGCAGCGGAAGCGTGCTCCCGACGACGAGACTGGATCCCTCCCATCGCAGGTACCGCCACGGCATCTTCCGGAGCGAGAGTACCTGCCGCGGAGAGGCCCGGGCCTGATCGATGTCGATCAGCAAGTCGGTTCCACCCCCCAGAACCGACATCTGGCCGGCCGACGCGCCCGCCAGCAGCCTCACAGCTTCCTCCGGAGTGGCCGGCTGGACCAGCTGAAAGCTCACGCGCACTCCGACCGGGCGGCGATTGATAGCCTTTCGGTGCGCGACGAGGCTCGACATGTACTTTTATCCGCCAGACCGGCTTCGCTCCCCGTTCGTAATGCCGTTCGAGTTGACACTTCGTTACAGCACCCCACTCACGCCGCTCCCGGACGTCGACGAAGTGCTCCAGGAATTCCTCCGGATGATCGGCTACTTGCCGGAAAGTTACGATACGCGCGGCGGCACGGGGCCGGTCGAGAGCCGGGTGGCGTACCGACTGGTCCGGGACTGCCTGATCCGCGCCCCGACACGACCGTGGTACATCGATGAGATCGTTGCCGTCCTCAAGACGTCCAAACCGACGGTCTACCGGCACATCAACAAGCTCAAGTCGCTCGACCTGCTCGAAGAGGTCGGCGGCTCCGCCGACGGCAAGGGCCGCAAGGGCTACCGACTCCGGTACGGGAACCTCGCCCGAGCGTGGGACTTCACGGAAGCGAACGCGCAGAACGCGCTCAAGCGGTACCGGGAGACCGTGAATCACCTCCAGACCCTGCTCGACCGCGCGGAAACCCCGCCCTCGGTCGTGACCAAGGGCTCGGCGAGGGCCAAGGGAATCCTTCAATAACTCCGCACGCGACTCTAGGAGCGAATCTCCATGAGCGCAACGTCGGCGCCAGGGTCGGCGAAGAAGAATGCGATCGCGCTGACCGTGGGCTCGAAGATCCGCGTGCGGTCGGCCAGCAGCGAGAACGAGTCGCTCGTATCGAACGGCGCGTTCCGGGGCCTTGTCTCTATCGGCGGCGACAGTTCGCTCGCCGTGGAGCTCGACGGCACGGTGGCGGAGGAGAAGGGGCGCATCCGATTGATCCCACTCAACGCCCTGCTGGCCCTCGACGTCCTCGAGGCGGCGAAGGCCGAAGAGGAGAAGCGCGCCGACCCGGCGAGCCCCGGCTACTTTGGCTGAGCCCCGGCCGCTCCGTCAACGGGCTTGGTGGGAGTTTCGCCGCCCCGGTCGCGGCGACGGGCGGATTCGAACCCACGTCTTCGGCTTCGAAGGCCGAAAGGATAGTCCAGACTACCCTACAAGCCCGCGGGCCGTCGGACGCGCGGCCGCCTATAAGGGGGTTCCCGGCGGCGGCTCCGCCGGTCGGCTCAGAGCTCGTCGGGCGGTTCGTCGACGGCCACCGGTTCCTGGAACGATTCGAGCGTGGTCTGCGCCAGGCTGCCGGGGAAGAGCGTCGCGAGGGACGTTTCGAGGAGCTGGATCCGTTGTCGCAAGTACGGAGGGACGCCGGTCGTCGCCGCCAGCCGCTGGGAGAGACCGAGGTACTTCCGCACCGACGCCTCGAACACGGTGGGCTGGAGCAGTCCGTCGCACGGAGCCCCGGCGTGGGGCCGGGCGGTGCAGCGACCCGAGAGCGGCGGTCGGCGATACGAGGTGCCGCAGGTTTTGCAGCGGAACTTCTGGGTCGCGTAGCTCTTGAGATTCCCCATCAGGTCGGGGAGAAAGTGGGCGTTCAGCACCAACGAGACGGCCTCTCCGACGTCGACCGCGCGGATCTCGGAGGCGACCCGCAGGGATTGCTCGACGATGCGGTCCATCGACGGTGCTTCCCGGTACGCGGACCGGACCGGGCCCCCGGCGATGTCGCTCGTGTCGTGCGTGAACCCGTACCCGTGCAACGCCCGCTCGGTCCCGACCCGGGCGCCGACGGTCTCGATGAGGGCCTGCACCTCCTTGGCCGCCCCGCCCCGGGCCGCCGCCCGGTAGAACTCGACGGGATACCGGAACGCGATGTCGACGTTGTGTGCCTCGCTGTCGACCTCGGTGGCATTGAGCCGCGTCGTGAGCACGAGCGGCTTGTCCATCAACGCGCCCCGGCTCTCCGGGAGGAACGCCCGGGAGAAGTTGAGCAGCGCATCGAGGAGCAGGGTGACCGAGTCCTCGTCCCCGTCACAGTTTCGTCGCTTCGCGGCATGGAAGACCGGGTGCGCGAAGCATCCTTCCGCCGACGTGTAGCCGATCAGACGGCCAACGACGGCTCCCGAGGTGTGTGGCGCCAGCGCCGCGACGAGATGCCCGAGCAGGTCCTCGGGCCGGCTCGCCCGGTAGTACGATTCGAGGCCGTAGAGATGGGCCAACTCATCGTCGAGGAACTGGGCGACCTGGGTGAGGTAGGTCCCGCAGGAGCGCGAGACGATGAGGTCGTGCGGCTCGAGTTCCAGCAGCTGGTCCGGGTCCGTGAGCGGCGCCCCGCGGTAGTCCTGGGTGTACCCGAGCGACCGGGCGCGTTCCACCGATAGCCCCACTTCTCGGGGCCGGAAATGCGTGAGGGGGAGGTCGGTGAGGTCGAACCGCGCCGTTCCGTCCTGATAGACCGAGACCCCGTGCGCCGCCCGCAGGATTCCCTTCTCGATCGGCTCCGGAACCTTGCCGCTGGAGAGGAGGCCCTTGACTCCCTTGACGTTCGTCGGGGGACGCCGGAGCTGGAGCTGCTCGACCGCCTGGGCCCAAATCGGCGCCACGGAGACCTCCTGGGTGGTCACCTGGCCGGTCGCGCGCGTATGGGCGCCGCACACGCATCGGGGCCAGACCGTCGACCGATGACAGGTGGGACACTCGCGTACTCCGAGCTGCGTCGGGAGGCCCCGGCCCTGACTGCGACGCGCGGCCTCGGGAATCGAGCGCTGGGCGCCGCCGGCGTCTCCGACCGGGAAGAGCACGTGCACGTTGGGGCTCATCTTCCGCTGCCGGGCCTTCTCCGGCCGGCCCACTCGGGCTCCGATGCGGGAGGGACTCCGCGGAGGCACCCGGACCCCGGCCAGCCGGCTGACGTAGGCCATCGGGTCGATGTCGACCGGTTCGACCGGTACGACGCGGAGCAATCGGGGGCTGCCCGGGACCAGTCCGAGGGCAGCCACCAGCGCCTGGGACAGCTCCCCCTCGCCTTGGAGCGTCCCGTCGGCCCGGCGGGTATGAAGAAATCCGAGGCGAACCAGCACGTCGCGGACCTCCGCGTCGAACGGTACCTCGAGCGCACCGGCGACCCAGCGCCCCTCGCGTTCGACGTAGTCCGACAGGGCGCGTATCTCGCCCGAGGTGAGGTCGTGCCAGAACAAGAGGAAGCGCGGATGGAGGGGGACGTTCGAGGCCCGGGCGGTCTCGACCGCCTCGGCGTAGCTGGGGCGGAAGGCCTTGTCATCCAGCGGAACGCCCGCGGCCCGCAACTCCTCGAGATGCCACTCGAGCGAGTAGGTGCCCGGCGCGAGGGGCCGGTTGTTCTCGAGAAACTCGCCGAAGGGAACCAGCAGGCACCCCAGGTCGATGATGCGTCGGATCCTCGGGAGCAGCTCCTCGGCCCGGTCCCGGTCATGTACGGCTGTAAGGCTCCCGTCGTCCAGCTCGACGATGGGACCCTCGATCGTGTCACAGAGCGTCATCGCGGTCGCCTTGCCCGGATATTCGATCTTGACCTGGGTGCCCACCGCGACGAAATTTCGGAGCACGACCATCGTCGCCGGATTGACGGCGCAGGACGCCAGGCCGGCCGTTCGCGATCGGCCGTACAGGAGTCGGAAACCCCCCGGTCGATGCGGATAGGCGAGGACCGGACGGCCGCCGACCGCCTCCGAGAGATACTTCGGCCCCTGCGTGCCGCCGTTGTCGTCGGCGGTGGCGTGCCGACCCAGCTCGCCCAGGAACTCCCATCCGTCCAAGCCGAGCCGCTGCACGATCTTGCGCAGCTTCGGTGCTTTCTGGCAGAGACCTTCGGCGATGACCAGGCAGGCACCGCCCCGCAGCCCGTTCGTCGGCACGCGCGGGAGGTTCCGGAAGGCGCTGACCTCGAGGTCTCCCTCGGTCGACTCGCCCGAGATGCAGACCGGTACGTTCTCCACGACCGTCGAGACCTCCTCGGCGGTGGGCACGTACTGCAGGTGCTGGGAATGCTTGTACAGCGGGATCTCCTCGACGTAGCGCTCGACCTCCCCCGGCAAGGGTCGATACGGCGTGAGTCCCAGCTCTCGACGGGCGACGTCTGCGAGGAGGACGGACATCGCCTGGGCCGTTCCGCCCGCGGCGCGAATCGGGCCGGCGTAGAACAGCTCGATGTAGGCGGAGCCTCCCACCGGTCGGAGGTGTACCTCGGCCAGACCCTCGAGGGGGGCGACCAGGATGCCTTCGGTGAGAATCGCCAGCCCCACGCGCAGCGCAGCGTCCAGCCGGGCCTCGACCGACGCGCCCCGACGAGAATCGCGAACCATCGACCGGACCATTGCGATCGCTACCTCGTCGCGCGGAAGGTCCCGCGCGAGGACCCGGATCTCCTCCGCGACCCCCTCGACCGGCAGGTGCGCCAGCAGTTTCTCGACTCGGGCGGCCATGTCCTGGGCCGGTGGGATCTCGGGATGGTCCTCGGGGTCGATCCCCGCAGCCCGGGCCGAGCGAGCTACTGCGTAGGCAGCCTCGATCGACCGATCGAGACGCTCAAAGTATGACGACACGCCCCGCGGCGAGCTACGCGCCGGGGCTTAAGCCCTACCCGACCGGACGCGGTGCGAATCGCGTGCGGACGGTCCGCCCGGGTCAATCCGGCGCGGCGAGCTGGGAGACCGGGATGTACACCACGGTCGACTGGGGCGGGCCGGAGTAGATGATCTTGATGTAGCAATTGTTCGGCGGATTGTTCGACCCGGGCGTGGCGAAGCACCACGCAGGGATGCCGTGATAGTCGTCCGTGTCGGGCTTGGTGGAGCCCACGTCGTGTGGCGCGGTCGTGGAGTGGATGTAGAGCACGATGCTGTCACCGTCCGACAGGTAGGTGGCGTTCGGGGTCAGCTGCCAGAAGAAGCCGAGGCGGCTGAAGGGGATGTCGTAGCCGAACACCTCGGCCGGGTTGTAGTTCCCGCAGGTCTGCAAGCAGTTGCCGCCCGGCTCGACGCAGTTGAAGTTGGCGGCGTGGTTCGTCGTGGGGATGTAGAGCATGTTGGGCAGGGTCGACTCGAAGTAGACCGTTCCGTTACAGATGAAGTAGAAAGTGAGATCGGCGACCGGCATCAGACCGGGGGATTGCGTCGTGAAGATGATGTCGACCGCAGGCTGCTGGGCGCAGGTCGACGGGTCGTTCACGTTCGAGCAGTCCGTGAGGTCACCCCAGGTCGGGGCCGTCGTCCCCGTGTCAATGGTGTAGTAGATCGCACTGGTGGCCGTGGGAACCGGGGGCTTGAACGCCGCCAGGATCGCCACGGCGATGACGGTCATCGCCACGAGGAGAATCACGGCGATGACGTTGTTGACTCCGCGGGAAGCGCGGCGGCGGAAAGTCCGCATGGACACGTATGCCGACGAATAGAGCGCGGCACCCCCCCTTTAGCCTTGCGCTGCGCCGGAGGATTTTTCGCCCTCCCCGGAACGTCGGTGGCTCCCGGATGTTTTTCCGGCGGGGGAAGCCGTCTTGGGATGCCGCGTGTCTGGCCAACCCGTGCGCGTGATCGTGTTCGGTGCGACCGGGATGGTCGGAGGCGGGGTCCTCCGCGAATGCCTCCTGGACCCGGGCGTCGACGCCGTCCTCTCGGTAGGGCGCTCCTCCACGCAGATCCAGGCCCCGAAGCTGCAGGAGCTGTTGCGCCCGGACCTCATGGACCTTACCTCCGTCGAGGATCGGCTCCGAGGTTACGACGCGGCGTTCTTCTGCCTCGGAGTCTCGTCGGTTGGAATGCCGGAGGCGCAGTATCGTCGGGTCACGTTCGACCTGACCGTTCGGGTAGCCGAGACGCTGGCGCGTCTGAATCCCTCCCTGACGTTCGTGTACGTGTCCGGGGCGGGGACGGACAGCTCTGAGCACGGTCGCTCGATGTGGGCTCGCGTCAAGGGCCAGACGGAGAACGCGCTTCTCCGGATGCCGTTCCGGGCCGCGTACATGTTTCGACCGGGCATCATCCAGTCGAAGCACGGGATCCGGTCCAAGAGCCTCGCCTACCGGATCGGATACGTCGTTGTCGCCCCGTTCCTCCTGATCATCAGTGCCGTCGCACCGCAGTCCGTGACCACGACCGAACGGGTCGGGGCCGCGATGATTCACGTCGGCCGTGTCGGCTGGCCGACGCCCATCCTCGGGACTGCAGACATCAACGCCGCCGCGAAGCTTGAGTCGGGTCGGTCCGGCTGACGATTGACGGTCTCCTCTGGGACCGACCGTCTGCGTCGAGACCTTCTTCGTCAGCGGCTCGGAGGACGTTTGGCGGAGCGCCGCGCGGGAGGTGCGTCCGCCGCTCCACCGACTCTCGCACGCGAGGCTCTCCGCCACAGGCGAGTAGCTCCGGAATGGCGACTCCCGATTCCGGCGGCCGTATCTCCCGAACAAAACTGCCCTGCGGAAAGACTTCCGCACCGCCGAAAATCTATCGGGCTGAGATTGCGAACGGTACCGATAAAAACCAACGTTTAAGTAGCAAATCCCGGGATTCTCCGCCGAGCGTATGACGCTCGTCCGACAAACGCAACGGAGAATCAAACCATGAAATCGATCATCCAGGAAGCGATCGCGAAGCACCAGGAAAGCCAGCAGCTCGCGGAGCAGAAGCCGGACGCAGCGCCCGCCTACGGAAGTTCTGACGACGCGGAGCTCGCGAAGCTGGCGGAGACGCTGAAGGTCAACATCCGCATCATCGGATGCGGCGGCGGCGGGTCGAACACGATCAACCGCTGTGTCGAAGAGGGGATCCAGGGCGCCGAGATGTGCGCCATCAACACGGATGCGAAGCACCTGCTGACCATCCACTCCCCGCGCAAGATCCTCATCGGCCGCCGAGCCACCAAAGGCCTGGGCGCCGGAGCTCGGCCGGAGATCGGCGAGGAGGCGGCCCGGGAGAACGAGGAGGAGATCCGCAACTTCCTCACCGGAGCGCACATCGTCTTTGTCACGGCAGGCATGGGTGGCGGCACGGGAACGGGCTCGGCCCATCTCGTGGCACGGATCAGCAAGGAAGCCGGGGCGCTCACGATGGGCGTCGTAACCATCCCGTTCGCGGCCGAAGGCGCCGTGCGCCTGGAGGCGGCGAAGGACGGACTCGAGCGGCTTCGCCGGGTCTGCGATACCACGATCGTGATCCAGAACGACAAGCTCCTCGAACTCGTCCCGCGGATGCCGCTCGATGCGGCGTTCAAGCTTGCCGATGCGGTCCTGATGACCGCCATCAAGGGAATCACCGAGATCGTGACCAAGCCGGGGCTCGTCAACCTCGACTACGCCGACATCATGACGGTCATGAAGGACGGCGGCGTCGCGCTGATCGGACTGGGCGAGAGCGAGAGCGCGACCGACCGGGTCACCGAGTCGGTCACCCAGGCCCTGACCTCGCCGCTGCTCGGCAACGTCGAGATGAAGGACGCGACCGGCGCGCTCGTGCGCGTCGTCGGTGGCCCGACCATGACGGTCTCGGAGGCCGAGAAGGCCGCCGCGCTCGTCGGGGCAAAGATCTCGAAGCGGGCCCGCATCATCTGGGGCTGCTCGGTCGAGAACTCCTCGGAGATGGAGAACACCATCAAGGTGCTCCTCATCATCACTGGAGTAAAGGCCGCGAATCTCCTGGGCTCGCGCGGAGGCTACGCCGCCGGTGAGTCTGAAGAGGTCATCGACTTCGTACGGTAACTCTCTTCTCCGCCCCCGCTACCTCGGGGTCGAGGTGGCGGGGGACCCCTCTTTTTCTCCGAAGCGCCTCCTCCAGTGGCTCGCCGACCGGCTCTCCGACAGCGGGAGCCCGCCGACGCTCCGGATCGTTCGCGTGGAGGGTCGTCGCGCGGTCGTGAGCCTCCCCCATACCTGGGTCCGGGCGGCCCGCGCCCAGTGGAACGGACGGTGGACGGCGGCGGACGGCACCCCGGTAGAAGTCCAGACGGTGCGGACCTGGGGGACCCTGGTGGGTGCGAAGCAGTGGCTGCGGCGACGGGACCCCTCCATCGAGGTCGGGGCTCTTAAATACGGGCGCCGGCCGTAAATTACCGGGCCGTCCGGTCCCCTTATGCGTCGTGGTTGGAGGCTCCTCCGTCAGCACGGTCGTCGCGCACGCTCGGCGCAGGTCAGCGCCGTGGCGACGCTGCTGGCCCTGATGCTCTTCGTCTCGTTCCTCGCGACCTTCGTGTTCGGGGAGTTGCCCTCGCAGATGGGCACGCAGGAGTTCCTGCACCAGTCCCAGGTCGAGGACCAGCTCGGGCGTCTCCAGGACTCGGTGATCGAAGCCGCCAACGCTCTCAACGGGAACGGCTCGAGCTACCTCTCGAACCCGGTCACCCTCAACTCCGGCGGCGTGCCTCCGTTCGGGACTCCCTCCACGGGCAGCATCGTGGTCGAGCCCACCTACGTCGGCGCGACCGCCGCCTTTGGGGTCTCGAACGTCACCGCCGCCAACGTCGGGTGGGGCCACGGCTCCTCGTGTTTCTCGACCGGGAGCGGAACCTGCACGACGGGCTCCGGGACGGAGGTCTACAACTTCTCGGGGAACAAGAGCACCGTCAGTCCCACCATCGCGGGCTGCGCGGCGGCGGGCTGCTCGGTCGTGTTTAACGTGACGGGCAACTCGAATGCGCTCACGGTGACGCTGACCGGGGCGGCGATCAAGACGGTCCTCGTCCAGGTTTCCGGCAACTGGGACAACCTGACGCTCTCGGACGGCGGGACCTGTAACCTCCACCAGAGCGTGGCCGTGGTCTTCTCCGGAAACAACGATAGCTACACGCTCACGATGACCGGGTGCACGACCGGACTCGGCGCCAATCTCAACACCACCTTCGTCGGCTCGTCGGGGTCGCTGTGCCCGTACGGGAACGCCGCCAGCTCGGACACGTGGAAGGGGGCGACCTGGGGATCCTCCACCGGGATCTTCCAGAACCTGACCTGGCAGAACGCCTTCGGCATCACCTCGCCGGAGAACTCGATCCCGGCGAACGGGGGCCACAACCACGTGACCTTCTCGAACCAGAGCGGCTACTTCCAGTGCCTGTTCACCACCGCGCAGACGAGCGGACCGTACACGCTCCACTTCCTCTCCGGGGTGCGGGTCCAGCTCAACAATCGGTACACGCCCGTCACGTCGGTGGCCTACGACCAGGGCGCCGTCATCCTGGGACAGCAGAACGGGGGCTCGATCATGATCGACCCCCCGCAGTCCTCGTACGTGCAGCAGCCGTTCGGCGTCTCCTACGCGATCACGCTGGTGAGTCTCGTCGGGTCGACCGGCGCCGCGTCGGGGCTCGGCACCGTGGCCGTCGTCTCGAGCATCCTCTCCGAGCAGACGTACAACATCATCGACGGTCGGCACTCCAACACGTACCTGCCCTACATCTACCTCAACTTCACGACGGCGTTCCCGCAGGCCTGGGCCACCTACTTCTCGCACCAGACCGTCATCGACCCGGCCGGCGTGACCTGCACCCCGGGCCCGGGCGGTACGGTGGCGAACTGCCTCACCCCGCAGAACAACGGGCTCTCCACGATCTCGGTACCGATCAACGCGAGCGAGTTCACGCTCAACATCATCGTCGCGCAGGTCAGCATCGGCTGACGGTCCGCCGCCGCACGACACCCTTATGGCCGTCGTTTCCTCCCCGTAGGGGAGCGAATCGGTGCCATCCGAGATCGACGGTCTCGTCCGGGTCCGACGAGCTCTTTTCAGCACCTCCGACCCCCGGGGGCTGGCCTCCCTGGCCCGGACCCTCGCGCGCTTCGACGTCGAGCTGGTCGCGACCGAAGGAACCCGCCGGCACCTGACCCAGGAGGGCATTGCGAGCCGTCCGGCCGAGGAGCTCACGGGGGTCGGGGCCTGGTTCGGCGGCCGTCTCAAGACGCTCCATCCGGGCCTGCTCGGGGGGATCCTGGCCCCCCGGTCACCGGCCGGCGAGCAGGAGCTCGAGGAGCGGCACCTCGTGCCCATCGACCTGGTCGCCGTGAACTTCTATCCGTTTGAGCAGCGGGTCCGGCCCGGTTCCCCCGACCACGAGATCGCCGAGAACATCGACATCGGCGGGGTGACCCTGGTCCGGGCCGCCGCGAAGAACTTCGAATCGGTCGTCGTCGCGAGCGATCCGGACGACTATCCGGCGCTGGAGGAGGAGCTCAAGCGGGAGACAGGTCGTGTGTCGGCGGCGACCCGACGCTCGCTGGCCGCCCGTGCCTTCGCCCGCACCGAACGGTACGACCGGGGGATCGGGGCCATCGTACGTGGCACTCCCGACGGCGACGGCGTGTCATTCCCCGAGACGCTGAGCTGGGCTCGCAGCGACCTATCGCTCCGGTACGGGGAGAACCCGCATCAGCGCGCGGCCGCATACGTCCCGACCGACCCCGGCCTCGTCCCGCTGACGCCGCCGTCCCTCGAGGTCCTCCAGGGTGGGGGCCTCTCGTACACCAACCTGCTGGACCTGGACACGGCGCTCGCGGCGGTGGCGGAGTTCGCCGAGCCGGCGGCGGCGGTCGTGAAGCATGCCACGCCCTCCGGCGTCGCGTGTGGCCCCACCCTGCGGGAGGCCCTCACGCGGGCCGTGGAGACGGACCCCGTCGCCCGGTACGGCTGCGCGATCGCGGTGAACCGGCCTCTCGAGGCGAGCGACTTCGAGCCGCTGCACGGGATCTTCGTGGACCTGCTCTCGGCCCCGTCCCTGACGGACGGCGCACGGGCGGCGGCGGCCCGGCGGGCGAAACTCAAGCTGGTCCGGACCCCGGTGCCGGATATCCACGCCACCGGCTGGGAGGCGAAGAGTGCGGTGGGCCGGCTGCTCCTGCAGGAGGTCGACCGACGTGCGCTGACCGTCGGGGAGCTGCGCTGCGTGACGACCCGGACCGCGACCGCGGAAGAACTGGAGTCGCTGATCTTCGCCTGGAGGGTCGTGCGGCATGCCAAGTCGAACGCGATCGTGCTGGCGAGCGGCCAGCGGACGGTCGGCATCGGCAGCGGGCAGCCGACGCGGGTGAAGGCCGTGGAGCTCGCGGTGGAGGTGGCCGGCCCGCAGGCCGCCGGCTCGGTCCTGGCCTCGGACGCTTTCTTCCCCTTCGCCGACGGCGTGGAGGTCGCGGGCCGCGCCGGCATCCGGGCGATCCTACAGCCCGGCGGCAGTCTGCGGGATCCCGAGGTCATCGCGGTGGCGGACCGGGCCGGCCTGGCGATGTACTTCACCGGCTGGCGGGTCTTCCGTCACTGAGGGCCGGCCGCGGCTACTCGAACGAGAAGTGCTTCTGCAGGATCGACCGCAGCTCGCGCGGACCCACGATACCCACCTCGCGGCCCTTCTCCCGTCCTTCGTCCAGGAACACGTAGGTCGGGATCGTGTGGATCCCGAACAGGTTGGCCACGGTCGCCGAGTCGTTGACATTCACCTTGGCGAACTTGACCCGCCCGGTCAGGGACTGGGAGAGCGACTCGAGGGAGACCTCGGCGGCGCGGGACGGAACGCTCCAGTCGGCGTAAAAGTCCACGACGACCGGCAAGCGGGACCGGATCACCTCGTCCTCGAAGGTGTCGTCGGTCACCAGCAGGATCCCGCTCATCACGCGTTGCCCATCGTCGCCGACGCGCGTTCGAGTTCGGGGTCGATTATAGCCTTGTGGTTCGTGCGGCAGCTCCGTGCGTCGGCGGAGCCGATCTCTTCGCGCCGCCCGTTCCCTCGGGGCCGACGCGCGCGTCCGGGCCCTGCTCGACTGGTTCCCGGACCACCGGCGCCCCCTTCCGTGGCGCCGACGACGCACGCCGTACCGGGTATGGGTCTCGGAAGTGATGCTCCAGCAGACGCGGGTCGCCCAGGCGGTCCCGTACTTCGAGCGCTTCCTGCGTCGGTTCCCGAGCCTCCGGGTCCTGGCGGCCGCATCCGAGGAGCAGGTCTTGAAGGTCTGGGAGGGCGCCGGCTACTACGCCCGGGCCCGGAACCTCCATCGAGCGGCCCGTCAGCTGGTTCGTGAGCAGGGGGGTCGCATCCCGCGACGGTCCGCGGAGTTGCGGAAGCTGCCGGGCGTCGGGCCGTACATCGCGGCCGCCGTCGCCAGCCTGGCCTACGGCGAGCCCATCCTGGCGCTCGACTCCAACGGGCGACGCGTTCTGGCCCGCTGGACGCTCGAGCGCTCTGACCCGTCGTCGGCGAGGTTCTCCCGGCGCCTCGAACGCTGGGCCGTCCGCCACGTCCCGCCTGAGCGACTAGGGGAGTTCAACGAGGCGCTGATGGAACTCGGTGAGACCCTCTGCCGACCCACGGGGCCGCAGTGTGCCGTGTGCCCCGCGGCATCCGCGTGCCGGGCCCGGCAGGAGCTGCCCGACCCGGGAGCGATTCCGTCCCGCCGACGGCGTGGACCCAAGCCCCTGGTGGTCGGCGCCGTCACCGCGATCGAGCGCAGGGGACGCTGGCTGGTGCTGCGTCGGCCGTCGGCCGGTCTGCTCGGAGGACTCTGGGAGTTTCCCGGCGGGAAGCTGGAGCCCGGAGAGAGCCCGGAGGCCGCCGGACGCCGGGAGCTTCGAGAGGAGACCGGCCTCACCGTGGGCGTGTTGGAGCCCGTGGCGACCGTCCGCCACGAGTACAGTCACTTCCGGGTCGCCCTGCACCTGTTCCGGTCCCGGTCTCCCCGGGGGAGGCTCCGGGTCCGGGGCCGGCGGCATCGCTGGGTCGGCATGAGGGAACTCCGGCGGCTCCCCCTGCCCCGGGCCACGCTCAAGATGATCCCCTTCCTGCGACCGGCCCGGGACCCGGGTAGAGTTTCCCGGGGTTGAGGATACCGTCCGGGTCACAACGTCGCTTGAACGCCTCGAGCAGCGATACCCCCACGTCCCCGTGCTCGAGGACGAGGTAGGGAGCCTTCACGAGGCCGACGCCGTGCTCGGCGCTGATGGTCCCGCCGAGTCGCTTGGTGAGCTCGAGCAGCTCCCGTCGGACGGTCGTCGCCCGCTCGGAGGCCGGGTCGAGGACGAAGCCGGGGTGGAGATTGCCATCGCCGAGGTGACCGAACAGCCGGGTCGGGACCTCGTGCCGGGCGCCGATCGCCTTGGTCCCCTCGATGAGCTCGTCGAGCCGGGACCACGGCACCGCGATGTCCTCGTGGATCCGCACACCCTCTTGCTCGATCGCATCGCCGCTCTGCCCCCGCAGTGTCCAGAGCTGGTCGGCGTCCGGAAAGACGACCGGGTCGCCGGAGAAGCCTGACCCGGCGAGCCGTTCCGCGGCGCGTTCAAGGTCCCGTTCCTCGTCGGCGACGGTCGTCTCCAGCTCGAGCAGGACGAGTGCACTGTCGCCCGGCAGGCGTCCCGAGGCGAATCGGCTGAGCGCGGCGGCGGTCGACCGGTCGAGGTACTCGATCGCCGCGAAGGCCGGAGCCGGGGAGGCCAGCAACCGGGGCAGGGTGGTTCGGAACGAAAGGTCGTCCGGGACGGGGAGCACCAGGCCGACCCGGCGCTCGGGCGTCGGAGCGAGGGACAGCGTGATCTCGGTGAACAGGCCGAGCGTTCCCTCGCTCCCGACGAAGAAGCCGAGGAGGTCCGGCCCGGTGGACGCCTTTCGCGTCCGATGGCCCACCCGCAGGAACTCGCCGGTACCGAGGACGACCTCGATGCCCCGGACCCAGGCCCGTGTGGAGCCGTAGCGGAGCGACCGGGGGCCGGAGGCATTGGTCGCCGTGTTTCCGCCGATGGTCGACATCGCCCACGAGCCCGGATTCGGGGGAAAGAACAGTCCGTGTGGGAGCAGGGCCCGGTGAAGTTCCCGGTTCACGAGACCCGGACCCACTCGGACCAGGCGGTCCGCCTCGTCGACCTCGAGGATGCGGGTCCAGCCGGAGAAGTCCACGACGACGCCACCGGGCGGCGGGACGGACTCGCCGTCGAGCGAACTGCCACCCCCGCGGCCGACCAGAGGGACCTTCCATCGCCGGGCCCACTGCACGATCCGCTCGACGTCCTCCCGGTCCCGGGGAGCCACGGCGGCGGCCGGCGTCCCCACGAGGTGCGAGGCATCGCTCGCGAACCGAGTGAGCGCCTCAGGATCGTCGGTGATCGTACCCGCCACCTCGTCCCGCAGCGCCGCCGCCGAGGAGGGAGACAGAGGCACGGGGGCCCGGAGCGACCCACCGAGATAGGGCTGACGCCCGAACGTGGCGGGGTCTCACGGAGGCGCCGGCGTGTCCGGGCCGGCGGGCGCGGTCGGTTCTGCCGGCCCCGACGGGGCGGCGGGCGGGGCGGGCGGCGGTGTGCTCGGAGGAGCCGAGGGAGACGGGCTGACCGCGTTGAGCAGCTCCTGGATCGCGAACGGCCGTCGTACCAGGGCCGCCACCCCGAGGGAGCGGGCCTGCGTGTCCAGCCGGGCCGACCGGGTCGGCGTGAGGAGCACGACTCGGGTTCCGGCGTTGGCCCGCAGGACCTCCGGGAGGAACTCGTGCCAGCTCGGCTCCTTGAGGTCGGTGTCGACCAGCAGCACTGGGTCGGGGACCTGGCGCAGCATCTCCAGAGCCTGGGGGGCGGAGGCGGTGGCGCCGACGATCCGATGCTGGTGCAGCCGGAGCAATCCCCGGAGGATCAGCTGGGCCTCCTCGGTGCCGCCGACGATCACGACGTTCGCCATCGGCTCACTGCCCTTCGTGCGTCGGCTCGCTCCTCTCGGCTCTCGTCCCGAGGACCCTCCCGGAGAGTCCGCGCCGGAGCCCGGCTCCGGTCGCTACGGGGTTCGAACGTCGTCCCGCCCGGCGGGCCGGCGTACCGCATCCGAAGGATGCGGGGGTGTCGGCTTGAAGGTTTCGCACGTGCGGGGGGCCGATGCGGGACACTGGATGCTTCGGTTGCGTCCGACCTCTCGACGGACCCCACGAGGCCCCGGAACCTTGACGGTGGCCACCCTCCGGAGGGGCCGGTAGCTATATAGTCTCTCGCGGTGTACGTAGGTCGGCCTCGGGTACCGGCGGAAAGCGTCTCTTGGTGGCACCGTCCAAGAGACCGAGAGCCTTTCCGCCGGGACCCACTTTTGGCCCCGTGATTCTCCTCGAACGATACTTTTTCTACTCCGGTCCGGCCCACGTTATTCGGTGCGGCTTCCGTTCTGGCCCCGGCGAGCTCCGGAGGAGCGGCGGCACGCCATCGCGACCCTGCAGTCGCTCGGCACGACGTCGATCGCGGGCCTGGCGGCGGCACTCTCCTGGTCCGTCCCACGGACCGAACGCGTCCTCCAGGAGCTGGTTCGCCACGGTCCTCCCGGACTGATCTACGATTCCCGGTCCGGAACGATACGTTGGGGGACCCCGGCCGCCTCCCCCGCTCGGTCGACTGCGACCGTGCCCTCCTCCGCCCGTACTCCCGGCTGGATCACCGCCACGGCCCGCAGTTCAGGTCGTTCAGGTCCCGCGCCGGCCGCCCCCTCCGTCCCGCCACCGGTGACCCCCGAGTCGCGTAGCCGGCCGCCGGTATCCTCACCGGCACGTGCCCCGCCCTCCCCGGCCACCGACTACGCCCTGCGGGAGTGTACGAAGTGTCACATCCCGCTGGTGCCGACCGGCGCGCCGGAGGAGTTCGCCTGTCCGATGTGCGGTCGCACGGTGACGAGCACCGGGGCCCGGGTCTCGTCGGCCGCCGCCCGCCCTTCGGCTCCGCCCGGACCCGACCCGAGAATCCAGCAGTTGATCGCCGCCTGGGCCACGGGCCAGCCGGCGCCCTGCCCCCACTGTCACCAGCCGCTCCGTCACACGGCGGACGGCGAGTTCCGTTGCGGCTCGTGTGGCGCACGGATCTCGTACGGCACGGCCCCGGCCACCGCCGGAGCCCCGGCCACACCCGCCGCCGGGTCCGCGCTCTAGAACGGCGTCGACGCTCGAACGGCCGCTACGAGGGAGCCGTCGGCAATCCCCGAGGCGACCCGGTCGATATCGGGGGCCGGTGAGCGGTCCTCTGCCCACGGCTGGACGTGCGCGCGCAGCACCCGCAGCGCCGTTTCGGTCCCCGTGCCTCCGTGCCGCGGATGTCGGAGCTCGAGGGCCTGTGCGGCGACGATCCACTCGACGGCGAGGATCCGTTGCACGTTGGTGACGACGGCACGCAGCTTCCGACCGGCCCAGGCCCCCATGCTGACGAAATCCTCCTGGTCGGCCGACGTCGGGAGACTGCTCGCGCTCGCCGGATGCACGAGCGTCTGGTTCTCGTTCACCAGGGCCGCTGCGAGGTACTGCGGGATCATGAAGCCGGAGGAACGGCCCGCGGTCGGCGCGAGGAATGCCGGGAGCCCGCGGTTCAGCGCCGGGTTCACGAGGCGTGCGATGCGGCGCTCCGAGAATGCTCCGAGGGTGTGGACCGCCATCGCGAGCGCGTCGAGGGCGAGCGCCAGCGTCTCTCCGTGGAAGTTGCCGCCGCTCACGAACTGGTCCTGGTCGAAGACGACCGGGTTGTCGGAGACGGCGTTGAGCTCCGGCGTCAGCACCCGTTCTGCATACTCGAGGCCCTGACGGCTCGCGGCCAGCACCTGCGGGACGCACCGGAGCGTGTACGGGTCCTGTCCGTGCCATTCCGCGGTGGACATCGCGAGCTCGCTGCCGTGGAGCAGCGTTCGGAGAGCATCGGCCACGGCCCGCTGCTCGGGCAGGTTCCGCAATGCCCCCAGCCGATCGTCGAGGCTGCTCGGGTCCCCGAGCAGTGCATCGAACGAGGTGGCCGCAGCCACCTCGGCGGCCGCCAGGAGCTCGGCTCCGTCCGCCACCGACAGGGCGAGATAGCTCGTCATGAGCGAAGTGCCGTTGACCAGCGCCACGCCCTCCTTCTCCTGGAGGTCGAGCGGGGCGAGGCCGAGCTGCTGAAGGACGGCCCGGGTCGGCACCCGCTGGCCGTCGGGCGTGAGGATCTCCCCCTCGCCGAACAGCGTCAGGGACAGATGGGCCAGCGGCGCGAGATCGCCGGACGCACCGACCGACCCTTGTTCGGGGACGTAGGGCACCAGGCCGCGATTGAGGTACTCGAGCAGCCGTTCCACGAGCACCGGACGGACTCCGGAGTGTCCCCGGCTCAGGGCGTTGGCCCGGAGCAACAGCATCCCGCGAACGACCTCCGGCGGCAGCGGCAGGCCGGTGCCGCTGGCGTGGCTCCGGAGCAGCGAGAGCTGGAGCTGACGCGCCTCCTGGGCCGGAATCACCTGGTTCGATAGGCTGCCGAATCCCGTCGTGACCCCGTAGACCGGCCGCCCGGCGGCGACCGCGCGTTCGACGGCGGCGCGACTGGCCGCGAGGGCGGGCCGTGCCTCCGGGGACAGGTTCACGGCCCGGCCGCCCCGGACGACCGCGATGAACTGACCGAGCGTCAGGGCGCGTCCGTCGACCGGGACGGGCTCGGTCATGGGTGGCCGGGTGGGAGAGCGGGAAGGGAAAAAGGAGACCCCCGGGGAGTTCCGGCCCCCGGGGGTACGGGTCGAGCGACCGCGCTAGGCCGGATAGACGATCTCGCCGCCGGACTTCTGCATGGACGGGGCGCGTCGCGTCTGGGCGCCCTTGGTCTTCCAGAACAGCTCGGCGAACTCCTGCACCTGCTTGACCAGCTCCTGGGCATCGGCCAGCGCGATGCCCTGCCGAGCCTTGGACGCCTGCTTCATGATCTTCCAGACCATCTCGTGAGCCTGCGGGTACTGCTTCGCGTGGTCGGGGGTGAAGTAGTCGCCCCAGATCACCCGAACCTCCTGCTTCACCTTCTCGGAGTGCTGCTCCTTGACGGCCGTGTATCGGGCGAGCTTCGAGGCATACGCCGCCCGGTCCTCCGGCTTTGCGTCCATGGCCGGCATCGGGAGCTCGCCGATGAGCTGGTCCATGCGCAGGACGGTCAGCGCGGCGATCTGCGCCTCGTGCGGGTCATAAATACCGCACGGAATGTCGCAGTGCGCGTAGACCGTGCGCGGGGCGACCAGAGCGTCTACGAGTCGGTGTCCGAGTTCCGTGGACCAGATGCGGCCGGGCATGGCCCCGCGAGCCCGGAGAGTCGGATAAGGATGCCGGACGCGACTCCGGTATCCGTCCCGGACCCGCGTCCGGAACCTCGATGGCCGTTTCGCCGGATCCGGCACGTCCTCGTGGCCGACGAGAGCATGAGGCCAGCGCTCCGTCCGGGCGACCGGCTGCTTGTGGACCGGACCGCGTACCGCGAGGGACCCCCGCGGCTCGGTGACATCGTAGTTCTCGCGGACCCGGCGCAGCCGGGCCGATGGCTCATCAAGCGCGTCGCTGCGGTCGGCCCTGGCCGGTTCTGGAAAACGCCCATCGGTCCCTTGCCGGCCGCGGGGCCGGACGTGGAGGAGACGCCCCCGCCCGGGCCGGCCGTCGAATCGGTCACCCTCGCTCCGTCCTCCGTGTACGTGCTCGGCGATGGCCCGGGATCCCGGGACAGCCGCGAGTTCGGCCCCGTCCCGCTGGCTGCTCTCGCGGGCCGGGCCTACCGATGCTATGCCCCACCCGACCGGCGCCGCGCATTGTAGAGTTATACTCCAAGGCCGCAAGCCTTTAACCGATGTGGAATTTCGCCACATCGATGTCCGGTTCGTCCTCGCCGTCTGCGTCGCCACCGACCGCCCCGCCGGCCACCGCCTCCCGATCCGTGGTCGTGATCGTCGTGATCCTGGTCGCCCTGGGCGGCGTCGGCCTGGGGTTCGTCGCCGGCTACGAGTACCGGGGATCCCCGGCGGCTGCACCGAGCGTGGTAGCGAACGATACCCTCTCCATCCTGGGCGCCGGCACCCTCATCAACATCTTCCCCAGCCTAGCGTCTGCGCTGGTGAACTACACCCCGAACATCTCCGCGCCGTCCGCCGCGCAGACGTACGAGGGCTCGCTCGACATCACGACCGCGATCACGACCCTGGCCTCGAAGGCCGATGTCGCCGCGGTCGCGGACTTCCGCCTCATCCCCTCGCTGCTCCAGCCCAAGTTCGCGAGCTACGAGGTCGTCTTTGGGACCACCGCCGAGGTGCTCTGTTACAACCCGTCCCTCAGCGTCTTCGACGGCATCAACTCGACCAACTGGGCGTGGAAACTCGTCCAGGACGTGAAGACTCCCGGCAATGCACCGTTCGCGATCTGGAACGCCTCGTCCGACCCGAACGGCTACAACGAGATCTTCAGCCTCATGCTCCAGGGCCTGCTCTACAACGACAGCGCCTCGATCTTCTACAACACGTTCTACTCCGGCGGGTCGTCGAGCCCGGCGGTCGGGAACTCGTCCACGACCGTGCTCGAGCACGAGTCGCACGCCACCAGCCTGCTGGCGGACGGCACGGCCTCCGCCCTGATCACCTACCGGGCCTTCGCTGTCACGGACGCCGGCTGTCCCGCGTACGTCGAGATGAATCCGATCGTCGGCCTGGAGGCGAACAACTCCACCGCGCTCGCGGAGTACGCGAAGCTCTCCACGACGCTGTACTCGTCCTCGGGGGGGTACGCGACGGCAGTGCCCGCCCCCATCCTGTTCTCCGTGACAGTGCCGTCGAACGCGCCGAACCCGGCCCTCGGCGCCGCCTTCATCCATCTCCTGCTCTCTCCCCTGGGAGCGAAGATCCTCTCGGCCAACGGAGCCTTCGACGTCATCTTCCCCGGCTGGTCGAATGACCCCTCGGCGGTGCCGTCGGTTTTAGCCCCCGACGTGGTGGCCCTGCCATCGTGGGCGAGTCCGTTCCTGAGCTGAACCCCGCGGGGGAGAGCGGGCCGCCGGTCGCCCGCCGGCGCTGGCGGGCCGGCGGGCTCTGGACCGGACTTCAGGTCGTTCTCTCGGCGTCGCTGCTGCTGCTCTTCCTACTCCCGATCGTCGCGCTCTTCACCTACGCCCCGGTCTCGCACATCTTCGGGGCCGCGTCGAACGTCAATGTCCGAGCGGCGCTCTGGCTCACCTTCCTCGCCTCGGGCGTGGCCGTCCTCGCCGCGATCGTCTTCGGGATCCCCCTCGGCTATCTCCTGGCCCGACGGGCCTTCCCGGGCCGCGGCGTCGTCGAGGCGTTCGTCGCGCTTCCGGTCGTGATCCCCCATCTCCTCGTCGGCCTCGGCCTGTTCCTGCTCTTCATCCCGGGAACGCCGCTGTTCCGGTTCAGCCAGTCGATCGGCTTCCCCGTCTACGACACGATCTGGGGCGTGGTGCTGGTGATGGTCTTCGTGAGCGCCCCCTACACGGTGCTCGCCAGCATGCTCTCCTTCCGCGCGGTCGATGGCCGGGTGCTGGAAGCCGCCCGGTCCCTCGGCGCGGGCAGCGCCGTCGCTTTTCTGACCGTCACCTTCCCGCTGGCGCTTCGGGGGATCGTGGCCGGGCTCCTGCTCTCGTGGGCGCGGGCCGTGAGCGAGATCGGCGGTCTGCTCGTCATCGCGTACGCGGTCTACCCGGGGGGCCTCTACACGGGCCCGGTCACGTCCACGATCTCGATCTACATCTACGACGAGTTCCAGGGCGGGAACCTGAGCGGCGCGGCCGCGGTGAGCTCGCTCTTTCTCTTGATGGCCTTCGCGCTGTTCCTGCTCGTCCGGGTGGGAGAGCGATCCGGCTGGCTGCCGTGGCACCGGGGGGAGCTCGCGCCATGACGCGGTGGGTCGTCGAGCGGATGGAGACGGCGCTCGACCGGTTCCAGCTCGGGCCGGTGAGCCTGGACCTGTCGCCCGGCTCCGCCGTCGCCGTGCTCGGTCCCTCGGGAGCCGGCAAGACGACGCTGCTTCGAACGCTCGCGGGCTTCCTCCATCCCCGGCAGGGTCGGATCCTGCGGGATGGCGTCGACATCTCCCGCTGGCTACCGGAGGAACGTGGGCTCGGCTACGTCCCCCAGGGGCTCGGCCTCTTCCCGCAGCGGACCGTCGCCCGAAACATCCGGTATCCGTTGGAGATCCGCAACGCGTCCGATGCCGAGTCCCGGACGCGGGAGCTCCTGGAGCGGTTCCACCTGAGTGCGCTCGCGGACCGGTACCCCTCGCGGCTGAGCGGAGGGGAGCAACAGCGGGTCGCGATCGCCCGGGCGCTGGCCGCCGGCCCGAGTCTCGTCGTCTGGGACGAGCCCTGGCAGGGCCTTGACGTGGTCGCACGCTACGAGCTCGGCCAGGTGCTGCACGACCTCCGGGAAACGGACCGGATCCCGATGGTCGTCGTGACGCACGACCCGTCCCTCGCCTTCTCGGTCGCGGACTCCTTCCTCGTGCTCCACGAGGGCCGCGTGCGGGACCAGTGCGACGCCACGGCCCTCCTTCGCGCTCCCTCGGACGCGTTCGCGGCCCGCTTCGTGGGGTTCGAGAACGTCTACGACGCGGACGCCCTCCGAGGCGGCGCACCGGGGTCGTTCCGAACCTGGCTGCGACAGTGGGCGGGGCCGGAGGGTATCGCCTTCGCGAGCCCGGACCCGTCGGCCGTCGCCCCCGGCGGTCCCCTGTGGGACACGGTCGTCCGCAGCGCGCGCCCGGGCCCGACCGGGGTGACGATCGAGAGTCGGTGCGACGAGCTCTTGGTCACGCTGCGGGTCGCGCCGCCCGTGACCCCCCCGCTGCCCGCTCCGGGCACCCGACTCCGGTTCTCCCTTCGGCCGGAGTCTCTGCTCGCCCTGGGACCCGGGGCGTCCCGGGGCGTCGCGATATGACGCCCCGACACCGGATCGTCACCGACACGGACGTCGCGCTCCTGCAGAGCCTGGCCCACGAGCGGTCCGTGGTCGCCGCCAGCCGGAGGATCGGCATCTCCCGGGACCGGGCCGTCTACCGGCTGTCCCGTCTCGGCCAGGCGTTCGGCGGACCGGTCGTCACCGGGGTACGGGGCGGCCGCTCGTTCGGCGGGAGCCGGCTCACGCCGCTCGGCGACCGGATCGTGCGGGAAGGGTTCGATTCGGTGGAGCTGCTCAAGGCGCGGCCGCTCGCCAACCCCTCCCGGTCGAACCTGCTCCATGGCGTCTTCCACCCGGAGCCCTCGCCCACCGTCGTCGTCGGGCCGGGCCTCAAGCTCCGCGTCTCGTTCGTGGCCGAGGAGGCGGAGCCGGTCTCCCTGCTCCTCGACCCCGAATCGATCCTGGTCGCCCGGGGCCGATTCGCGTCGAGCGCCCGCAACGTGCTCGCCGCGGTCGTCGACGAGATCCGGCCGGGACCGGGCGCCCACGGCCGGACGGTCCTGGCCCGCGTGGGCCGCGTGTCCCTCCGGGCGTCCGTGACCGAGGAGACGGTCGCCCAGATGCGTCTCGCGCGCGGCGCGCGGGTCTTCCTGTACGTGAAGGCCACGGCCCTGCGGCGGGTCGGTCTGCCCCGGAAGGCTACTCGCGGATCCCCTCGCCGGTGAGCGAGAAGACGGCCTCCCCTTCGGGCAGGTTGGGAGAATCGATCAGCCGGGCGATCCGCTTGGGCGGCTTCGACTTCCGCAGGTAGACGCGGTACGTCGCGGCGTGGGCGACGATGTTGCCTCCGATCGGCCGGGTGGGGTCGCCGAAGAGGACGTCCGGACGCGCCGACACCTGGTTCGTCACGACGATGGCGGCGTTGTACGTCGTGCCGAACCGGAGCAGCTCGTGCAGGTGCCGGTTGAGGAGCTGCTGACGGGGCGCGAGCTCCCCCCGGCCGACGTACTCGCTCCGGAAGTGGGCGGTGAGCGAGTCGACCACGATCAGGCGGATCGGCCGCTCCCGGGCGAGCTCCTGCGCCTTCGCGACCAGGAGCATCTGGTGATTCGAATTGAACGCCCGGGCGATGTGGATCTTCCCCAGGACCTCCTGCGGGTCGAGGCCCACGCCCTTGGCCATGTCGACGATCCGCTCGGGTCGGAACGTCGATTCGGTATCGATGTAGACGGTCTCGGAGGCGAGGCCGCCCTGGTCGACCGGGAGCTGAAGGTTGACGGCGATCTGATGCGCGAGCTGGGTCTTGCCGGTCCCGAACTCGCCCGAGAACTCGGTGATCGCCTGCGTCTCGACGCCGCCGCCCAGGAGGTCGTCGAGGGACTTGGCTCCCGTCGTGACGCGACCGAGCTTCTGACGACGCTCGAGGAGCGTGACGCCGCTCTCGAAGCCGCCGACGTCGGCCTGCCGCCGGGCCTCGGCGATGATCTTCTGCGCCGTGGCGGTGCCGATCTCGGCCGCCTCCGCGACATCGCCGGGAGAGGCCACGGCGAGCTCCATGAGGTCGGTGTATCCCGCCTCCCGGAGCTTGTCGGCAATCGCTCCCCCGACCCCGGACAGGTCCTCGAGCGCGACGGCGGGACGCGCGTCGGCGCTCTCCTCCTCCCCGGACTCGGTGGTACGGGGCCTCGCCTTGGCGGACACGCCCTCGGCATCGGGGCGCGTGGGATAACGCCTGTGGAGAGGGGATGAAACGGGTGGAAGGTGTCCGGGCCGGACCGGAGGGTGCCCGACGTCGTACCGGTCTACATCGGGGTGAACGGGACGCCGGTCAGGCGCTGGAAGACGGTCGTGTAGAGGCGGCTGACCTCGTCGACCAGGAGCGGGGGCAGGGGCGGGATGGGCGGCTCTTCCCGGTGGCCGTTCCGGGCCGCCGTCAACTGGTCGTAGTAGCCGGTCGTGCGATAGTGCTGACGGACAAACTCCTTCGAGAAGTCGACGGTCCGGCCCCGCTCGTAGGCGTCCTTGTCCCAGAACCGGTCCTCGTCGGCGGTGCCAAACGTGTCGACGACCATCAACCGGCCGTCGGAGTCGATCCCGAACTCCTTCTTGCCGTCGACATGGAGCAGTCCCCGGGGCTCGATCTCGGAGGCGAGTCCCCGGTCGATCTTGAGGCACATCTCCCGGATCTCGTCGAGCTGCTTGCGGTCGATGGCGGCGAGCTCGAGCGCCTCCGGGATCCCGAGCGGGCGGTCGACCGGCTCGAGCTTGGTCGTGAGCTCGAAGAACGGCTCGGGAAGCTGCGCCCCGTACTCGACGGTCTTCGACTTGGGATATCCCAGGGCCTCGGGCCGGACGCTGCCGGCCTTGATCCGGTCCCAGATCGAGCCGGCGATGTAGTAGCGGACGATCACCTCGAGGGGCACGAGGTAGTTCTTGGGCCGGGGACCGAGGGTCCGCGGTTTCGGCACCACCTGGACCCGACGCACGCGCATCGAGGTCGGCGACGAGAGGCGCAGGAAGTGATGCGGCACCTTCTGCCGGGTGCAGAGCTCGAACCAGAACGCCGCGGTCCGGGCGAGGGTCTCGCCCTTGTGCGGGATCTCGCTCGGGATGTGCTTGTCGAAGACCGAGATGTCGTTCGTGAAGCGGAACTCGAGCTCGGTCGGGGAGACCTCGTAGATCTCCTTGACCTTTCCCCGACGCAGGTAGCGGGGTTCGGCGGTCGGGGCCGGGGATGCGGGCTCACTCCGGGATGCGCGCGGCATGACACCGCGTTCGACCCGGCCCTCCTACATAGGCTTCGCGGGCCGACGGGTCCGGCGGCCGGCGCTAGGGAGCGGACGGGGGGCTCGGCGGCCGCCCGGTCTGGGGCGGCGGCGGGTTGTCGATCGCAGGCGCCAGCCGGAACGCCCGGCCCTGTCGCGCCGCGGGCATCCGCTCCGCCAGCTCGGCTCGGCTCTCCGGCGTGCTCCGCCAGGCCCAGAGGGCGCCCAGCGGCGAGACCAGCGTCGTGAGCAGTCCGACCAGAACCACGATCGTGAACAGGCGCACCGAGAGGACCTTGTCCGCGAGGAGCAGCACGGCGATCGCGAGCTCCACCGCGCCCCGGCTCGTGAGCAGGAAACCCCCGGCGACGGAGTCCGGTCCCGAGAACTTGAGTACGCCCCGCAGGAAGATCGCGCCGGTCCCGAGCTTGGAGACGAGGGCCATGACCAGCAGGACGCCGACCACGCCGAGGACCGCGACCCCCCCGAGCTCGGCGAGGTCCATCTCGACCCCGACCAGCGCGAAGAAGATCGGGATGAAGAACATCCAGGTCATCGTCGTGAAGATCGACACGAAGGAGGCATACGGGCCCGTCTCGGGCACGGGCTGGCTGATGAGCCGGCCCGTGGGGTCGAAGGTCGAGACGAAGGTCCGGGACTCCCGGGCCGGTCCTCCCATGGCCTGCGCCACCAGCAGTCCCGCGTAGAACGCTCCCACCAGGTACGTGAGGCCCAGGACCTGCGAGTAGAGCGCCGCCCCGAGCGCCATCGCCATGAGGATGGCGAAGCCGGCCTCCCGCGAGCGCCAGAGGTTTCCCATCCGGTTCGGCGTCCGACGCCACCAGCCGCTGGCCCGGATGAGGGTCACGATGCGGCTGGTCGCGAGGATCACGCCGAGGAACAGGCCGAGCTCGACGAGCGCGATCACGATCGCCGCGAGGTCGGAGTGGTTGGCGTTCCGAAGCTGGAGCAGGATCGCGAAGACCGTGACCGCGGTGAGTTCGTTGACGAGCGCGGCGCTCATCACGAGGTTGCCCAGCCGCCGGCCGGTGAGCCCGAACTCGGAGACCATGATCCCCATCACGGGGAGCGCGGTGATCGAGAGCGTCAGCGCAACGAAGAGGTCGGTCGTCGCGGCGAGTCCGGGCTCCAGCCAGGCGATCACCCCGGCGCCGACGCCGAAGGGGATGGCGAAGATCGTCACCCCGAGGATGGCGGTGGTCGCCTTCATCCGGGTGAATTCGTCGGGGTTGACGTGCAGCCCGGCCATGAAGAGAATGAAGAACGTGGCCAGGAACTGGATCCCCGTGAGCTCGGCCGGCAGCGTCGAGGTGCTCAGGCCGATGTACGGGCCCAGGAGGGTGGGTCCCAGGACGATCCCCACGAGCAGCTGGCCGACCAGGGGCACGAGGCCGACCCGGCTCGCGACCTCGCCGGCCGCGATCGCCGCGAGCAAGAGGAGAAACAGCTGGACGAGAAAGTCGTCCGCCGGCGGCACGAGGTTGATCATCGAGTCCCGGGGGCGACCCGACGGTGGAGCCTTAAACCCACCGTCGGAGCGCCGACCGATCCGCGAACTCCGGACGCCCTACAGGATCCGGGCGTGGTGGGCCGTGATCGGCCGGAACCCGCACTTGGCGTAGAAGCGGCCGGCGATCTCGTTCTGGGCCGGGAACTCGACCGTCACGATGCCGGCCCCGCGCTCCTTGAGCTCGCCGATCGTGTGCTCGACGAGGTACTGCCCGGCGCCGTGGCGGCGATAGAGCGGGAGCAGGTAGATGTCGAGAATGATGCCCTCGGTCTCCGGCATGTAGAACGGCCGCTCGCGGATCGCCGCCCGGACGACGCCGATGACCTTCCCCCGGTCCGGACCGGTGCCCTCGGCCGCGAGCACGAGGGCGTTCGGGTTCTGGATCTCCGAGCGGAGGATGGACTCGGCCTGCCCTTCGACGTCGGGACGGACCTTGAGCATCGGGTCGAATTCCTCGTTGAGCCGCTTCAGTCGGACCAGGAGGGGAACGAGGGCAGGCACGTCGGACTCGGTCGCGCGGCGAACATGGACCGGCGCCGGGGTTCGGTTCTCGGGATGGGTCTCTTTCGGCAGCGGGGTGCTTCGCTTCATCTCGACTTCCTGGACGGAACGGGTTCGTCCGGCATCGGTGCCACGAGGTGGGAGGCTTCGAGGGCCTGCGCCAAGGCGGCCGGGCGCGCCATGAGGTCCCTCGCCCGGGCGTAGAACTCGTCCCGCGAGGCCTTCACCCGGGCGATCCCCAGCTTGACGGCGGCCTGGGCGACGGCGGCGGCGACGTGGGGAAACACCTCCCGCTCGTCCATGGTCGGCAGGAGATGGTCCGGCGAGATCCGGTCGGTCACGGCGGCGAGCTCCTGGGCCGCGGCGATCACGACCTCGTCCGGGATCGACCGCGCCCGGGCGTCCAGCACGCCCCGGAAGACGCACGGGAAGATGAGCGAGTTGTTCACCTGATTCGGGAAGTCGCTGCGGCCGGTCGCAACGATGGCGGCACCGGCGGCGTGGGCGTCGGCGGGCCAGATCTCGGGCAGCGGGTTCGCGAGCGCGAACACGATCGGACGGGGCGCCATCGACTGGACCCACTCGGGCCGTATCGTACCGGGCTGGGGCGTCGAGGCCGCCAGCACCACATCGGCGCCGGCCATCGCATCGGCCACCGTCCCGCGTCGACCGCCGCCGTCGGTCTCGAGCGCCACGCGGTACTTCCACCGGTTGTGGAGCTGCATCTCGTCGATGTCGGCCCGTTCGGCATGGAGGATGCCGCGGCTGTCCACGACGGTGATCGAGTGGGGGTCATGGCCCATCCGGATCAGGAGGCGCACGGTGACCAGGTTGGCGGCGCCGGCGCCCAGCAGGACCGTCCGCGTCGAGGAGATCGTCCGGCCGGTCAGGGCGAGGGCGTTGATGAGACCGGCCAGCGTCGCAGCGGCCGTCCCGAGCTGGTCATCGTGCCAGACCGGTATCGGTAGCCGACGCTGAAGCTCCTCGAGCACCTGGAAGCACTTCGGCGAGGCGATGTCCTCCAGGTTGATCCCGCCGAAGGCCGGGGCGATGCGAAGCGCCGTGTCGATCAGCGCCTCGGGCGTCGCGACATCGACGGGGAGCGCGACCGCGTCGACCCCTCCGAGATACTTGAACAGCAGCGCCTTCCCTTCCATCACGGGGAGCGCGGCCTGCGGCCCGATGTTCCCGAGGCCGAGGACCCGGCTGCCGTCCGTGAGGATGGCGATCGTGTTCCATCGACCGGTGAGGTCCAGCGACCGGCTGGGGTCCTTCTCGATCTCCCGCGAGACGGCCGCGATGCCCGGGGTGTACCAGAGCGAGAAGTCCTTGAGGCTCCGCACGGGCACCTTGGGCACGGTCTCGATCTTGCCCCGGTAGTACTGCGCGAGGCGCACGGCCCGTTCGTTGAGCGCCTCGGTCTGGCTCGCCTCCGCCTCGGCCGACTCCGCCGGGGGCGCCGCCGGTGGAGCGGCCGGCTTCCGAGACCGCGGGGGCACCGCCTCGTCCATGACGAACGTTGGGACGACCCTACCCCCTTTAATCATTCGGTCAACCGCGAACGATTCTATCGACAGTTGACGACCTCCGGGGCTGCGGCGGCCGTCCGTCGGGCCCTCTCAGGAGGTCCCCGACCCCTTCTCCGGGCTCGGGTCGGACCAGTACTCGCGGCCCCGGAGCGCGGCGGGGATCAGCGCGACCAGCAGGAGGGCGGCCGAGACCGCGAAGACCGAGTGCGTGGCATCCAGGAAGTGCGAGATCGCCGTCGGCGGGATGATCGCGTGGGCGGTGCCGAGGAAGATCGCGCTCAGAGCGCCTACCGGGAGCGCGTTCGCCATCACGAGGATGGCGAGGCCCAAGCTGAGGGTGGAGCCGCTGTTGATGAGCGTGGTCCCGATCCCCCCCGCGACCCCCCGCCGGTCGGGCGGGACCGAGCTCATCATCGACGCGCGGTTCGGAGAGGCGAACAGGCCCATCCCCGCTCCCACGAGGATGAACGGTCCCACGAGCTGGAGGAACCCGGTCGTCGGGCCGATCTGCGTCAACCACACGAACCCGACGGCCGAGGTGATCAGCCCTAAGACGGCGAACGGCCGGGAGCCGTACCGGTCGGAGAGGGTGCCGCTGATGGGGCCGAGCGTCGCGAGGGAGGCCGAGACCGGCACCAGATAGAGGCCGGCGGTGAGCGGGCTCAGGTAGTGCGGCGGCCCCTGCAGGTAGAACACCATCACGAAGGAGAACGCTCCCCGGGCGAGGGCGTTCAAGAAGATGGCTGCGAGCGACGCGGAGAACATCCGGATCCGCAGCAGCGAGAGGTCGAACATCGGGTGACGGACCCGTCGCTCGATCCCCACGAAGAGCACCAAAAGCCCGGCCCCGAGGACGAGCAGCCCCACGAACAGCGTCTCGGACACCTGGCCGAGGGCGTAGAGGGTGACGGCGAGGAGGACGGACGCCAGCCCTCCGGCGAAGGAGAGGTTCCCGACCCAGTCGACAGTGTGTTCCTTCTGGGGTCTCGCGAGCTCCCGCAGACCGGTGTAGGCCCGCCAGGTCGCGATCATGCCGATCGGGACGTTGACGTAGAAGATCGACCGCCAGCCGAGGAGGGAGGTGAGGATGCCTCCGAGCACCAGCCCGGTCACGGCGCCCGCGACGATCGAGACCTGGTTGATTCCGAGCGCGCGTCCCCGTTCGTTGGGCGGGAACGCATCGGTGATGATCGCGGCGGCGTTGGCGAACAGGAAGCCGGCCCCCACGGACTGGACCAACCGGAAGAGCACGAGCTCGGTACCGGTCTGGGAGAGGCCGCACAGCGCCGAGCCGACGGTGAAGATCGCGAACCCGATGACATACAACCGGACCCGTCCGAACATGTCCCCCAGACGCCCGAAGTTGAGCAGGATCACCGAGGTGGAGAGTGCGTAGCCGAGCAGGATCCAGAGCAGCACGAAGACGGAGGTTCCGGGCAGCTCCCGTGCGATCGTCGGAAGCGCGATGATCACGATGTTGGAATCGAGCGACGCCATCAGCGTCCCGACCGTGGTGTTCGAGAGCACGACCCACTTGTACTGCACCGGGCTGTCACCGCCTCCCGACGCGTCGGCCGCGACCGCCGACGTTCCCCCGACACTCCCTCCGTCCGTCTGCGTCCGACCGGACCGCGGCGACCGCCGCCACGCCGGTCACGTCAGCGAGGGCTGGTACCCCGAGATGTCGGCGGAGATCCGGTCGATGTACGGGCGGAACGCTCGGATCACGTCCTTGGAGGTGATCATCCCGACGACGCGGCCCTGCTGCGTCACCACCATCCGGCGGACCTCCTCCCGGGCCATCCGCTCGATGACCTCATGGGTCGGAGTCTCCGTCTCGCAGGTCGCCACCGGGGAGGATGCGATCGCCGACACCGGCGTGCCGGCCGGGTCGGCCCCCTTGGCCACGACCTTGGCCAGGAAGTCCCATTCCGTGACGATCCCCTGGAGCTGGCTCCCCTGCACGAGGACGGCGTACCCCTTCCGGCTCTCGGCCATCCGCCGGGCGCAATCGAACGCGCTCGTCGACGGCTCGACGCTCAGCACGTCGGCGTGCATTATGTCACGAGCTTTCACTACCACGGGGGACGCCACGGCCCCGGAGGCCTAAATCTCTCGCCCGTGCATGTCCCCCGCCGGTTTTGTTCCGAATCTTTCTTAGGCGCCGACCCGCGTATGCAACGAAGAGATGCGAGAGGCGACCCCCCACCCGTACCCCCACCCGGTCGAACCGGAGCGGGTGGCGATCATCTCCCCGGACGAGCTCAAGGTCCGGCTCGACGGCCCCTCGCCGCCCTTCCTGCTCGACGTGCGCGTCAAGCCCGGACGGGACCTGGCGCACCTTCCCAACGATCACCACATACCGCTCACCGAGCTCGACCATCGGCTTGGCGAACTCCCGCGCAACCGGTCGATCGTCGTGTACTGTCAGTTCGGTGCCCGCGCTCGACAGGGCGCGGAGCTTCTGACACGGCGGGGGTTCCGGGACGTGGTCGCGCTCGAGGGCGGTCTCGACGAGTACTCCCGACGGATCGACCCGTCGATCCCGCGATACTGGACGACCCCCACCGCCGGGCAGCTCGTGCTCGAGCCGTTTCCTCGGCTCGACGCGGGCTGTCTCACGTACCTGCTCGCGGACCCGGTGGAGGAGGAGGCCGTCCTCATCGACCCCGGCCTCACCGTCGCCCCGTACCTGGACGTTCTGTCCCGCCGGAACTGGACGCTCACGGCGGTCATCGAGACCCACACCCACGCGGACCATCTCGCCGGGCACCACGAGCTGCATCGACGCACCGGTGCACCGATCGTGGTGGGCGCCCACTCGCCGGCGGCGTATCCGCATCGGACCCTCGCCGATGGTGAGGCCTGGACCGTCGGTCGCGAGGAGATCGTCGTGCTCGAGACGCCCGGGCACACCCGGGACCACATCACGCTCCATGCGGGTCCCGCGCTGTTCACCGGCGACACGCTGCTCATCGGCTCCTGCGGACGGACCGACCTCGGCGATGGCGACCCGGACCGGCTCTACGACAGCCTCACGGAGAAGATCCTTCGGCTCCCCGCGGAGACCGAGGTGCTCCCGGCGCACTACGGGCCCCGCCACGCCCTGCCCGACCGATACGTCTCTTCGCTCGCCTACGAGCGGGCGACGAACGAAGCGCTCCGACTGCCGACGCGGGAGGCGTTCCGCACCTACATGACCGATGGATGGCCGCCCAAGCCCCGAGACTTCGACAGCATCGTCGCGGCGAACCTCCGCTGAACGTCGGGACGGTTTCCCGCAACGCAACCGACTTTCTCTCGGCGCACGCGGCTCCGAAACGACACGGTTAAAGTGGGAGCGGGGCTCGCGGAGGCTCCGCGATGCAGGCGATCACCAGCCTGACGAGCGCCTTCCCGCGATCCGAGGCGCTCGTCGAGGCGACCCGAGATCTCGACCGGGGCCGGACCACCCCGGAGGCCGTTCAGGAGCTCTACCTCCGGACGGAGGCCGAGGTGGCCCGGCTCGAAGAGCGTCTCGGCCTCCAGCCCCGGACCGGTGGATACCTGCGCTGGCAGGACCTGTTCCGCCCCTTCGCCGAGTCCTGGGAGGGCTTCACGGTCGGCCCCCTCACGCGATGGTTCGAGACCAATCAGTTCTACCGGCAGCCGATCCTCCACGCCCCTCCGGCTCGGGTAGCCGGAGCCATCGCGAGCTGGCTTCCGCTGCCCCCGGGCGCCTCGGGGCCGCGCAAGGCGATCCTTCCGGGACCGTACACCTTCGCCGGCCTCCTCGATAACCGGTCGGGAGAGACCTCGGAGGCGCTCACGCATCGGTTGGGCCGCCTGCTCGCCGAAGAGGTACAGGAGCTCCGGGCCGCCGGCTACAGCGCTTTCCAGTTCCAGGAACCGTTGCTCGTCTACCGCCCTCCCGAGGGAGCCCGCGCCGAGGCCGTGGTCGCCGCCTACCAGGCGCTCACCACCGCCGCCGGCGGAGGGACCGTGGCCGTCTGGACCTACTTCGGCGACGCCCAGAACGTCTGGCCCCTGCTGAATCGATTGCCCGTGTCGCTCGTCGGCGTGGATCTCTCCGAGACCGACGCGCTGGCGTTGGCCCCGGCCCCGGAGCGACGGGGCCTCGGCCTGGGCGTCATCGACCCTCGTACGAGCCTGGTCGAGGACCCGGCGGAGGTGGTTCGCCTCGCCCGGTCGATCGCCGAGCGGCATCACCCGACGACGCTGTGGATCGGGTCGGGTGCTCCCCTCGACCTGCTTCCCTGGGAGCCGGCGACGCGAAAGCTCCACGGCCTGCCCGCGGTCCGCCAGGGCATCGACGCGGCCTCGGGGGCCCGATGACCGACCGACTGTTCCCGACGCAGGAGATCGGGAGCCTGATGAAGCCGCGCTGGCAGCTGCTCGGCCAGCGCGGGGAGGCCCTGGACGAGGCGGCCCGCGCCGACTTCGTCCACTGGAACGACCTCCTGCACTTCGTCCCGAGCGACGACCCGACGCTCCAGAAGTTCCTCGGAGACCGCTCCCGGGAGGTGGGGGCGGAGACCGTGCGCGACTGGGCCGCCCTGTTCCTGTTGCGCTACCTGGAAGCGACCGGGCTCGACCGCGTCTACGACGGGGAAGCGCGGCGGATCGAGATGTACGAGTACCCGGTCCGCCAGATGAAGGGGTTCCAGTTCCTGGGCCACGTGCGCTCCTTCGACAACAAGTACTACCTCAAGGCCGCTGGCACGGGGGAGGTCCGGCTCGACCGACCGTATCACGTCGAGGAGTTCGAGTTCGTCCGGGACCACGCCCGGGCCGTCCCGAAGCTCCCGATCACCGGCCCGTACACCCTGGCCGACTGGTCGTACAACGAGTACTACCTTCGGCGGCACGAGGGGTGGAAGGGACGCGAGGTACGCCGGCGGGCGCAACGGGACTTCGTGGTCGAGATCGCCCGCCAGGCGATCCGGCCGACCCTGGCCGCCCTCATCGAGCAGGGATGTCGTGTCATCCAGATCGACGAGCCGGCGGCCGGCACCCATCCGCAGGAGGCCGAGCTCGTCGCCGAGGGCTTCAACGCCGCCACCGACGGCCTGGACGCGGAGTTCTCGATGCACATCTGCTTCTCGGACTATCGCCCGCTCTTCCCGGCGCTGCTCGAGGCGAAGCGGTGCACCCAGTGGGCCTGGGAGTTCGCGAACCGCGACACCGACGGCCGGGATGGCTACGAGGTCCTGAACCTGTTCCGGGAGTACGGAGACACCCGGCAGATCGGCCTGGGCGTGCTCGACCCCCATCGCGATGAGGTCGAGTCGCCCGAGCGGGTCAAGGACCGCATCCTTCGGGCGGTGAAGATCCTCGAGGACCCCCGACGGATCTGGGTGAATCCGGACTGCGGCCTGCGGACCCGGCGCCTCGAGATCGCGTACGCCAAGCTCCAGAACATGGACCGGGGAGCGAAGCTCGCCCGAGCCGAGGTCGCCGGCACGGCCGGGTGACCGCTCCCTAGACCGCCGTCAGCACCTCGGCGCCGCTCGGGCCCACCAGGATCGTGTGCTCCGCCTGCGCGACCCACCCCCGACCGGTCTCCACAAAGACGGGGTAGGTCTGGAGCAGGCGTCGAGCCCCCTTGAGCGCCGCTCGCTCGGCGGGGTCCGTCACCCATCGGGTCGTGAACGGAAGGGTCCGGAAGCGAGCGAAGGCCCGGGCCAGGGCCGGGTCGCGGTTCCCGGGGTCGGCCCGAAACCGCACGATGTTGCCGAACGGCCCGTCCTCGATGTGCCCTTCTCCGTTGGTGACGAACGGCTCGATGGCCACCACCTCGCCCTCCCGGAGCGACGCGGTACTGTAGCCGCCCACGCTCGGGATGGACTTGCCCGCGTGGAGCAAGTAAGGCTCGATGCTGTGTCCCGTGAGATCGACCACGGGCTTGAACCCCTGGGCGTGCACCGCTCGCTCGATGGCCCGAGAGACCTCGTCCACGGCGCCGTTCGGCCGAACCGCCCGGATCCCGGCCTCGAGCGCCTCTCGGACGGCCCGCACCAGCCGGTCATGCTGGTGGGTCTCCCCGACCTCCACGGTCGCCGCCGTGTCGGCGATCGCGCCGTGGATATGGGCCCCGACGTCGACCTTGAGGAGGTCGCCGGCGGCCAGCGCCACCTCGTCCGTGTCCGACGGGGTGTAATGCGCCGCCTCCCAGTTCCGGGACAGGTTCGTGGGGAAGGCCGGCTCCGCGCCGTGGCCCCGGATGTAGGCCTCGATCTGATCGGCGAGCTCCCGTCGGAGCACGCCCGGTCGGGCGAGGCGGAGGCCAAGCTCCCGAGCCTCGCCCGCGATCCGCCCGGCCCGACGCCACGCCTCGAGGTCCGCAGGGTACGGGCTCATGCGCGGTCAGCTCCGCCGGAGCACGGTCGGCCGGTTCCCCGTGAGCACCACGATCGTGGACGGTCGTCCGGACGGCGACGGCGCGCCAGAGAGGTAGGCACCGACCTCCGAACCGAAGATCCGACGACCGTCCCGGACCGACCGACACGGGGGTTCTCCGTGTCGGTTCGCCGAGGTCGTTGTCAGCGGGCCCGTACGCGCGAGGAGGGCGCGGGCCGTCGGGTGGTCCGGGATCCGGATCCCGACGGTCCCCGTCTCGCCGAGCACGGAGGGGACCCACCGGCGACGCGCCCGGGCGCTGGCCGGCAGCAGGAACGTGTACGGTCCTGGGAGGGTGCGACGCAGGAGACTCCGAGCACCGGGGGTCATGCGAACGAACGGCTCGGCCTCTTCGTAGGACGAGAAGGCGACCGAGACCGGCATGCCCTCGGGTCGGCGCTTCGCCGCATACAGGCGACGGACCGCGCTCGAGTCCGTGGGCCGTACCCCGAGGCCCCAGAGCGTGTCCGTCGGGTAGAGGATCGGCGTACCGGCTCGGACCGCGCGGACGGCGACGGCAATCCCGTCCGGCATCGGTTCAGAAGAACTCCTGCTCCGCCCGGGCGTAGGAGTGGAAATCGTCCGGACGGAAGAACAGGGCGAGCTCGCGGTCCGCCGACGCGGGAGAGTCGGAGGCATGGATGAGGTTCGGCGTCATCGCGATGGCGAGGTCGCCCCGAACCGTTCCCGGCGCCGCGGTTGCCGGATTGGTGGCTCCGATCAACAGGCGGACCACCGCGATCGCGCCCCGGCCCTCGACGGCCAGGGCCAGGACGGGGCCGCTCGTGATGTGCCGGACCAGCCCCTCGTAGAACGGCTTCCCCACGTGTTCTGCGTAGTGCCGGCCGGCGAGGTCGGCCGAGACCCGCAGGAGCCGCGCCGCGACGATCGTGAGACCCTTGCGCTCGAGGCGGCCCACGATCTCCCCGGACAGCCCGCGCTTGACGGCGTCCGGCTTGAGGAGAACCAGCGTCCTCTCCGTTCCCGCTTCCGGCATCGTCGCTGGTAGGGGTGCGCCGACAAAAGCTTTGACGCGCGCACGGTCCGCCGAGCCGGTGCCCATCGAGCGGAGTGCCCGCGTGGGATTCGACCGTGCGGCGGACCGGTACGAACGCAGCCGGCCGCAAGCGCCACCCGAGGCCATCGAGGCCTTGGTGGCTACGCTCGGGCTGACCCTGCGCTCGACCGTACTCGAGCTGGGTGCGGGCACGGGAAAGTTCGCGCGGCTCCTGGCGCCGCATGCCGGGCGGTACCTCGCACTCGAACCGGTCCCGGGGATGCGGGCCCAGTTTCACCGGAGCCTCCCGGGCATTCCGCTGGTCGCCGCCGTGGCGGAGAGAGTGCCTGTCCGGACCGGCCGGGTCGACGCGGTCGTCGCCGTTCAGGCCTTCCACTGGTTCGATGCGGCCCGGGCGATGCGGGAGATGCATCGGGTGCTGCGGCCCGAGGGCCAGGTCGCGCTCCTCTGGAACACGCGGGACGAATCGGTCGATTGGGTGCATCAGGCGACCCTCATCCTCGACCGGTACGAGGAGGGTAGCCCGCGGCAATCCCGGGCGGGTTGGCGGCGGTCGTGGTCCGAGAACCCCGGATTCACGCCGCTGGAGGAGCGCCGGTTCTCGTTCGTCCAGTCGCTGGACCGGGCCACCACGATCGACCGCTTCCTGTCGGTCAGCTTCATCGCCAGCTTGGACGGGCCCCGGCACGCCGAGGCCGAAGCCGCCTTCGAACGACTCCTCGACACCCATCCCCAGACGGCGGGGCGGCAGGTGATCGAGCACCCATACCGGTGTGAGGTCTACACCGCGCGTCGGCTTCCGGACGCGAACTAGATCGCCGCCCGGTCACAGGTCGCATTCCAGGGACATCGGCCGCACCGTCCCCGACTCGGGGTGGCCCGGCCATCGTAGACCATCGTCATCTCCCGGCGCAGGTCCAGGAGCTCCGCGCGCAGGACGCCGTTCCACTCGACCCGAATCTCGGTCCCGTCTCCGTAGCGAAGAAGACCGTACGGAGGGGGCCGCCCGGTCCACTCCTCGACGAGGAGACAGTACGCGGCCACCTGCATCCGGTGAGAGAACGGCGGCCCGGACCGGGGGGCCGGACGTGACTTGAACTCGACCGGAACCCACCGCCCATCGGGCCGCTGCCGGATCTCGTCCGGCCGGCCCGCCAGCGCGTAGCGGGACGACCGAAGGAGTCGCCCGGGAGACGAGGGCAGGTCCGACTGCACCAGCCGTCCCTCCCTCCGGAGCCGGTGGCTTCGGACGGCGACGAACGTGCCGCCGATCAGCAACGCGCCGCCGACGAGGAACAGCAGGTCGGCGAGACCGACCGTCACAGTCCGCTCCCGAGGGCCCAGGCGAGTACGCAGAGCAGTATCCCCAGACCGAGCAGCCACCACACCCAGCCGCCGCGGCCTTCCCAGCGGAGGCGCGACGTCAATTCCCGTTCGTGCACGAGACTCCCTCGGGAACGTGCCTCGATGCTCGCACGGGTCGGCCCGAGCGGCGGGGGGTGACGGCGGTACCAGAACGCCCGCGGACAGTACGCGTACTCCGCGAGGTCGCTGACGCTCACCCACCCGGCGGTGTGGGGAGGGGAGGCGCCGCCCATGCGGGTCGCTCGGAGCCTGTGGCGCCTTCAAACCGGGGGGTGGAGTGGAAGCTGTCGGAGGGTGGGTCGGGGGCGGGGCCCGGCCGGGTGGGCCCGGGCCCGGGAGCGGCGCTCGCGCCCCGGCCCGGGAATTGCGGCGACCACTCCCGCAGGATGAGGATCAGGAGCGCGAGGAGGCCGACGCCGAAGAGGCCGCCCAGGCCCTCGGAGAATCCGCAGGCGCCGCTCTGCTGGCACATCGGGAGCGCCACCGTCGCGTCGAGGATCCCCACCGCGCCCAGGGCGAAGAGCCACCGGCCATACGCGGGTCCGAGGAGCGCGACCGGTACGAGCCAGATGAGGAAGTTCTCCGTGAACCGCTGCGCCACGAGCGCGACGATGACGGTGAGGAGGGCGACCGCCGGAACGGCCGACCAGCGTCGGAGATGCACGAACACGATCCCGGCGAGGAGCGCGAGCCCCTGGACCGCGATGAGCACGTCGGACGGCGGCATCATGTGAAGCGGGATCAGGACGCCGAACTCGTTGATCGAAAGGTCGGCGCGGGTCAGCTGCTGACTGAACAGCAGGCTGTAGGCGTAGTTGCCCCAGACGAGGCCCACCATGAGGCTGAGTCCGCCGAACACCACGATCGAGATCGCGAGCTCGCGCCAACGGACCCGGCCCGTTCCCGAGAGACCGCCCCAGAACGGGAACAGCGACGGAAACTTCACCGTGGAGAGCAGCCCCGCCACGGCGCCGGCGGCCGGATTGCGACGGAGCGCCAGCCAGATCCCGAGCAGGGCCGTGACCGGAACGATCGCGCTGTGACCCCCCTGGATCGACCCGACCACCAGCGGAGCAAACACCGGCGTGGTCGCCACGACGAGCGTCGCATACCACCGCTCCCGGACCGCCAGCGCCCAGGTCAGCGGGATCAGGCTGAGCGCGACGGCATTCCACACCAGCCAGATGCCGACCCGTCCCCCGAGGCTGCCGAGCGCGTCGAGGAGTACCGACGCGATCCCGTACGGAACGTGCACGGAGTGACCGCACTGGAACGTGACGAACGGATTGATCCCGGCGAGGAGGTTCTGCCCGGACTGCAGCAAGGCGAGCGTGTCGTCCTCCCCGGCCGAGCAGGGGATCGGTGCGGACTGGATCCAGGCCGCCAGCACGAAGACCACGCCCAGCACGACGGCCACGACCCGCCAATCCCACGGGATCCTCCGGAGGGAGCCGAGCGGCCGGACGAGGACGCGGTCTACCGCGGCACGGAATGCGGCTGCCCGGGGCCAGCCGTAGAGGAGCACCAACCCGCCGACGACACCGGCGACGAGCTCGGGCGCCGACGCCGCGAGAACCGAGGAGGTCAACGTTCACCCAGCAGTGGGGCGGTCCATACGACTTCCGCTCGCCCCTCTCGGGGGACCCTCCGTTACGTTGCGGGCTCGGTCGCGGCAGGCTTCTTGGGTCGCGGCTTCTTGGCCGGCGCCGCGGCCCCGGCCGGTGGGGTGGACTTCGGCTGGGCAGCCTTCTTGGGCGTCGGCTTCGTGCCCGCCTTCCCAGGCTTGGGCGCCGCCGGCGCTGGAGCGGCCTCGGACGTCGGCTGGCGGCGTTGTTCCGCGAGCCGCTTGAGCTCGTGCGCCCGGGTCCAGCGAAGCCGGTGGCCCACGCGACCGAGACCCAGCTGCTGCTTGCGGCACGACGAGGAGCAGAAGGCGAAGAGCGAGCCGTCCCGCTTGACGAACAGCTGGCCGGTGCCGGGTTCGATCTCCCCCGCGCAGAAGGAGCAGGTACGGTGGACGACCATCGGCGGAGCGGCCTCACCGCACCGACAGCTTGCGCGCTTCTCGGGCGGTCTCGCGCAGGACGAGTACGTCGCCGACGCGGATCGGTCCCATCACGTTGCGCGCGATGATCTTTCCGCGGTCCCGACCGGCGAGGACGCGGACCTTGACCTGGGTGGCCTCTCCGGCCATCCCCGTGCGGCCCACGAGCTCCACGACCTCCGCCGGGGAGCCCTTGTCTTCCTCCGCCATCGTCCGTCCCTCGGGTCGAGCTCGAGTCCCGTTACTTCTTGAGCGTCGCGAAGGCGCCGGTGAGCTCGTCGAGGATTCCCTTCGCCTCGCCGGCGTCGACCACGGCGACGCTCGCCGCCGACTTGGTGAGTCCGGCGGCCTGGCCGAGCCGCTGCTTCTTGGACACGTACAGGTACGGGATCCGCTTCTCCTCGCAGAGCATCGGGATGTGGGCGAGGATCTCGATCGGGTCGACGTCCTCGGCCATCACGACCAGCTTGGCCTCGACGCGTTCGCTCGCCTTCGTTACCTCGTTCGTCCCGATGCGGACCTTCCCGGTCTCCCGGGCGATCTGCACGAGCTGGAGGGCCTTGTCGGCGATTTCGGCGGGAGTCTCGAACCGGATATAGATCGCTCGCGTCATGCTTGCCTCGCGTCAGCGGGAACCCGAGCGGGGTCCCTCGGCTCACGGGTGGAACGGTCGCTACGGCTCACGATATTTAACCCTGACATCCGCGCTCGCCCCGCGGCGGTCCAGCGCTACGGAAGGAGCGAGCCGGGGATGCTGCCGGGATGCTCGGCGAAGAAGCGCTTCGCCGGCTCCGTGACCCGCGCCAGGCCGGCCGCGACGGCCGCCTTGAGGTCCTGGGGATGCAGCGCACCGGACCGCCAGACCTTGAGGAACTCCTCCTCGCCGACGAGGTCGAGGGACCCGCCGTGCTTCGGGGCCCGGTCGACCGCGAGGTGGCCCTCCCACGGGATCACGACGTACCGTGCGAGCTCGACGACCGGATTGCCGTCCACCTCCTTGGCGGGACAGTACGCCGCCGCCAGCCGGTCCGCGATGAGCTCGGGCTCGGCGTGGATCGGGATGCCGGCGTCCGGGTCGGACTTCGACATCTTCTTCTCGACGGTCAGGGACTCCGGGTCCATCCGGCCTCCTCCCTTGAGCGACGACACGAGCGGGGTGTGCACCCCGATCGGCACCGGCCACCGGTAGTGGTGCGCGACCTCGCGGGCCAGCACGTGCGCCCGGCGCTGGTCGACGCCGGCATAGGCGATATCGACGGGAAGCTGGAAGATGTCGGCGGCCTGCATCGAGGGGTAGAACAGCTTCGCCGTGTCGAGGTTCGCCTCCTCTTCGCCACGCCCCATGATCGGCAGGGCTCTCCGGGACCGTGCGAGGGAGGTCGCCTTCGCGACCCGGACCACCCGGTCCCAGTAGCCGGGCTCGGCCTGCAGCTCCTGAGCCCAGCGGAACCGCGTGCGCGCGGGGTCGACCCCGAGGGCGATGAACGCCTCCTGCATGTAGCGCCCGGCGTCCCGAATCCGATCCAGCGACCCGTCCAGCTTGTCGTTGATCCAGGCGTGCCAGTCGGCCAGGAATACCGTGAGCTGGCAGCCGGCGTCCGTGAGGTCCCGCATCTTCCGCGCGGTGACCAGATGCCCGACGTGCAGGAGGCCGGAGGGCTCGAAGCCGATGTAGGCCCGGGGCGCCGACTCTCGCTCGAAGAGCGGCCGGAGCTCCTCCGGGGTCAGGACCTCCGCGGTGTTCCGAACGATGCGGGCGACGCGCTCGTCGAGGTCCACGTTTGCGCGAGGAACCGCGGCTCTATTTATGCCCCCATGTTGAAACCCCCGATGGGTCCCGAACTTTCTCCGACCCGCCGACTTTTGCGCTGGCCCCACGCGCGCGAGCTTCTGGGGCCGGTCGCCCAGGTGTCCGCGGAGTTTCCAGAGCTCGTCGGCCTCCGCGTCCGGGTCGACCTACTGCCCTGGGGGTCGCGGCGGCTCGGCGCTGCCTCGATCCTCGAGCGGCCCCCGCGGGTCGCCTTCCACCCGGAGCTGGCACGTCGACCCGAAGAGCTGGCCGCGACCGCCGCCCACGAGTTCATGCATCTCCTCCAGTGGCCGCTCCAGCGGATTCCGAACGGGGAACGGGCCTGCGACCTGTTCGTGCTCGCACGATTCGGGACCCGGTTCCAGGGCCCTCCATACTACCTGCATGTCCCCCGTCGTGCCCGGACCCACTGGGCCGAGTGGGCTCCCCTCGCCCAGGAGCTCGCCGTACGGGCCCTCGACGAACGCCGTCAGGGACGGCGCCAGTATCTTCGGTGGTGGGAGGAGGAGTTCCGGTCCCGGATCCCCCCGGCGGTGTCGGGCGGCTGGGCCCCCGGTCTCTCCCTGGCGCCGGGGTAAGGACGCCGCCGACCGCCCACAGGTCTTAAAGTCGGTCGCCGCCCTTGTAACGGTGCTCTCGGATGACCGACTCGACGGACGCCTCGGCCGAGACGGCCCCACCCCGCGACGAGGCCGGCTCTGAGCCCGCGAAGGACCGGAAGCCCGACCCCGACACGTCGGAGACCTCCCCTCCGAGCGGGGAGCGGATCGTCGAGAAGTGGATGGCGACGGTGGGCAAGGCCGAGCGGCCCAAGCGCCACCGGATCGCCACCCCGACCAAGGGCTCGACCGACGTGCTCCGAAAGTGGGTCGAAGGCGACGATTCCGTCCTCGAGACCTGGATCCAGTCCTCCGAGCCGGCCCCGGTGCCGACGGCCCCGACCCCCGCGATCGCCGAGGAGCTCGGGATGCCCGCGTTGCCGGCCGTCGGTCCGATCCCCTCCTCGACGGTCCCCGGGGAGCGCGCGGCTCCCGGGGGTCCGAGCACGACCACGAGCGAGCGCGAGGTGACCCTCGTCCGCTGGCTCACCGACCTGCTCGACCGCGTGAAGTCGGACCAGTTCGACCCGCACTCCCTCGTCGAAGAGCTGCAGGACATCCAGCGGCAGCTGTACGACGAGCGCCAGAAGCGGAAGCAGATGGAGGAGGAGCTGGAGCACGTCAAGCGCGGCTCCATCGCCGTCATCAAGTACGTCCGGAACCGGGAGGCCAAGGCGCGGGAGCAGCTCGTCCAGGAGATGGAGGGCCGGATCTCGGAGCTCCAGATGGCCCTCGACCGCACCGGCGCGGACATCGCGCCGGCGGCCGCCGCTCCCGTCGTGCCCGCGGCCGTCCCCGGGGTCGAGGCCCCGTCGGGAGAAGGGCCGACGCGGGAGTCGGAGGCCCGGATCCGGCAGGAGTTCGCCGAGCGGGAGCACGGTTACATCGACCGCGAAACGGAGCTCCGCCGCCGCCAGATCCAGCTCGAGGAGGAGATCCGGAACCTCCGGTCCGAGCTCGACCTCTCGAAGAAGCGACTCGACAGCGTCGGCGCCGATGAACGGTCGATCACGGAGTCCCTCCAGTCCCGCCTGAACACCGCCGACATGCGCGAGCGCGAGCTCGCCCGACGGGAGAACGAGCTCCGCACGAAGTTCGAGGAGATCCGGCTCCAGACCGAGGACATCGAGCGTCGTCGCGCGCCGCTCGAGTTCAAGGAGAAGGAGCTCCAGGTCTGGGACCAGGAGCTGCGGATCCAGAAGGAGTCCGTCCAGGTCCAGCAGCGCCGTCTCGAGGAGGCCCGGCTCGCCGGAGAATCGATGGAGTCGGCGGAGAAGTCGAAGCGCCTCGCCGAGCTCCAGACGGAGGTCACGAAGAAGGAGGAGGAGCTCCGCGCCCGCGAGGCGTTCATGCACCAGCGGATGCAGGAGCTCGAGGGACTGGAGCGGAAGGCCGCCGAGGCGGACGCCGACCGGTCGCAGGCCGAGGTCACCGCCGCCGCGAGCACGAAGAAGGCGCGCACCGGTGTTCGCCGGCTGGACGACCTCCTGTTCGGCGGGATCCCGCTCGGCTCGCAGCTCCTGGTCAACGGTCCGGCGCACACCGGCAAGGAGGTGCTGGCCCGGGCCTTCGCGACCGAGGGACTGCGGAACGGCGGCGGCGTGATCTGGGTGCTGACGGACAAGACCTACCAGACCGTCCGCGAGGAGTCGACCGAGTTCCTCCCGAACTACCTCGAGTTGGAGCAGAAGGGGCTCGTCAAGTACCTCGACCTCTACTCGCGGAGCCTCGGCCTGACCGAGGGGGAGCGCAACGCGATCCTGCTCTCGCTCACCGACAAGGGCGCGATCGACACCCTGACGGCGCGCGTGAACGAGTTCGCCCTGGAGTTCCGCCAGAAGTCCATCCCGTACCGGCTCGTCTTCGAGTCGGTCTCGACCCTGACGGCCTACCTCGACACGGCCGCGACGTTCCGGTTCCTGCAGCCGTTCGTCGGCCGTCGGAAGGTCGATGGCGCGGCCGGCTACTACCTCATCGAGACCGGCATGCACAGCGAGGCCGACCTGCGGACCCTCGAGCACATGATGGATGGGTCGATCAACCTCAAGATCGACCAGCTGAAGAATTTCCTGTCCGTCCGGGGCATCACCGACGTCCAGTCCCGGGCCTGGGTCGGCTACACGTTCACGAAGCGCGCCTTCTCGCTGGGCTCGTTCTCCCTCGACCACATCCGGTAAGTACCGGCGCCGCCGTCGGCGCCCGGACACAACTATATATCCCGCGGCCCCGTGGAAATCCCGCTAGGCTAGACCGGGGGGTTGGGCGTCCCCTTTTACACCGAAACCGTCCTCAGCGGGGGTGACAGGCAGGAGCGACGCGCACCGAGGGAGTCCGTCTCGTTCGTCTCCGTCGACGCTCTGTTCCACTGGGCCGCGGGCACCGCGACGAGCGCTCGGAGGAGCGCCCTAGCGGTTACCCATCACGGGAACCGGGTCAGGTCCTGACGGGAGCAGCCTTACCGTGACCCGACGACGCTGGTGGGGCGACGGGGCTGAGGAGCGGACGGGGTCTCCGGACCCTCCCGGTGCGCGGCCACCCTGCCGGCCTAGCACGGCGATCCTCGCCGCGCGGTCCTCGACAGAAGACAGGAAGGAAGAGGTTCTCGTTCCGTCCGGTGCGTCAGGGCCCTACGAGGGCGGTGGGGGCGGCGGAGGAGCTCCTCCGCCCGCGCCCGGAGGCACTCCTCCGGAGGCTCCCGCGGGTGGCGCGCCGGTGCCTGCCGCGCCTCCGCCCTGCCAGGCCTGGGGCGCCGGGGCAGGCTTCTTGCGGCGGGTCAGGAGCACCGCGAGCAGGATCACGATGACCGCGGCGATCACGCCGAGCAGCAGGTAGCCGGTGTCGCCGGAGAGGCCCAGGAAGCCGGTCGACGGCGCCGTCGACACCGTGATCTCGACCGCGGTGCTGGTCGCCGAGGCGCCGTTCGAGTCGGTCACCGTCGCGGTCACGTTGTAGCTGCCGGCTTTCGACGGCACGCAGGTGATCGAGGCGGCGTTCGAGGTCGTGCATCCCGTCGGGAGACCGGCCCACGCGTAGCTGTCTCCGCCGGAGCCGCCCGAGGCGGTCACGGTGAGCTTGAAGCTCGAGCCCGTCGTTCCTGACGAGGGCGCGGCGGTCGGCGCACCGATCGTGAGCGTCGGCGACACGGTGTAGCTGAACGCCGGGCTCGCGCCGGTCCCTCCGACGCTGTCGGTGACGGTCACTCCGAGGGAGAGCGCACCGGACGTGGTGAACGTGCACTGGACCGAGACGCCGGTCGGCGCGCCGCAGCCCGCTGGGAGGCCGGACCAGGCGTAGGTGAAGCCGGGGGTGCCGCCGCTCGGCGTGGCGCTCGTGAACGTGACGGTCTGCCCGACGTCGGCGCCCGACTTGGACGCCGTGATCGCCCCGACGGTCGGGAGCGGGTTCACCGCGAACGACAGCGAGGCGGACGCGTTCTGGGGGTAGGCGTCCGACGCGTTGACGCTGACCGTGTAGGTACCGACCGTGCTGGGCGTGCAGGCCACGCCGGCGGCCTCGGAGTTCGTGCAACCGGGCGGGAGCGCCGTCCAGTTGTAGGAGTAGGTTCCCTCGCCTCCGTAGGCCGTCGCGTTGAAGGTCGCGGCGAGACCGACGTCGGTCGCTCCGGAGGGAGTCGAGCTGACGGTCACCGTCACCGGGTCGGTCTGCAGGGCCACGATCCACGTGTTCCAGAGAGGGTCGGTGCCGACATACTCGCCCACCAGGTAGGCGACGGAGGAGGTCGGGTCGATCGCCCCGCCGGCATAGAGCCCCCAGTCGGCGTTGGTGGTGTACGAGGAGCTGTACATCGGCGCTCCGTAGCCGTTCGCGACCGTGTAGGGCTCGCCCGCGGACTGTCCGAAGGCGAACATCCCCGGGTAGTAACTCGAGCTGCCGAAGGTCGAGATGATGGTGAGGTCGCCGCGGCTGTCCATCGCCATCGCGGGTACGATCAGGTCGGTCCCATCGAGGTAGACCTCCAGGTCCTGCCAGAGCGTTCCGTTCGAGGGCCAGCCCTGGTCGACCCGGACGGCGTCTTCCTCACCGTTGTAGGCATCCCAGACGCTCGAGACGAGTCCGTTCTGCTGGTACGAGGAATCGATCGCCTGGGGAGTGCCGCCGTACAGGGTGTCGCCGGTCCCGTATTGCTCCACATCCTCCGGCGCCGCGTAGGGTCCCGTCGTCTCCATGTCGGTCTCGACGAACGTGGTCATGCCCGGCGGTGCATCGGTGACGTTCCAGGTGTCGTAGTATCCGATCGGATTGACGACAGCGAAGTACTGGCTCGGCGACTGCGTCAGCCCCTGGGTCGCCACGAAGTTGGGGACGAAGTCCCAACCGTCCGCGGAGTTCCAGTTGTCGTAGGACGTCTCCTCCCCGGCCTGCAGCTCCGTGTAGTTCAGCACCCAGAGATTGCTCTGGTAATCGCCCGTCGTCTCGTTGTAGTCGTCCAGACCGACGCCGACCATGAACTCGCTCGTGCCGATGGTCGGGTAGTACGGGTACTCCTCCGACGGAGCGGGGATGCCCTCGTACTGCTCCCAGTCGCCGAGCGGGTTGGACGTGTCCGACACGGCGATCATCCAGGTGTCGGCGCTCTCGTCCGACGCCGAGGTGATCCACCGGCCGGTGAAGTTGTCGTACAGGATGTATGGGGTGATGATGAAGTCGGTGCCGGCGTCCCAGAAGGCGTCGGCGGAGAAGTTCTCGAGGACGATCGCCGCGCGGTTGTAGAAGAAGAACTGTCCGTTGGTCACCTCCCCGATGGCGGTGGGGCCGACCGCAATGGACGAGTCGGGCGGATAGCATTCGCATCCGGAGTCCGTCCCATTGGTGCCGTTCCATCCCGCGAGGAAGGTGGTGGCATACGGCGCGCTGGAGAGCGCGGACGTCTCCCCGGTCGGCACGAGCGCGGCGACGTTGGTGGTGTGACTCACGGCGATCGTTCCCGTCAGCGGCGCCCCATGGGCGCTGAACGGGTTCGTCGTCGCGTACGCCCCCGCCGGCAATCCCGCCTGGGGGGTCTCCATGGACCGCTCCGACACGGACGCCACGTGCGGCGTCAGGCCCTCCGATGGCCCGAAACTCGAGGTCCTGGAGGTGGCGTCGGAGCTGGCGCGGAGAACGGCGGCCGGAGTCCCGGACGCCACCGACGCGGTCGCCGCGGCCGTCCGGGCGAGCGACTCGGAGATCGAGACGTGGCTCCCGGAAGCGGCGACGGCACTCGTGGGCGCGAGGAAGAGAGCCACCGCTGCGACCGCCAGAAGGGTGGTCAACATGATCCGCGTTCGGCCGGCTCTCCCGAGAGTACTCGACGGGGCCATCGGGGCCTAACCGAGGAGGGGTCTATTAATCCCGCGGCTGAAGCGCCCGGCCGGGTCCACTCGACGGCGCCGGAGGGAGCATGCGCGTGGGGTGCGTCCCCACGCTCCCGTGCCTGCCCGGGCGCATGGCGCGCAAACCTCTGGAAAAGGAGAGGCGAGAAAGGGTTCGCGAACCGTCCGAGGCGTCGGACGCTCTACGAGGGCGGTGGGGGCGGCGGAGGAGCTCCGCCGGCGCCCGGAGGCACTCCGCCGGAGGCCCCACCGGGGGGCGCGGTGCCGGTCGCCGGTGGGGAACCGCCCTGCCATGCCTGGGGGGCGGGGGCCGGCTTCTTGCGTCGCAGCAGCAGCACCACGGCGATGATCGCCACGATCGCGATGATCGCGCCGATGATGCCGTACTCCTCCGCGGGGCTCAGGGAGGACGAGACTGCCGCCTTGACCGTGATCGACACGGTCGACTTCACCGACGTCCCGAGGCTGTCCGTGACGGTCAGGTTGACCTCGTAGGTGCCGGCCTTCGCGTAGCTGTGGGCGGCCGGGTCCTGCACGGTGCTCGCCGTACCGTCTCCGAAGCTCCACGCGTAGGTGTACGTCCCGCTTCCACCGGTCGGCGAGGTCGTGAACGTGACCGAGCCGCCCGCGGTGATGGAGGTCGTCGAGGCCGTGATGGTGGCCACGAGCGTCGGGTTCACATCCGCGATCACCGGGGCAGACGTGCCCCCGATGTAGAAGAAGTCCGACCAGGTGACGGACGCCGAGTACGACCCGTGGGCCGCATAGGTGTGGTGGGCCGCGGTCGAGTAGGGCGTGGAGCTGTTGACGTCCGTGGCGCCTCGCGCGGTCGAGGTCTGGCCGTCGCCGAAGGTGAAGGTCCAGCCCGCATACCAGCCCGTGCCGGTGCCGACGCTCCAGCTGCCGGTGAACGTCTGCGCGGTGCCGTTGTCGACGGTGGTCGGAGCGATCGCCAGCGTCGCCCGGGGCGCCGACTCAAAGACCAGCTCGGTCCCCGTGCAGTTGGTCGTCGGGTAGCAGTCTCCGCCGACCATGAACGCCCCGATGTCGGTCGAGTTCGTCGAGAGCGCCGGGCCCTCGACCGGGGAGAACGAGGCGGGGAGCGGGGTGGACGAGGCGTACCAGTGGCCCGACAGGAACCACCAGGTGTCGTTGTAGCTCCCGTAGGAATAGTTGTAGCCGCCGATCATCAACACCGCGCCGAGCTGAGCGTCCCAGGTCATCGACATGTCGTCGCGGCCCGCAGGTGTTCCGCACGTCGGGTTGCACCCGGCGTCCTCTGCGCTGACGTTGACCCAGTTGCCCGCGAGCCTCGTGCCCCCGGAGTAGGTGTAGGTCCAGTTCTCCGGGTAATCAGCTCGGAAGTCCCAGCCGCCGAAGAGGACCAGGTACCCATCCGTCGGGTCGTAGACCATGGACGTGTAGCCGAGCCAGGTGCCGGCGCCCCAGCCGGGGCCATAATCGATCGTCGACCAACCCGAGGGAGTCAAGAGCCAGGTGAGCGCGTACGCGTTGATGGCGCACCCGACGTCGTTGCATCCGTCGACCAGGACGAAGCCGCCGAGCGCCGGATCATAGGCGCTCGCGCTGCCCCCGATTCCGCCGCCGTTGGTGAGGGGGTTTCCCAGCGCGTCCAGGAGGACTCCGACCGTGCCGGTGATGTTGCTCCAGTGGCCGTTGAAGAGCCAGGTATCGTTCGTGCCGTAGCCGGAGGCGCTCCATCCCGCGACCAGGATCACTCCACCGAAGGCCGGGTCGTACCCGAAGCCGGGATAGGTGACGGGCGGTGGGGAGTTTGCCGGGGCGGCGGTCACGTTCGTCCAGGTGTCACCGTTGTACACCCAGGTAATGCTCGGAGTGTCCGGGAGTACGTAGACCACCACCGTGTCGGCGGTGTACAGGACGACCTCGTCCAGCAGCGGGTCGAAGGCCATCTTGGCACCGAGACCGGCGAGCGGGACGTTGCCGCCCGACGCGGCACTGATGTTGCTCGTGGCGTTGTACCACGTCAGGGATCCGAAGGCCGGCGCGGCACCCGTGTCCGTGCGGATGTTACCGGCCGCGGTCGCCGCCCCACCCGCTCCCCCGAGCGGCTCGGTCACGGGGTTCGTCGCGTGGGCCGTCGGCCGGGAGGAGGCGCCTCCCGAGGCGACCGGGGTGGCGGAGCCGCATGTGGCGGTGCCTCCGCCAGCCGACTCACAGCGGACGCCGGCCTGCCGTTCCGAGGCCACGGCGTTCACCGAGGCCACGGCATGGGCGAGCATCTCCGTTCCCGCGGGCGTCACCGCGGGATTCGCCAGCCCGGCGGTCGTGACCGGCGACGTCGAGGGTGCTCGAGTGAAGACCCCTCCGGTCGCCAGGGCACTGACGGCGAGTACGACGACGATCAGACAAACGGCGAGAGCTCCGGCGGTCCACGCACGAGCCATTGGTGGTGGCTGCCACCTGCCGATATTTCAACCTCTCTTCGCAATTTCGGCAGTTGTCGGCCGGAGTCACCGTGGGACGTCCTCCCGCCCATCGACAGCCCCGCGACCACGGGGTTTCGATTAAATACGTGTACGTGCCCATTTCTCGCGGGAGAGGCATGCACACCTACGTCGACCTCTACTTCTCCCCGGATGGAGTCTCTCCGCTCAAGATCGCGGAGCGGCTGCGGGAGCACGCCGGTCTCTCCTTCATCGTCGGTACCCACGACCTCGTCTTCGAGTGGAGCAGCGTGAAGGAGTTCCGGGAGCGGCTCCAGAAGCTCCACGACGCCCTCAAGGGCACCGGGGTCACCTACCACTGCGAATCGGTCATCGACGACCCGACCTTCATCGAGCCGACCCCCTGGCCGCCTCCGCTGCCCGGAGTGGCTCGAGAGAACCCCGGCTACTCGACGGCTCCGTAGGCCCCCACCCCCCTCTTTCGAGTGGAGCTCGTGGGACCTACCAGCCCTCGGTCCCGGGGTCGACGGCGTCTCGTTCCAGCCCGGTACGGATGGCGTCCGCGATCGGCTTCTTGGCGCCGGTGGCGTAGTCGTAGGTCACGATGGCGGTGAGGCCCCGGGCCGTGACCTGGTGCTGGTGCTGGTCGGTGAAGCGGTAGAGGAGGGAGAAGCTGGTCCGGCCGAGCGGTCGGGCGGGAGCGACCTCTCCGAGGAGTTCGGCGTCGTAGGGGACCGGGGCGAGGTAGCGGCACCGGGCCTCGGCGATGATGATGTCGAGCTGGAACGGGTCGTGGGTTCGGTGGAGCCGGAGGTAATACTCGCAGCGGAGGGTTTCCATGAACCGGAAGTAGGCGGCGTGGTTGAGGTGCTGGAGAACGTCGATCTCGGCGTACTGGATGCGGAAGATCCGGGAGTGGGGCCAGGGGGTTCCGGAGGGAGGAGGAGAGGGGGTGGGAGGTAAGGAGGAGCCGGAGGAGGAAGGAGGCGTGCGGGATGGAGACGGACGCATGCGGAGTCGGGCAGCGGTGGGCCGGATTATATGGTAATGGATAGTGGGACGGCGTCGGTCAGGGGATACCTCGGTTGACGCGCAGGACTCCCGTGCTGGGACCGATGCGGCAGGGGCGGCGGGCCTGCAGTCCCTTCCCGGCCGGTTCCAGTGGAAATGGGGGGGTGGGGGTCTGATGGCGGACCCGTCCATCAACGACCGGGCCGTGGAGGGAGATATGGCTCGGACCGTCGAGCAGGTCCGGGACGCCGTGCGACGGCACTCCGCCCGCTTCGAGCGGGCGATCCCGCTCATCGCGAGCGAGAACCTGCTGTCTCCCTACGCCAAGGAGCTCCTCGTGAGCGACTTCCACTCTCGGTATGCCGAGGGCCTGCCGGGCGAGCGCTACTACGAGGGCAACGAACAGGTCGACGAGGTGGAGACGCTCTGCCTCGACCTGGCCCGGCGGCTGTTCCGGTGCTCCTTTGCCGATGTCCGGCCGATCTCGGGCACCGTGGCGAACCTGGCGGTCCTCAAGGCGCTGGCCGAGCCTGGCGACCTGGTCGGCACGTGTCGGCTGGCCGACGGCGCCCACATCTCGAGCGCGTCGTTCGGGGCCTTCGGCCTCCGGTCGGTGAAGCCGGTCTACTACGCCTGGGACTCCGAGCGGATGACCATCGACGTCCCGAAGACGAAGGAGATCCTGCGATCGGTCCGGCCGAAGCTCTGCCTTTTCGGACTGTCGCTCTTCCTGTTCCCGCTCCCGATCTCCGAGCTCTCCTCCACGCTGGAGGAGGTGGGCGCGCGGGGATGGTACGATGGGGCACACGTCCTGGGCCTGATCGCCGGGGGCGAGTTCCAGGACCCGTTGCACGAGGGCTGCGTCGTGCTCTCGGCTTCGACGCACAAGACGCTGCCGGGGCCGCAGCACGGGATCCTGCTCGGCAACACCGACGACCCGGAGGTCGTGAAGCGTCTCACCTCGGCGGCCTTCCCGGGCGTCACGAGCAACCACCACCTGCACACGATGGCCGCTCTGGCGGTCAGTCTGGCCGAGCACCTCGCCTTCGGCCGGGCCTATGCCCGGCAGGTGATCGCGAACGCGAAGGCTCTCGGCGCGGCGCTGCACGCCCGCGGCTTCGACGTCCTGGGGGAGCCGCTCGGGTTCACGGCGTCGCACACGCTGGCGGTCCGGGTCACGCGCGAGGGCGGTGGCGAGGAGGTCGCCCGGAAGCTCGCCGCCGCGGGCATCATCACGAACAAGAACCTGCTTCCCGGCGATACGAGTCCGAAGCATCCGGGCGGCATCCGCCTGGGCACGCCGGAGGTCACCCGGGTGGGGATGGGCGAGAAGGAGATGGTCCGGATCGCCGAGCTGATGGACGACCTGCTGCACCGGGGTCGGGACCCGGCGGCGGTCGCCCAGGATGCGGCGGCGTTCAAGCTCGGCTACACGGGTCTGCGGTACTGCTTCGGTGCCGGCGAGGCCGCCTATCGGTACTACGACCTCGTGGGCCACCCGCCGGCCTAGGGGTTCTCCGGGTCCTCGTCGGCGTCGGGCTCCCGGGCCGCCCGGGACGCCTCCCAGACGGCCGGGTCGAACTCGATCGTGGCGGCGCTCGCCCGGGCGGGGGCGCGTCGGTAGAGGAGCCGGTGGCTCGCGTCCCGGACCGGCACGAGACTCCCGTCCGTGACCAGTGCGCTGATCCACTCGGCCCACTCTTCGGGCGGTACCGGCGGGCCGGTCCAGCCGTCGGCGAGCTCCTCCGGGCGTCGGGCGACGGAGGGGTCGGCGCGAGAGAGCAGATGCTCCCGGCCGCGGGCGATCCGCTCGAGCTCCGACTCGTCGACCGACACGGACGTCGGCCGCGATCGCCGACGGAGGACCAGGAGCAGGACCCCGGCGGCGCCGGCGACGGCGCCGAGGGCGATGAGGCCGAGGGTCGTCCGCGACAGGAGACCGCTCGAGCCGCCTCCGCCGGTCGGCGGCGGCGCGGACGTGACGTTGACCTCGAAGAGGACCGACGCGGTGCTGCCCAGGGCGTCCGTCACCGTGACCGTGACGTTGGCCCATCCCTGGGTCTGCGCTGAGATGCTGCAGCTGACCGGGCCATCCAGCTCGAGGACCGAGGAGCACCAGGTGAGCTCGGTCCCGCTGCTGTTCCACCGGGAGGAGAACGGCGGGTCGCCGCCGGTGACCATGGCGGTCAGCGCCTGGGTCTGGTTGGTCCGGAGCGCGACGGTGGAGTTGCCTTCGGCTCGGGCGGCCAAGGCGGCGACGATGAGGATCCCGGCGGAGGCGGAGACGTTCTCCCCGAACCGGTCCTGGACGGTGGCGCGGACCTCGTACTCGCCGGGGATCGTGAACGCCGTCGGGAAGCTCCACTCGGTGGCGTTCGTGAACTGGCAGACCGAGCCGGCGGCCCGGCCGATGGAGAGACAGGCCGGGCCATACGGCGCCGTCCCGGTGTCGTTCGACACCCGGACGGTGAGCGACACCGTTCGGTTCGTGTAGGCGACGTAGGCGCTCGACCCCACGGAGACCTCCTCCACGGGACGGACGGAGACCGACGGAAGGAAGGTCTCGGCGGTGGAGTAGCCGTTGCTGACGGTGGCCGTCGGGGTCGTGTTCCCGGAGGCCGGGTAGGAGCCGACGGCGGTGCAGGTGAGATTCGCGGTCCCGTTCGGGAGGCCGATCGGTGTGCAGGAGCCGCTCACCGGCGCCGCGCCGAGACCGGGGTCCACGGTGAGGGTGTAGGCGTAGCCGGCGGCGCCGGAGGCCTCGGCGGAGAATGTCACCGGAACGCCGGGGTCTACCGGCGACGGGGAGACGCTCGCCGAGGTCACGGCCGTGGCGACCGGCGTGAGGGACAGGACGGGGGATTGGGCCGTCTCCACGGTCGAGCCGTACGTGCCGGTGACGGTGACCCAGATGGCGCCGACCCACGAGGGGTCGAGGCCGACGGCGGTGACGTTCCGCGTGTCGTTCGGCGACACGGACCACTCGAGGCCGCTCCAGGACCACTGGTAGGAGAGCGGCGCCGTCGCCGGGGCGTCGAGGGCGTTGAACGCCGAGACCGAGAGGTCGGTCGGCGCCCCGACGCTCACGTCTCGGGGACCGGAGACGTTGATCTCGGCGGTCGAGAGATTGGCGTCCCAGTCGATCGTGGCCGGGCTCACGCCGCTGGTCGGGTCGACCTCGAAGAAGCCGACCGGCGCCCCGGGAGTGGCGTAGCCGAGGGGGCCGTACGGCCCGGCGTAGTCCTCGCAGAGCGTGCCGACGCAGTGGCTCGGCGGGATCGGGAGCGGCACCGAGATCGCCCCTGCGGCCCCGGTCGAGGCGGACGCGCTGGCCGGCACGCAGGCGTCGGTCGTGTCGGTGCCGTCCTTCGTGATCTGTGTGTAGAAGTAGTCCACGCGGACCGATACTCCCACCACGGACGGCAGAGGCGTCGACGAGCCGACCAGCGCGAGCGTGCCGGTCGCCGTGGGAGGTCCGGACGCTCCGGGACAGGCGCCGGCGACCGCCGGTAGCAGCGGAGCGACTCCGGGGTTGGCCGAGGTGTCGACCGGCGCCGCAGCAAGGATCACCGCAACGGCCAGTACAACGGCCCCGACGGCCAGC
>JASHPT010000114.1 GCA_030037955.1 Thermoplasmata archaeon
CCACAACAAGGAGAAGGTCCTGGAGCTCACCGACCTCCGGGTCGATGTCGCCGGGCAGCCGACGGTGATCTACAAGAAGCTCGTAAACCGGATCGCCGGCTACGCGACGCGGTACGTGAAACGGCGACGCGCGACGTGACGGGGGCGCGCTGAGGCGTGCCGCTTCCTTCCTCCCCGACCACGGTGGATTTCCTCGAGGCGGACCGGGAGCGACGGCTCTGGAACGGACAGGCCCGTCGGTTGCACGGCGCTCGTCTCGTGACGAATCCCACGTTCCGCCGCGTGGGTCGGGCGAACCAGCTCCTGGTGGGTCCGACGGACCCGCCGGTCGACTGGTCGGACATCGAGGCCCAGGCCGAGCCCACGCTCCGCGCCCTCGGTCTGCGCTTCCGGCGCGTGACTCTCTTCGGGGACGAGGTACGCCGCCGGCTCGCCGGGACCCTCTCGGCCCAAGGGTTTCGAGAAAGCCTCCGCTGGCTCCTCGTGTACCACGGACTGGCGACGGCCCGGATCCCGGAGCACGTGCAGGTTCGGACCGTGGACCCGTTCCTGCGGCCGGCCTGGTTCACGCTGACCTACCGCATCCAGCAGGAGTACGGCGAGGGACCGGCGGAGGCGGCAGAGGAAACCAGCCTCTACGATCGGCTGGCCGACCGGGCGGGCCGCTCGATCCTGGCCGGCTTCCGGGGCGACTCGATGGCAGGGACCGCGGACCTCAATCGGATCGGCTCGATCGGTTCGGTCGAGCATGTCCAGACCGCGCCTGAATGGAGGGGGCAGGGAGTGGCTACCGCCTTGGTGACCCGGGCCACCGAGCAAGCGATTCGGGACGGGTGCCACGGCGTCGAGCTCGTGACTCACTCGCGGGCCCTGGCCGACCAGCTCTACGCCCCGTGCGGATTCGAGACGGTCGATACGATCGCGATCTTCGAGCGCGGACCGGTCGACTGAGCCGCGGCACTGGCTCAGTCGAGAATCTGGAAGCCCTCTTGCAGGTGGACGAACTCCACCGGAGTGGTCGGTGTACCGGCGAGGAGGCCGCGCGAGTTCGCGAGAACGCAGGCGCCGACGATCGGCACCCCGAAGTTCGCGGTCGACCGATGCACCGGTACCGCCAGCGCCTGGCTCAGGACGGTCGCCTCGGCCTCGGTGGTTCGGGGGTGCACGACAACCCCTTTGTTGGTGGCGACCGCGGCCATGCCCACGGTGCCCAGCCCCGCGACGGTTCCGCGTACGACGGGCACCCCGAGCGCCTCCCCGATTCGGACGCCCACGGTCTCCGGGAGCGCCGGATGGAGGACCGCGCCGTGGTCGTTGGCGAGCACGTTGTTGCCGAGCGCATTCTGCACGGTCGGGACCACGTGCAGCGGACCGAGAGCCCTGAGCTGCGCCCGTTCGAGAGCGCTCGGCTCCTCCGCGACGACGGCTCCGTGCGAGTTCAGGGCGAGGAGCGACCCGACGAGCTCAGAGTCCAGGACCGTAGTACGGATCAGCGAGGCTCCGAACAGCCGTTCGAGCTCGTGTCCGAGGGCCTCGGAGATGGAAGGAGGCGCGATGACGCCCCGGTCGGAGGTCCGGAGGTACACCCCGAGGTAGGGACTTCCGGCAATCGAGGCTCGGCTGACCGGCACTCCGTCGCTCCGGCCGGCTACGACTCCTCCGCGAGGTCGACCTCAATGAGGCCGTCCTCGAATCGGATCGCCTTCACTCGGATTTTGGATGGGATGTGTTGTGCGCCCCGCCGCCAGATGTAGGTGTTGAGCCGGGGATCGATCCAGATCTTCTCCGGGGCTCCGTGCATGTGCCGGACCATGAACCGCCGGACCGTCTGCAGCGCGTGCCCCGCGCGCCGGTGCCGGGGTGGCTGGTGCTTGCTCGCGCGGAGCGGCACGACGAACTCGCGCTCGAGCTCCTCGGTGCGGGACTCGCTCGGGGTGCGTGCCATCGTCCTCCTCCTACGGCTGCAGATGCCCGCGCTTCCACGTTCGGCGCTTCGGATGCCGGGTGACTCGGCGGTTCGTTCGCTGCATGACCCAGGCCGGCACTCGGCGGTTGCCGTTGATGACGCGGATCATCCGGAGTTTTCGGGCGAGACTCTTGCGTCGTGTAGACATCGGTGGTATTCTCCCAGTTCGGTTCAGCGGCGGGTGATGTGGATCTCCCGGCGTTCGGGCATGAGGCGCTCCAGGAGAGCCCGGAGCGTCGGGTCGTCGATCTGCCGTTGGAGCCGCCCGGAGGCGGCGAGGGACATGATCTGCTGCTCGATCGCGTTGGCGACCTCGGGCTTCGCGAGCCGGATCCGGCCGAGCCGCTCGCGCGCCTCCGGAGTCAGCAGTCGACGCATGACCTCGAAGTGCTCGGCCTCTCGGCGCTGGGCCTCGGCGTTCTGCTGAGCGATCGCGACCGGATCGGCGGTCGCCCGCGCCTGCAGGTCCTGGATCTCCCGGGCGCGACGCTGTCGAAGTGCCGCGAGCTCGGGGTCCTCCTGGTACGCCATGGCTAGCCTCCTGTTCGATGCAGGTCTCAGAGGTACTTGGCGAGTTGGGTATCCTTGGCAGCCAGTCCCTTCAGCAGGTCCTTGGCCAGCTGGTCGAGCATTCGTTGTCCGTCCGGCGTCAGGACGCGTCCCCCGTTCTTCTGCTTCCGAACGAGGCCCGCTCCCTCGAGCTGCTGGAGGATCTCGCGCACGATCGACCGAGAGCCGCTGCGGGCGTGGTAGGGAGCCGACCCCTTGTCCCGGCTGCCGCCGTACTCGGAGGCGAGGCGCTCGACGCCGCGGGCGCCCCGGACGTACAGCTTCCTCAGGACGGAAGCGCTCCGGAGATACCACCAGCCTCCCTGAACCGGCGCATTCTCGGTATGGACCCCCGTCCGCGCAAAGGCGGCCCAGCCCGGGGGCTGGACGGCCTTGCGGCTCTCCAGTTCTTGGGCCAGCCGCGGTAGCAGGAGCCCGGGCGGAACATCGGTCGGATGGGGCATGCGCGCGGCGCCACCCGGCCGACCTATTTAAACCAACGGGGAGCGCTCCGATAGTACACGCTCGGAATCCGTGACGGACCCGTCGAGGCGCAAGGGGAAGAGTCCGCTCGAGTGTGGACCTTGCCGGAGAGGACCCTCGCGGCCTCGCGGTTGAGAGGAGGAATGCCGACGACCTCGGCGGCGGTGGTCTTGGCCGCAGGCGCCTCCAGCCGGCTCGGCGGTCGCCCGAAAGCGCTGCTCGACCTCGGGGGCGAGCTCGCTATCAACCGCGTCGTGCGGGTCGCGCGCGAGGCGGGCTTCGAGCCCAGAGTCGTGGTCGGGCGACACGCGGCACAGATCCGTTCCGCCCTCGCGGTGCCCGTACCCGAGGTCGTGGAAAATCCGGGCTGGGAACAGGGCCGGACGGGCTCCGTGCAGCGCGGACTGGAAGCGCTCCCCCTAGAGACAACCGTTCTACTGTGGCCGGTAGACCATCCGTTCGTCCAAGCTATGACCCTTCGTCGACTTCGTACTGCTGCGGAACACGACGCCATGGGGGTCTGGTTCGTTCCAACGTTCGAAGGCTCCGGTGGGCATCCCATCCTGCTCCGGCCGCCCGCCGTCGAGGCCATTCGTACCTTGGGTGCCGGAACCCCCCTTCGAGTCCTGCTGGG
>JASHPT010000115.1 GCA_030037955.1 Thermoplasmata archaeon
TCGCTGAGCTGTTTCGCCGAGAGGCACCACGGACGTGGAACGAGCGGCCAGAGATCGGCCCCTCCCCGTGGACCGACGACCGGTCGGGGAAACTCCTCGAAACGCTTGGCGAACGCCTAGGAGTACGCTGGGACCGTTCCGAACTCACGGAGGAGCGATCGGGGCCAGGGTGAGGTAGAGGCGTTTGTTCCGAGCACCCTTGTTCTCAATCTTCTGCAAGGTCACGTGTCCCACCTCGCGGGTGGATCGTACGTGCGTCCCTCCGTCTGCCTGGGCATCAAACCCCTGAATGTCGATGACCCGGAGTTCCGCCACATCCGGAACGAGGGTCGGGTCGACGCGTACCAGGCCCGGCGTGCGTTCGAGATCCGACCGGGGAACGAACCGGACCGCGATCGGCAGGGCCCGCTCTATGACTGAGTTCACCTCGGAGACCACCTGTTCGGCGACGGTCCGGTCGAACTCCGGGAACGACAGGTCCATTCGGGCCCGATCGAGGTAGATCTGCCCTCCGGTGATGTCGGAGCCGAACCGGTGGTAGACCACCCCGCTCAAGATGTGAAGGCAGGTGTGATAGCGCATGGCCGTGTACCGACGCGGCCAATCAAGGGTCCCATGCACGTTCTCACCGACCGACATGGTCGGCCCCTCGATCCGGTGCACGATCCCTTCCGGACCCTTGGACACTGCGGAGACCGTCCACTTCCGGCCGTCGACCGCATGGAGCACTCCGGCGTCCGAGGGCTGACCACCCCCTTCCGGATAGAAGGCGGTCCGGTCCAGGACAATCTCGGATCCCGCTGCGCTCACCACCCGCGCGTCGAACTCCTGGAGGTAGCCATCCCGGAGGTAGAGCCCGTCCGTCATTCGAAGGGCCGTGCCCCCATCGGTCTTTACGATGCCGGCACGGCCGGCTACGGCTCGGGCGCACAGCCCCCCGAACGGGGATGGGGCTGGTGCCCGGACCGCAGTATAACTTGCCTCTCGGCGGAGGAAGAAGTCCTAAATACGTATTGATACACATTTCACGGGGCCCCTCGAGGGCGCGGAGAGAAAGCCAGGATGAAGCGACGGCAACGAACGGTCTACCTTGTGACAATCGCCGCGATGATCGCCATGATCGGAGGGTACGCGCTGGCCGCCACCACGGTCACGACCCTCGGGACCCCCCAGTCCTCGAACGTGACCGGGGGAGGGACCCCCGGCGGGTTCTCGTCCATCGCGACCGTCAGTTCCGAGCAACTGGTGGTCATCTCGTCCGCCATGGCGGGGTCGACCTCGGCGGGAACGCAAGGAACCGGCTCGGGCCTGTCCGGCACAACGACCCAGCTGACGGCGTGCGCCGCGGCTCCCTGCGCGGCCCAGAGCTTCAAGGCGGCAACGCCGACCACGACGCTCGGGGACTACGGAGAGCAGATCGTTCTCAGCGCTTCGCAATCGAGCGCCAACTCTGCGATCGGCTTCGACATGGCCGTGACGATCTCGATCACGACGACCACGACCACCTCGGTGGTGGCCTTTGCCTACATCGAAATGCCTACGAGCGGCACGACAGAGACCATCGCGGTCTACCTGTTCGTGGACCTGGGGACGACGACGGCGCCGGTCATCAACTCGGTGTCCGTAGTCTTCAACCAGTGCTCGACCGGGACGACCTGCCCGTAGGACGCGACCAACCACCCACCCAGGAGGGCGGCCCGAGCCGCCCTCCTAAAACCTGTTCTGGACCACAGATGGAAGGAGGGCGAGCGGGGTCACGCCGTGGGGAAGAGTGCGGACCGTCGCATCGTGGCGGACCCGCGCCCTCCCTCGGGACGCGGGGGGCCGGCTCCTGGTTCCGATCGGCCGGCTGGTTCTCCTGTATTCTCCTCGTAGCTCTGGTCTTGCTGCAAGGGCTCGCCGCCGGGGCAACCTCGGTCACCAGTTACACCCCCAAGGATTACTCGGTAGTTCGGGTCGGGGCCCCGACCGCGCCGCCGGTCACCGTCACGGCCACGGGGGACGTACGGGCGACGGCGTTCCTGGCCGCTCTCGGGGCCGGAGGAACCCAAGTGGCGGGCGTGGTCGGTGTTGCCGGGACCCCCGTCGCCCTTGCCACCTGCGGGGCGGCTGCCTGCCGAGATCGTTACATCGTCGCGAGCCCGGCCGGTCTTGTCGCCGGTGACTACGCGGAGGACGCGGAACTGTCGGTGACCCAGCCGAGCGCCGCGACGGGAGCTTCCTCGGGATTCCTGGTGGAGATCGAGGTTCAGACCTCGGCCGGTTGGACCACGGGTCGGGCGTACCTTGCCACCGGGACGGCGCTCAGGGCCACCGGCGCAACGCTCACGGTGCTGCTGTACGTGAATCTCGGAACGGCCACCGCCCCGACGGTTCTCAAGACCTACGTGCAGGTAGACCGCTGCTCCAGTGCCACGGTGTGCCCATGACCCAGGGCAGGGCCCGAACTCGGGCGCCCGATCCGGCTCAGACAGCGGGATGGCGAGAGAGCCTCGCAGAATCGTGGCCCTTGCTCGTCACGGGCCTTATCTGCGTGGCTTTTGCCGGAATCTTCGCTATCGAGCTGCCACATCGGACGGTGGACCGGTTGTCACCGAGCCTCCTATTCGCTGCGGTCGGGATCACCGGGGTCGTGGGTGGACTGGCCTCGTTCCTCACAGGACCGGATGATCCAGAACCGGTCTCGCAGAGCCTGCGGACCGCTCCAGGTCCCATCAGGGCCTCGACCGAGGATCCGGCTAGCCTCTTTACGGAAGCTCCGGACCGATGGAACGGTCGGCCGGTTCCCGAGGTGGTCGTGGGCCGGCTCACACCGACCCCGTCTCCCAAGCGGCGGGGAGCGTCCACGTACTCAGATCCTTCGGGTGACGAAGGGCCCCGGCGCGGGCTCCCGGCGTCCCGCGCGGAGCCCCGATGGACGAAGGGGCGTCTTCTTCGACTGTCTGAGGAAGGCGAGCTGACCGTCTACTCGGTCGACGACGCGCTGCGCGATCTCGAGTACGTGACCCGCACGATTCACGCCCGGCGAGCAGGCTCTCCGCCAATCTCAGGTTCTCCCGACCCCTAGCGGCCACACATCCGGTGCAACCGTTATCGGGAACCCGGAGGTCGCAGCGCGTGATGGCGGCCCCTGGACCGTCTTCCCGTCGACGACCGCGGATGCCTCGGTGGGCCTGGGTCGCCCTGCCGATCGCGGTCGCAGTGGCAGCGCTCGAACTGTTCGCGGTGTTCGCACTGTCGCCGACGGGCCTGGTCGTCGTACGTGACGCGGCCTTCCAGTACACGACCCCGCCGAGTGAGATCTGCCCATACTCCGAGACCAGCGCCGAACCCCCGACCGTGCTCGAGGTCCGACCGGGCGCGCTCTTCAACCTCAGCTGGGACGTCGGTTGCGAGCCCTACGGTCCAGGGAATACGACGGGGGCTGAGTTCGCGATCACGTCGATCTCGTCGGTGAACTGGCCCTTCCAGGTCGTGAGCTCCAATGTGCCGGCCGTCTTCGGGTATGCGAAGAGCGGCTGGTTCAACGTGACCGTGCGCGCTCCGGCCCTGCCCTACAACGAGCAGCTGGTGCTGACGGTGCTGGCAGGTCCCTGGTCCGGTCCTTAGCCCGTTGCGGTCCACTCTCTGTCGGGATGGAGATCGACTGCGACCGAGTCCTTGAGTGGGCCGACGCGAGTCCGAGTCGTCTCGCTACGGCCAGCGGTCTCCTCACGGGAGACCGGCTCCTGCGGCAACCCGGCGTCGCATCCGTCGGGACTTCTTCGGGGGTCGCGCCCGGTAGCTGCGGGGACTCGAGGGATGATGCGGCCGAGACGCCGCGAGCCCGTAACCCCCTCCCCCCGGCGTTTCGATCCGAACCTCATCGCCGGCCTCCAGATCTCCCCGAGCCTTGCTCGGCCAGACCTCGGGCCTCCGGCCCCGAGTGACGCTAACGCGTGCGGTCCGCCCCGGACCACCACCCCGGAGACCCCAGGGAGGGAGCTCGAACCGTTCCGCCAAGATCGAGACCACCGTAGGTTCCGTGACACGGAAGGCACGAACGATCCCGTCCCCGCCCCGGTACCGGCCAGGCCCCCCACTGCCGGGCCGCAAGTGATACTCGACGAACTCGAGGGGGTACTCATGCTCGGCCACCTCGATCGGCGTGTTCAGGGTGTTCGTCATGTTCGT
>JASHPT010000116.1 GCA_030037955.1 Thermoplasmata archaeon
ACCCGGGCGGCGTGCCGGCTCTCGGCCCACCGGAGCGCCGTGGTGATCGCGTCCCGGATCGCCGGTACCGGGACGGAGTCGGCGAACAGCGGCGTGCTGAGGTTCGCGGCATCCATGAGCCGACTCACGGTCACGCGGAGGTAGCCGGCCGGGCGGCCGTTCATCTCGAGGACCCACGCCTCGCTCTCCGATTGGAGGAGCCGCTCCGTTGGAGCAGAGGTACGAAACTCCCGGGGGGACCGGGGCAAGATCTCCCGGACCGGGGCCGGCATCCGGGCATTGTCGATCTCCGCGAGGGCGCGGCCGTCGGCGGGAGTGAAAGGCCGCAGTGGCGTGTGGCCAGACGCCGGAGGAAGCGGCTGCCCGGGACCGAGCTCGCGGGCCATCCAGAGGACCTCACGGAGCCTTCCAAAGCCGGAGCCCCCGTACAGCTGGAGGGCGGGGCCGTTTTGCGCGAGGACGTCCAGCACCACGTTCGGCCGACGGTAGCGACGGGCGAGGCTCTCGGCGTACCCGAGCATCGCCCGGGCCCGCCCTTGGCGTCGAAAGGCCCGGTCTACGACGACGCCCGAGACGTAGGCGCCGTCCGGGGTGTAGTTCACCAGCGTGGAGCCCACGACTTGGCCGGCCTCCTCGTCGATCAGGATCGAGACGACCGGGCGGCCGACCCATCGGGCGAGCCGGAGGAGCCACCGGATCCCGGGTCGTTCCGTGCGTTGCAGGACCTGCCCCACGGCCTGGGGATGAAGTCCGAACAAGGGAAACTCGTCCGACGGGTTCCGGTTCCAGAGGTCGGCCACTCCGACCCAATCCCCCTTCCGGTACTCGCGGACCGTCACGCGGCCCCCGGGCTTGGCAGCGGTCGTCCGATCTCGAAGAGCTCCGCCAAGGTCGGCGGCTCCCTCCCCCGCTGGATCTCCGGAGCCGGCAGCCGCGCCGGTCGCCCGAGCTCCTTCGCCGAGAGCCGTCGCCGCGCGCGGGCCAGGGCCTTCTCGATCACGGGATCGTGGTGGGCCCGATCGAGGCGCCCGAGTGCCTGGACCACCGCGTCGAAGATCCGGTCGTGGGCATCGCTCCGCAGCGAGATGGCACCGTCTCCTTCCGCGAAGGTGACGAGTTCGCCGACCCGGGACTCCGGCGCATCCAGCAACTGGAGCAGGCCATCCCGGCTTGCGACGTCGCCGAGATGTCCGAGGCTCCAGATCGTCGCGAGCCGGACCTCCGGCTCCGGGTCGCCGAGGTGGACCCGAAGCCGGGGAGCGGCATCGACCACCCCGAGACGGCCGAGCGCGTAGATCGCTCCCCGCCGCGGCCACATCTGCCGGTCCTGGAGGAGCGGGAGTAAGAGATCCGCGTCAGCCGGGACCCCGACGCCACCCAGGCACTCGGCCGCGGCGCCGCGCACGGACCAGACCGGGTCGGAGAGGTGCTCTCGGGCCGGTGCGGCACCCTCGGGTGCGTTCAGGTCGCCGAGGGCATGGAGTGCACAGACACGGGCCCAGCTGGTCCGATGCGAGACGAAGCCCAGCAGCGCCGGCACGGCCGTCGGGTCTCCGATCCGGCCCAACGCGACCAGCAGCGACGGGAGCACCCGGGCGTCCGTCTCTTTGGGGAGGCGCTCGAGCAGCCAGGGAACCCCCTCCCGGACCCGCCGCTCGCCGAGCCCCACTGCCGCGGCGATCCGCACCCGGACCGCCGGGTCGGCCAGGAATGGATGGAGCAACTCGCCCAGGTCCGGCGGGTGCAGATGGGCCAGGGCCAACAGGGCCTCCCGCCGTACCCGGTCGTTGGGGTCGCCTCGGGCCAGCCGGAGCGCATCGATACAGCCCGGACAACCGAGGCGTCCGAGCGCGACAGCGACGCTCCAGCGTACGGCGGGATCGTCATCGTCCATGCACGCCAGCAGCGCGGACTCGGACCGGTCGTCAGCGAGGGCCCAGAGCGCCCACGCGGCCTGCTCGCGAACCCGGGCATTGGGGTCCTGGAGCGCCGCTTCGAGGACCAACCGGCTGCGTCGGTCTCCCAGCGCCCCGAGCGCTCCGGCCGCCGACCGGCGCACTCCGCTCTCGGGATCCCGGAGGGCCCGTTCCAGAGCGGCCCGGCTGCGGTGGACCTTGAGCTGGCCCAGTCCCCAGGCCGCGGCCTGCCGGAGCAGCGACTCGTCGTCGTCGAGTCGCTCCATCAGACGGTACGGCTCGTCGTCGCCGCCCCGAGCGATCCAGTCCCGGATCTCTCGCAACCGTTCCGCCACGGGGCGATCGTCCCCCGCCCCGGGGGATGGGCGACGACTCGGTCGCGACGAACGAGCGGGAGCCATGCCGGCCGCTACCGCTCGGCGCCTAAGGGCGTTCTGTGCCGGCGAGTCCGCTCTCCGACGAGCTCCCGGGCCACTCCCCCAGGTGGTGCTGGTCGAGGGTCTCGGCCGAACGGTACCTTCCGAGCGCTCGCTCCGCCCGCACCCCCCACCGGGCGAGGAGCGTTGTTCGACGCACGCCCATCGGAGCGAGCAGCGTTTCCGCCGACCGGGCAAGCAGCTCGAGATACGCCTCGGGGTCGTACGTCTCTCGCCCGGTCAGCGCCTCGGCCACGACCACGCGGTCCCGCCAGGAGCGGGCCGTCCGGTCCGCGACCAGGTAGCGGACCGTCTCCCCGGGGGCCCGTGCGATGCCGTGATGGGCCAGTTGCCGCAGCGCCGCCACCGAATCGCTGAACGTCACGTAGGCGCCGAGCTCCTGGACGATCCGACGGGAGATCAACAGCTCCTCGCGCGGCCAGCCGCCGTCCCGGATCCGTTCGGCAAAGGTGTCGGCCCGGGCCAGCGCCCGCGGGACGGCGGCCCGGAACTCGTCCGCGCTCCGGGCGCGGCCGAACAGCTGCAGCACCTCCGCCTCGAACCGGCGGAGGAGCACCGGCGTATCGTGCCGCCGGGAGCCGATCCCGCGGAGCTTGAACTCGCCCGTGGAGTAGAGCCCGTAGTATCGGTTCGGCACGCCGAGGCCGTGCGTCACCGCCGGCAGGAAGACGATCCACCGGTACCGGCCCTCGTAGCCGAGCGGGAGGTCGAACTCGCGGCTCATCGTCTCGGCGAAGCGCTCCGGGTCCGGCGGATGCGCAGGGTCGATCGGCCGGGCCCAGAGCGAATCCACGATCCCGTGAATCACCCGGTAGCCGTGCTCCTCGGCCCGGTGCAGGAGGCCGACGAGCAGCTCGCGGGCGTAGGCGTTGATCGATTCGTGGCACTCGATCCGCCCGAACCGAGCGTTCCGGTATCCCTGGTAGCCGAAGGCGGTGACGAGGATCCACTTGAGCATCTTCACCCGACGCTGCAGGACCTCCCGCTCCGTCGGGGAGAGGCCCCGCTGCCGGAGCCGCGCCTTGTACGCAAGCCGACGGACGAGGAGCGGCTCGAGCGTCCGGGGGATGAGGCCGACCCGTCGGTCGCACGAACGGTAGCCGAGGCCGGGCGCCCGCCGCCGGGCCGAGGGACAGCACCGGCAGTCGAGCGTCTCGGCGGAGAGGTTCTGCCGGACCATGATGTGCGGGTAGAGGCTCGCGAAATCGAACTCGTCGACGTGGTCGTGGACGCCGACCGGCGGCAGGAAGATCACGCCGCCGCGGTCCCCGTCGAGCAGTTTCCGGCCGGATTTCCATGCCTCGGGCCGGTTCTTCTTCCACGGGATGTGCACGCCCTCCTCGCGGGCGTGGGCCATCTCCATCGCCGTGAAGCAGGTGCCCGGGGACTGCCGGGCCACCGTCTGGAGCGAGAGCCGGGAGAGCCGCGCCGCCTCGACCAGCCCGGGCACGGCGGCATCGCCCCAGAGGAACGAGTTCCCCCGGTCGACGTGGAACCGGCCCGGCAGCAGGAACGCCGCCTCCCGATGCCGGATCTGCCCGTACGTCTGGTACGAGAACGCCTCCCGGTACGGCCGGAACCGGCCCGGCTCCCGGCCCAGGAAGAAGGTGGTCTCGGTGAAACCGGCGGCCTGGGCACGTCGGTAGAGCCACGGAATGTCCCCCCCGTCCCCGCCGTCGGTGAGCAGGAGGTCCGGGTCCTGCCGGACGACCTCGTCCCGTACCTCGGCGAGGAGCGCCTCCTCGGGACCCTCGAGCGTCACCTCCCCGACCCGGACCGCCGCGATCGGCTCGGTGCCGCGGATGAAGCCCTCCCGCTGGCAGCCCTGCAGCTCGACCTCGAGCGCCGCGCCGGACAACGGCGGCAGGTCGTAGTGGATCGTCTCCGCCGGTTCGAGCGCCACCACAGTGTCGGGGCTCCACCGGATCGGCGCGAACGGGTAGAGCTGGTGCTCGAGATGGTAGAGGTGCGGTGGCGTGAGGTCGACGTCGTAGAGGTGGAACCGCGTGTATCCGCCCCGAGCATCGATCGTCGTGGCGAGGCGCCGCCGATCCGGGTTCCGTCGCGGAACCACCCCGAGGATCCGACGGGGCCGTCGATCGTAGAGCGAGGGCCGGAGGACCTCGAAGCGCGTCGAGGCGACCCGCGGGTCGCTCGCCAGGTCCCGAGCGAGCGCGAGCAGGTCGCTCCGAGGCCCGTCAACCCAGAACGGTGGGAGGAACGATTCCACCCGCCGGGAGACCGTGCCCCGGGCGCCGTCCTTCAGCCAGAGGACGACCGAAGTGCCGTCGCGTCCGTCGGTGATGTCGAGGAGCCAGCCTTCCGCCATCGTCGTGCTCTCCGGGGGGGTCGACCGCTCGGCATCGCTGGCCGACGGTCGGAGGACCCCGGTATCGGTGCCGCATCCGCCCGCGTGCGCAGGTCAAGGAGGATCGACAGGAAGATCGTCTCCGTGAGGTCCGGCGTGCCACCGTACGTCGACTGCGGGATGTACCGGCGGACCGAGGTGCGGAGCTCCTCGAGCGCCGCTCGTTCCTCGGGGGTGGAGAGGAGCGACGCGAACCGGTCCCACCGCTTCAGCCGTTCCTCGAGCGCCTGCCGGTAGGTGGGAGCGGTGCGGCCCACGGATTCACCTCCTCGATCCCGTCGGGGGGAACGAACTCCTCCAGACCTCGCTGGCCGGGAGGCCGGTGGACCATCAACAGCCGTCGGCCCTCACGGACCGAGCCGAGCTCGACACCGGCGGATCGGGGGACCAGCCGGACCAGGTCGGAGAACCGGGGACCGGTCTCCGAGAGGCCGGGAAACGCGGCGAGTCCGCCGGCCACCGTGAGCAGCAGCGGAAGGCCGGTACTCTCGACGAGGTCGGCGAGCTGCTCCGACACGTACCGCAGCAGCGGCTCGCGTTCCTCCGGGGGAAGCTCTTCGGGATTGTCGAACAGCGTCGGCAGTTCATGCCCGATGAGGAGGGTCGGTCGGCGACGGCGGGCCTCGGCCGACCAGCCGTCCACGAGGGCGACCAACTGGTAGGCCGTGAATGCCCGGGCGAGGTGGATCCCCTCGAGGACCGGGTCCGGTTCGAGGCCCAGCGCCTGGCCCTGCTCGGCGATGCGATAGGGATTGAACCGGTTTGCGCCCTCGACCAGCGAGATCCGGCCGCGGGCGAGCGCGCTGCCGGCATACAGGAGTTCCAGGAGACGGTCGATGGCGAACGGGGCGCCGGTCCAGACCGTGGCCTCGCCGGGAGCAAAGCGTCGTCCGAGCCAGCCGAACAGCGCCGGCGCGTCGGGAAGCACCCGTCGCGCCGGCAGCCGGCGCCGGAACCGCACCGGTACCCGGGGTCGGGGCCCGGCCGGTCCGGCCGGGTCCGGTGTCGACCCCGGGGCCGGCACGAGGTCGGGGATCGCCCACTCCGAATGGCCCACGGCGAGCGCGGCCGCCACTCCTCGAGACACGATGAAACCTCGACCGGAAACGAGCGGGCCGGTCGCCTCTTAAGTCGCCCTACGGGGGACTTGAAACGCCCCGTCACGCCGGCGTTTCAACGGTAGTCGAACGCGCGACTAGCTCCGGCGGAGCAGCTCCGCCGCGAGCAGTACCTCGGTACCCGCAAGCCCCTCGGAGAGGAACAGGGTGCGTTCGGCCGGCGCGGTGCGCCCCGGTGCCCGCCCGGCCACAATGTCGGCGAGGTCGACGATCCGGTTCCACGCCGACGTGTTCTGGAGGAGATTCGGCTCGTCATAGCCGGTGAGCTGCGGCGGCGAGTCCGTGGCGATGCGGTCGGACTGCTCCGCCACCGTGGTGTCGATCTCGTGTGATGTCACGGTCTTGCTGCCCATCGTCGTGACGTGGGTGCCGGGCCGGATCCAGGCGGCGTCGAGCACCGGTCGGCTGCTCACCGTCGAACAGATGACGACCGACGACGACTCGACCACTTCGCGGGCAGTCCCGCAGGCTTCGGCTTCGATACCGTGCGTCTCGCGGGCCCACCGCGCGAACTTCTCCCGATTCGCCGGAGTCGGGCTGAATACCCGGAGCTGCCGGAGCGGCAGCACCGCCTTGGCCGCCTCGAGCTGCGCGCCGGCCTGGAGGCCGGACCCGAGGAAGCCGATCCGGTCGGCGTCGCTCGCGGCGAGGTACTTCAGGGCGACTCCGCCGATCGCGGAGGTCCGCAGGACCCCGAGCCGGGTACCCAGGACGGTCCCCTGCAGGGCGCCGGTCCGGGAATCGAAGACCATCGTAGCCTGGGTCCGGTTCGGGTGCACGCCGCCGTCCTCATTCGAACCCGGGAAGGTATTGTAGACCCGGAAGCCCACCACGGATGAGTAGGTCGTATCGCCCCCGACGGTGAAGACGAGGGCACCGCTAGGGAACCGGACGTAGTGCCGCGGTGGCGAGTGGAGACGACCTTCGCTCTTGGCCCGGAGGGCCTCCTCCATGATCCGGATCGCATCGGCCATCGGAAGCTGACGGTCGACGTCGGCATCGGTCAACGTTCGCATCGACGCGCCCGGGCCCCGAACGTCGGGAAGACCCTTCATGATTTCCGTCGGTGCGGAGCTCCGGTCGCAGAGGCTATCCGCGGGGCGCCGATGCGGCGCCGTGCCCGACGCGGAGCCGCCGACCCCGGCGCCCCTGTCGGCCCGAGACCGTTGGGCCCTGACCTTCACCGTGGTCGGCGTCGTGGCCTATGCCGCGCTCGACATCGTCGCCCAGTCCCTGCCCCCGCACTATAGCCCCATCTCGCAGGCCGAGAGCGACCTCGCGGTCGGACCCTACGGCTACGTGATGACGATCAACTTCGTCCTGCGCGGTCTGCTGTCGCTGGCCTTCCTGCTCGGACTGGCCGGCGCAACGCGTCTCACCCGGGAGGCCCGCGTCGGAACCGCACTCCTGGGGATCTGGGCCGTCGGGGCACTGATCCTGGCGGCCTTCCCCACGAACATTGGCGCCGAGGTGACGCTCCACGGGCAGATCCACCTCGTGGTCGCACTCATCGCCTTCGTCGGCGGTGGCTTCGGCGCCCTGTTGCTCTCCCTCCATTTCCGAACGGACCCACGGTTGCGGAACCTGGCGACCGCCGCGACCG